>JBKJVI010000022.1:0-5782 GCA_046590225.1 Gaiella sp. | reverse complement strand
ACGCTCGGCGAGGGAACCTACGTCGTCGGCATCGAGCCGAGCACGAACCGGACCGCCGGCAGGCTCGACGCGCGCGAGCGTGGCGAGTTGATCGAACTCGCGGCGGGGGAGAGCCGGAGGTACGACCTCGAGGTCGGCGCGCTCGACGGGGCGGACGAGATCGACGTCTTCGCGGCTCGCGTTGCCGGTGTCAACGGCGTTCGGCTCAGCGGATGAACGCCTCGATGTAGCGGAGCGACTGCCGGAGTGCGCGCTGTCGCCCCTCGAGGCCGTACTCATAGGCGCGATCCTCCACCTCGATCACGACGGGACCGCGATAGCCGACGTCGGTCAGCGCGGCAAAGAACGCGCCCCAGTCGCAGTCGCCGAGCCCGGGAAGCTTCGGATCGTGCCAGCCAAGACCGAGGACTCCGTGCTCGTACAGCCGGTCCGGCGACACGCGCTCGTCCTTCACATGCACGTGCAGAAGGCGGTCGCCGAACTCCCTGATCGCGCGGACGTAGTCGATGCCCTGCCAGATGAGATGGGACGGATCGAAGTTGAGCCCGAACGACGCGCTCGGGATCACCTCGAACATCTGGCGCCACACGGCCGGGGAGACGGCCAGGTTCTTGCCGCCCGGCCATTCGTCGTCCGAGAACAGCATGGGGCAGTTCTCGATTGCGATCCGCACACCCATTTCTTCGGCGTAGGCGACGAGCGGCGGCCACACCTGCTCGAACAGCTCCATGTTCTCGGCCAGCGACTTCTCGTGGTCTCGTCCGACAAAGGTCGTCACGAGGCCGACGTCGAGCAGCGCCGACGCATCGATCACGGCGCGGAGGTGGTTCGCATAGACCTCGCGTTCGGCCGCATCGCCGACGAGAGGGTTCGGGTAGTACCCGAGCGCCGAGAGGCCGATTCCGTAGCGCTCGCAGAGCGCCTTGACGGCAACGCGCTCGTCCACCCCGAAGTCCGTGACGTCGATGTGCGTGATGCCGGCGTACCGCCGCTCGGCTTTGCCGAGCGGCCAACACATGGGCTCGACGACGTCGTAGCCGGTTTCTGCCGCGAACGAGAGGACCTCCTCGAACGTCGAGTCGTGGGCGATCGCGGTGACGAATCCAATCTCCAAGGTCGCTCTCCCTCTTGCGGTGGCAGGTTGCCGATCGATCGTAGGGACCCCGGCCGCGCCCGTCAAAAACGGACCCGGCCGGAGGAAGCCGACGGTTCAGCGGAGGAGTGGGCTGCCGCCTCCGGACTTCGAGATCGAGAAGCCGCCGTCGACAGGGATCACAGCGCCGGTCACAAATGACGCCGCGTCGGATGCGAGAAACGCGCACACGTCTGCCACGTCCGAAGGCTCCGGAGCCCGACCCGCCGGTGTCGAGTCGACAAAGCGTTCGTCGCTGACGAAACCCGGAGCGACGACGTTCGCCGTAACACCCTCTGCGGCAAGCTCGATCGCTGCCACCTGGGCGAGCGTGTGGAAGAACGCCCCGGCCGTCGCTGCAAGGCATGCACCCTGAACGGGCCGCAGCGCGGCAGCGGTCGAGACGAAGATCAGACGCCCGGGCTGCCCTTGCTCGACGAGTTCTGCAGCCGCGTCGCGCGCGGCCTGGAACGCTCGGCGCACTCCAGTGATGGTTGCCTCCCAGTCTGCCTGGGTGATCTCGAGGAACGGGGCCACCCGATGCTCACCCGTTCCCGCGACGAGTGTCCGCTCGTCTCCGACAACGCCGACCGCATCGGCAAGAGGTTTGGGAAGCCCGACGACACGCGCCATCAGAACTTCCCCACGACGAAGCCGCCGTCCACCCGGAGGAACTCGCCGGTCACGTACTCGGCTTCCGGCGAGCAGAGGTATACGACCGCGTAGCCCTGCTCGATCGCCTCCGATGCACGCGGGATCGGGATCAGTTTCAACGTCGCCTCCTCGTCTGCCTTCGTCTGGAGTCCGGGCGAGCTGTCGTTGAGCTGGGACTTCACCCAACCCGGCCCGATGTGATTGACGGTGATCTCGAATTGCGCCAGCTCGATCGCCATCGTCTCGGCCATCGCTCGAAGCGCCTGCTTCGTCGATCCGTAGATCGCCATCGAGGGAAAGCCCATCTGCACGTGCACGGACGACGTGAAGACAATGCGTCCACCATGACCCGACCGCACCATCGCCCGGGCAGCGGACTGGCCGACGTTGAAGGCGCCCGTGAGGTTGACGCCGACGATTCGGTCGAAGCTCTCGTCGGTGATCTCCGTGAATGATTCCCATCCGGCCGTACCCGCGTTCGAGACGGCGATGTCGAGGGGGCCGAGGTCTCGCTCTACCTGCTCGATCAGCGCGTCGACCGAGGTGCGATCGGACACGTCGCAGGTGGAGAACATCGATTGGCGGCCCATCGCGCGGATCTCGCTTGCCAGTTGCTCGCCCGCGTCGAGAAAGCCGATGTCGCAACACGCGACATCGGCTCCCTCTGCGGCGAGGGCGAGTGCGATACCGCGGCCGATACCGCGCTCGTGCGAGGCGCCGGTCACGAGCGCGACTCTCCCGGCGAGACGCATCAGGAGGGTGCCTTCCGCGCCGCCCATGCCTTCTGGAACCCCGCCTTGCCGCGCAGGCAGACATCCACCGGATCCTGCTTCCACAGCGAGTCGTCGAAGTCCATGTCGCTGAACGAGCCGTCATCCGAGAAGATCTCGAGGTCGACCCAATCGATCGCATCGCCCGCCTCGAGCGCCCCGAAGATCGCTGCCAGATCGATGATTCCGTCTCCCGGAAGGGCCCGGTCGAAGTCGTTCCGCGTCGGGTCGCGCCAGTCGCAGATATGGACGCTCGAGGAGATCCGGTCACCGTTCCTGACGGTGTGCTCGAGAACGTCGTCGGTGTCCCAGAGGTGGTACACGTCGTAAAGGAGCTTCACGTTCGGCTCGTTGATCTCGTCCATCAGATCGATCGTCTCCGGGATCGTCCCGATCATCGACCAGTGCCCGTAGACCTCGCGGTGAAGTGGCTCGAGCCCGAGGGTGAGCCCGTGTTCCGCTGCAACCTTCGCGCAGCGGCGGAGTCCTTCGACGACGACCCGTCTCGACTCGACCGGATCCGCCCCCTCGCCCGGGTGACCCGTGAGGCACAGGATCACCTCGGGCTCGAAGGGCGCGAATCGCCGAATCGCGTCGCACAGTCCCTGCGTCCTCTCCTCCGGATCGGTCGGGCCGGGAAACGGAACGGGGAAGATCGAGAGCGTCCCCGGAATGCACGTTGTTGCCTTGAGCCCTGATTCCTTCAGACGTGCGACGGTATCGGCGTCGTCGTCACCCAGCTTGAACTCCCACACTCCGATTCCCTCGGCGCCGGCCTCATGGTACGTGGCGAGGTCCTGCTCGAAGGTCTGATGGAACGTCGTGATCTGGGAGACGGAGAAGCGCGGTTCGGCCATGATTGCCCCCTATGGAGTGATGACGGTCTTGATGACAGAGTCGTCCCTGTTCAGGACGCGTTCGATTGCCGGCGCGATGCCGTCGAGCGTGGCCGAGTGCGTGATGATCCTGCTCGTGTCGACGGTCTTGCCTTCGAGGATCCGGATCGCCGTCGGCCACTGGAGGGGATAGAGCAGCGAGAAGCGGATCGTCTTGTCGAGGTAGAGGTTCGAGAGGAGCGGGACCGTGATCGAGTCGTGCGGGCCGGCGAGGCCCATCAACACGACGACCGACCCGGGGCCCGAGATCTCGATTGCCTGCTGGTTTGCCTGCACCGAAGCGGTTGCGACGAGCACGCGATCGGCCAGATCGCCGTCGTTGACTGCCTTGATTGCCTCCCCGAGGTCCGGTGCGTAGAACGGCGAGTTCTCGTCGCTGACGTTCCAGACGTGATCGGCACCCGTGTCGAGCGCGAGTTGAAGCCGATAGTCCCGCGTCCCGACGATCCCGACCCGCGCACCCTCGGCCTTGAGGAGCTGCACCATGGAGAGTCCAACAGGACCAGGGCCGTAGACGACGGCGAAGTTCTCGGGCTTGATCTCGGCCTTCTGAACGGCATACACCGCCGATGAGAGCATCTCGACGAACGCACCCTGCTCGTTCGTGAGACTGTCGGGGATCTTGTACGCGTGAGCGATCTTCGTCTTCGCGAACTCCGCGAAGCCGCCGTTCATGGTCACGCCGAGCACCGTCAAGTTCTCACAGAACTGCAGCTTGCCGGCGCGGCAGGCATTGCAGGAGTTGCAACTCTGCACGGGATTGACGGCCACTCGGTCTCCTTCGGCCAGCCCGTAGCGCTCTGCGAGCTTGCCCGCGTGGACGACCTCGCCACACACCTCGTGGCCGAGGACGAGCGGCCCCTTGCCGTCCGCTGTGCCGAGCGGACTCTTGCCGTAGTAGTACTCGATGTCCGAGCCACAGAAGCCACAGGCGAGCACGCGCACGACGACTTCGTCGGCCTCGGCCTCTGGCTCGGGAAGATCCTCGAGACGGAGGTCTTCGGCTTCGTAGAAGACTGCTGCTTTCATCATTGCCTCACTTTCCGCGAACGTGGCGGTCGAGAAGGTCGTTGATCACGAAAATGCCGTCCCAGGTGTCCTGCCAGGCCTTCGAGCCCATGGGGATCGAGTCGACGGCCCACCATTCTCCGTTGTAGGCATCGGCGAGAACGGGCATCAGCTCTTCGAAGTCGATGATCCCGTCGCCGAAGTTCGATTTCGTGCCGAACATGTTCAGGCAGGTGTTCATGTCGGTGTCGCACAGGTGGATGTGCCCGATCGAGTTCGCGGGCAGCATCTTGATGAAGTCGATCTGGTTCGGCAGCGTTTCGGCCGGCTGCACGTGGTTGTGGCCGATCACACCGCAGGCCTGGAAGTGGCCGGTGTCGTACATCAGCTTGAAGTTGTCGTTCCCTACGTCGTTCAGCATCTTCACTGTCTCCGTGGGCTTGTTGAACGGCTGCAGTGATTCGAGCTCCCAGAGCATCATGCAACCGACCTCGGCACCCTTCTCGGCGTGGTGCTGGAACGTCCGGACGACCCGATCCCAGACCTGCTCGTAGTCGGCGTCGTACGGGAGAGGGCCAGCTGCGCCGGGATCGACGCGCATGCCGGGGATCCCCATGTCGGCCGCGAGCTGAAGGTAGCTCTCGAAGTACTCCAGGTACTCGTCGTAGACCTCCTGTGATCCGGTCGCCCAGGGCAGGCGGAACAGGTCGCCGTAGGGCCCGGGAGCGATGCCCGCGATCTCGAGGTCGAGACCGTTCAGATGTGCCCGAAGCTTCTCGCGACTCGCCTTGTCCGGAAACCGTTCGACCGTCGCGTGGTCGAAGAAGCCGCCGATCTCGATGCCGTCGTAGTTGAACGCCGAGAGCACCTGGGCCACCTGCTCGAGCGAGGCCATCGGCTCGAACCCGAACGCCATGCACCAACTTCCTCTACAGACCTTTGCTGTTGCCATCGTGGTTGTTCCTCCTCTTCGTTTGTTGACTCAGTTTGTGTACAGGCCACCGTTGACGTCCACGTGCGCTCCGTGAACGAAGGAGGCACGGTCCGATGCAAGCCAGACGACCGTATCGGCCACCTCCTCGGGTGTTCCCAGGCGGCCGAGCGGCGTCGCCGCGACGGTTCGCTCGAGCGTCTCCTGCGGCCAGCCGTCGAGCATGGGCGTCTCGATCAGGCCGGGGTTGACGCAGTTCGCGGTGATCCCGTGCGGGCCGGCAAAGCGAGCGATCGATTTCGTCAGAGCGACGACGCCCGCCTTCGAGGCTGCGTACGAGGCACCTGCCCCGATGCCGCCCGTCTGTCCGGCGAGCGATGCGACGGTGACG
>JBKJVI010000057.1:0-7037 GCA_046590225.1 Gaiella sp. | reverse complement strand
CCTCGGGGACCCCAGCCGTCCGGGCGGGGCAGCGCGAAGGCGTCGAGATACGAATTGCCGCCTGCATCGCCGAAGAACAGTTCGATCTCGCGAGCTCGGCGTAACGGGTAGTCCTGTCCGCTGAGCAGAACCGCGTAGTCGTATTCGACCCCTTCGTCGACGAGGTGCCGAATGCCTTTCAATGCCGCGCGCACCATGCCGAAGCCGCCCCAATAACAGCGGTGAGGCTCGACGAACGCGACCGGCAGAGCTTCCGTCCCGGCCTCGATACCATGACGCACCGACGGGTCAGCGCGTCGGTCGACGTGAACAACGAACCGCGCCGAGGGGGTGGCAAGCCGGCGGATCATCCGTGCAACCTGGTCGGGATCACGATGGACCGGCACGACGTACGCAATCCGGATCATTCCGTGCCCTCGAGAATGTGTCCATCTAGCAGGTCGAGAATCGTGGAATCGACGGTGTCGTCGAACTTGCGTGCGAACAGCGCGCCGGACGTCGTGATAGCAGCGAGGTCGTGACGGGTCAGGACCGCGGGGGCAGGCTCCCGCGACCAGTCGAGGTAGCGCAGGTTGTCGTTCTCGACGGTGTCGGCAAGGGCGGAGTTGATCACGATCGTCTGAAAAAACAGCTCATCGGGAATGAAGACGTGCTTGAAGAACCTCACGAATTCGGGGTTATCGCGCACGAATTCCTGCACGTAGTCTACGAGTGGACGGGAAAGACACCAGTAGGGGCTGCCTCCGTACGGGGGCACACCGAGCGGCAACGACCGATGCAGCGGCAGTGCAAGGTGAACTCGTCGATAGGTGATCGCATGCCAGTCCTCGTACCGATCGAGGCCGCCACGGGTGCCCCACTGCGCTCGAGGCAATTCCCACCAACTCATGTATGAGCGTCCATTCGCCGGCCCGAGTTTCTCGGCGATCGCGGCCGGTGACCGGAGCGGGTAGTCCTGACCCGTGAGAAGAGCGAGATAGTCGTACTCGACGCTGTCCTCGACGAGTCGATCGATGCCCTTCAGCGTCGCCCTGACGTGACCCCAACCACCCCAATGGCAGGCATGGCGCGAGAGGAAATGAACGTCGAGATCCCGGGTTCGGGCAACCATCTCGTCGTAGTCTCGACGTCGCGTCTTGCGATCGACGTGCACGGTGAACGTGACACCCGGCCCAGCAAGACATCGCAAGAGGCGCTCCAGCTGGCGGGGCAGCTTGTACGCCGACACCACGTAGGCGACGCGGGCCGTCGTCGTCAAGAGCCACCCAGCAGGGTCGACCGTAGTACGGCGCCGACGGCGGCGTGCGAAAAATGCGCCTCGGCGCGAGCGCGAGCTGCGTGGCCAAGGGTCGTCCGTCGAGAGTCGTCGTCGAGAAGTGCGCCGAGGGCAGCGGCAAGTGCCGCCGGGTCGTCACGGTCGACGACGAGACCGCAGTCGCCGATTACGTCGGGAACACCGTTAGCGCGCGAACCGACGACGGGCAATCCACACGCCATCGCTTCTGCGGGGGCGACAGGCACTCCCTCGCTCCGCGATGGGAAGGCGTAGAGATCTGATGCGACGAGCACATCCCGGATCCGTGCTCGATCGTGTACCCACTCGTCGACAAGACGGACACCGTCCACCCGCTCGTCGGCTATACGCTGCCGAATACCACCGAGGTCTTCGCCTCCTCCCACGAGCAGCAGCACGAGGTCGCGCCCCGCACGGACGCCCCGCACGGATTGCCAAGCCGTGAGGAGAACGTCGAGCCCCTTCCGGCGAACGAGCTGGCCGTGCCAGGCTACGACGCGAGCTTCGGGGGAGATGCCGAGCGCCCGGCGCGCCGCCGCACGATCGCCCGGGCGCCAGAAGGAAACATCGACAGGATTCGGGATGGAAAAGAGCTTCTCCTCGGAGATTCGGTACATGTCGCGCACACGCTGGAACTCCTCGGCGGAGCCGGAGAGCAGGCCGTCACACTTTCTGACCGCCAGTGGTCGCAACGGACGCTCCAGAACGCTGTGTCGCTCATCGCCTCCCTGGAACACCCCGAAGACCGGCTGCCGCAGTGCTCGGCAGACGGCGACACACACGTCGAAACGTGGCGTCTCGTACTCCTGGCACAGCACGGCGCGGGCCGCGGTCCGACGCAGCTCACGCGCGATCCGCGCGGGAGGCGTGCCGGCGTACGGCGCTGTATGGGCTGCCGCTGCTCGCATCAGGGTGCGTGGATCCCGTCTTCCGTCGAGTCTGCCCTCTAGCGCGCTCCCACGAAGCGCGGAGAAGACCCGTCCCGTCGGAAGCAGTACGAGCCCCGCGCCGGTTGGACCGTGGTTTGTCCGCACGGTCTCCGATACCTTCGACGTAGGGCACACGAGCACCGTGTGCACGCCGACCGAAGCGAGAGCAGTGACGTACCCGAACATCCAACTGCCGACGAACTCGTCGCGAAAGGCGGCGATACTGATGTCGAGCGGGTCGAGGAAGTCGTGGAACACGTCGCCGAACGGGAGCATGACGACGATGGGACGGTCATCGTCCGCCCCCCCATCACACCGCTTTACACTTGCGCTGGCTGTACTCATGAGGACAATGTAGACGGATGGCTTACCGCCCCGAGATCCTCTCTCCCGACGAACTGCGTGCGATACGCCGATCGCGGCGCCACCCCCGGATGACCCAGACGGACTACCTCCATCTACGAAAACTCGTCGAGGGTCTTCGTGCCGCACTTCTCGAAGTACCGCCGCCGACCAACGACATCCTCGACATCTGGTGCGGCTCTCGGCCGTACGAGGACATGTTTCCCGCCGGCGCAAAGGTAGTCGGGTTCGATACGAGTGACAACCCCTACAGCATCGCCGACGTTGCCTCCGACACATTTCTGCCCTTTCCTGACGCTTCGTTCGATCTGGTCTTGTTCATCCAGGCATTTCAATACGCGCCAGATCCGGCGCGCGCCGTCGCCGAGATCGCCCGCGTGTTGCGTCCCGGAGGCACGGCCCTCGTGACCCTCGTGTTTGCGTTCGAGTATGACCGACGGATCTCGTTCGAGGGCCGCTATACCGAGCAGCAGCTCCGCGGGCTGTTCTCCGACTGGGCGAACGTCGAAGTGCACGAGCATGGGGGGCGCAGCGTTGCGTGGACGGGGATGACTACCGGGATCCTTTCGGCCATCGAGCAGCGAACGGCACGGATTCGACCGCTGCACATGCTGCACCCACTCTTCGCCGCAGCCTACGCAGGTCTCAACATCCTTGGCCTCGCGCTCGCCTGGGGCGAGGAACGAGGCAGCGGTAACGCCGCGCTGCCGATGAACCTCACTCTCACGGCGCGCATCCCGAGCAGTGGCTGACCGACCCGAAGTCTCAGTCGTGATCCCCACGCGGAGCAGGTGGAACCTCTTTTCGCGTGCGGCGTTGCCGGCCGCTCTGGAGCAGGTGGGTGTCGACCACGAGGTGATCGTCGTCGACGATGGATCCGAGGACGAAACGCAAGTGCGCCTCGCCGCGCTCGAGGAGCCGCGTCTCCGAGTCGTGCGCCACGAGACGTCGCTGGGTGTGGCGAAGGCTCGCAACGCCGGCATTGCCGTCGCTCGAGGTCGATGGGTGAGCTTCCTCGACGACGATGACATCTGGGCGCCCGACAAGCTGCGCGGCCAACTCGACGCGGCCGTCGCTGCGGACGCCGTGTTCGCGTACGCGGCAGGCGCCGGCCTCGACGGCGAACATCACTTCCTCTTCGCGGTGGAGCAGCCTGACCCGGCGACAGTCCTTGACCGACTTCTGCGCTGGAACGTCATCTGGTGTGGGTGCTCGAACGTGATGGCTCGCACCGACGTCGTGCGAGAACTCGGGGGCTTCGACGAGAAGCTGTTCCAGCTCGCCGACTGGGATCTGTGGATCCGGCTCGCTCTCGCAGGATCAGCGGCCTCGAGCTCGGAGGTGCTCGTCGGGTACGTGATGCATGCCGACAGCATGTTGCTCACCGACCCGAGAGATGTTTTCCCCGAGATGGAGTACCTCGTCGAGAAGCATGCCACCACGAGTCGCGACCACGGCATTGATTTCGATCGAGCGCTGTTCTCTCGCTGGGTCGCCCGCGGACATCGCCGCGGCGGCCGTAAGCTTCTTGCGGTGCGGACGTACACGCGCGGCGCCGTGCGTTACCGAGACATCGGCGCTCTGCCACGCGCGCTGGGTGCGCTCGTCCCCGAGCCAGGGGTCGAGATGACCCGCCGCGTGCTGGCCAACGAGCGCCGGTCCGAGCTCAGGAAGCTCACGATCACTGAACCCCCCTGGATTGAGCGCTTCCAGCCCTGAGCAGCGACCAGGCGAGCAAACAAGCCATCGCTCCGACCGACCGCAACGAGGGTCCGAGCCGGCCTTGCAGGAGTGGGTCACTCGACGGCGTGACCGCAACCGACTGCGTTGTGAAGCCGGCAGCAAAGCCTGCATGGCGCGCTGCGGCACCCACTCGCTCGTCTGCTCGGCCGTGGGGGTAGCCGATCGTCGCAATCGGGCCACCAGCTGCGGCCTCGAGCGCCTCGCGCCCATCCGTCATCGCAGCCGCGAGAAGATCATCCGGCAACCACGAAAGCGAATCGTGACGGAGAGTGTGGAAGCCAACGGTCATCCCTTCGTCCGAGAGTTGGCGCACCTGCTCGGCACGGATACCGGAACGGGGTGGATCAGGCCCGAGGATCTCGCCGATTCGACGAGCCACCGCATCGCGCTCGCTCGGATTCATCTGCTCGACGCGCAAGCCAAGCTCGTGAATCCCCGTTGGCCCAGCTGGGGCATCCCTCCCCAACACGAGAGCAGCCAGTCCCGGCACATCCAGATCGTAGGCTCTCTGGAGACGCTCATACCAAAATGCGAACGGGCGATCGAGCGAGGCCCCCGAGAGAAAGAAGGTTGCCGTTGTGCCTGCCTCTCGCAGGAGCGGCGCCGACACAGTCGCATGACACTCGAGGTCGTCATCGAACGTGATCGCGGCGGGAAAACGACCAAACCGCCGACGCCGGGCAGCCTCGTCGCGAACCCGTGCCGCGTCGACCACGTAGTAATGGGATGTGAGGTGCCGCACCTGATGGGAAAAGACCGAGGCTGCGTGGGGTGGCACGAGCTCCCTGTCCGGTGCGCCTGCGTACTCCGCCACACTGTGGTACATCAGCACAATGCCTGCCTTCCGGTTCGAGACTCGCAGTGCCCAAATCGCGGCAACAGCCATTGGCACTCCGAGAAAGCGGACGAGTGATCGCACGACGCGCAACGGAAGCGGATGGGATCTGGATCGCGGTTCGTTCATTGTATCTCCGGTGTCTGGAGAAGTTGTAGCCGTGACGGCGCCTCGAGGCGCTGATGGCTGATAGCGCACCGCTCCGAGTCACGTTCATACCTTCTTTCGAGGAGCTGCGAACCGAATGGAGCGGGCTCGCCGCCTCTGCGGGCGGAATCTTCGCAACGTACGAATGGGTCGAGACATGGTGGCGACACAACGGAGAGGGGCGAGAACTACTCCTCCACGCCTGCCGCGACGAGACAGGCACACTCGTCGCCGTCATCCCTCTTTACGTCTCGCGCGCGCGGCGGCCACGAGTCATCCGCTTCCTCGGGCACGGCACCGGCGACGAACTCGGGCCAATTCACCGGCCGGAACGTCGGGTCGAGACGGCTGAGGCGCTCTACCGCACGCTTGCAGCCCTCGACTTCGACGTCGCACTCTGTGAGCAATTGCCCGGCGACGTCGACTGGAGCGACGCTCTCGGGGGAAGGGAATGGAGGCGGGAAGCGAGTCCCGTACTGACGTTCACGCAAGGAGGGTGGGACTCGTTTCTAGCGAGCCGCAGCGCCAACTTCCGGCAACAACTCGCGAGGCGGAAGAGAGAGATCGCACGCGACGCAACGGCGACCGTTCGGCTCGCCGATGAGGTCACTCTCGAAGACGACCTCACGACGCTCTTTCAACTCCACCGGGCTCGCTTCGCTGGGCTCACGAGCGATTTCTGGGATACGCCGTTCCACCGGGAGATAGCTCGCCAGGCACTCACGCTCGATCGCTTGCGCCTCTGGATCCTCGAGCTCGACGGGCGGCCGGTCGCCGCGTGGCAGGGATTCCACACAGGAGAGATCACAAACTACTACCAGGCGGGACGCGATCCCTCGATCGAGCGCCTCTCGGTGGGATCGGTTCTCCTTGCGCACACGATCCAGGCTGCTGCCGAGGAGGGGGCAGCGGAATACCGGTTCGGTCGCGGCGCAGAGGACTTCAAGTATCGCTTCGCGACCGCCGACCACGGCCTCGAGTCGGTCGTCTGCACGCGACGGGCAGGTGGGCGCGCGGCCCTCGAGGTGGGGCTCGTGTACAAGGCCGCCAGACGAGCCTTGCGCAAGCGTCCATCCCTGGAACGAAAAGAGCGCAATACCGGAATGGGGGATAGGCTTACCCCCTGACCAGTCGATCTAGGGGGCATGACACCGCCAACTGATCGTTCCCGCATATCGATTGTCTTCTTTGTCACTCTCCTCCTCGTTTCGCTCATTGTCGCTGGCTCTATCGCCGGCAGCGCAGGCGCGGTACGGGGGTGCCGAGGTGAATCTGTCAGGAGTGTTTGTGTCACTCTGACTCCCGCGTCAGGCACAAAAGTGCTGGCTGACGTGACGCTCGTTGCTACTCCAGTGGCACTCAGTGACGTTGCCGGAGTCAAGTTCCTCGTCGACGGCACGCAGCTCGGCCCCGAGGTCGTTGCGTTTCCGTACGCGAAGGTGTGGAACACGATGGATATCTCGAACGGCGACCATACGATTTCCGCTATCGCACGCGACTCCGCAGGCCGTGTCAGCCGAGCGGACAACCTCGTCACCGTCGCAAATCCACTACCCGCAGAACCCGTTGTGACTCCACCCCCGCCCGTCGTCGTCGCGCCTCAACCGTCGACGTATGTGTCTGGTTTGGCGTGGACGTCGGCGGTGAATGGTTGGGGGCCGGTGGAGCGTGATTTGAGTAATGGTGAGGCTGGGGCGGGTGATGGGCGTACGTTGACGTTGAATGG
>JBKJVI010000083.1:0-18435 GCA_046590225.1 Gaiella sp. | reverse complement strand
GGCGGCGAAGTCGCCCTTGCGAAGGGTACGCGGATCGCGCTGCACGACCAGCGCCCGCCACGCGACCGTGGCCTCACTCTCCGGGAGTACTCGATCTCCGGTGCCACCGATCTCGTGCGCATCGAGCAAGAGCTACAGCACCTCGAGCAGGCGATGGCGGCGGGTGCGCACGACCCGGCGACGCTCCGCCGCTACAGCGAAGCGCAGGCACGGCTCGAGCACGCGGGTGGCTGGGGCTGGCGCGACCGCGCTGCCTCGATGCTCCGCGGCCTCGGCTTCCGGGACGCCGACCTCGACCGGCAGCTCTCGACCTTCTCGGGTGGCGAGCTGACGCGAGCCTCCCTGGCGCGCGCGCTCGCCGGCGACCCCGACCTGCTGCTTCTCGACGAGCCGACGAACCACCTCGACGTGGAGAGCCTCGAGTGGCTCGAGCGCGAGCTGACGACCATCGACGCGGCGGTGATCCTCGTCGCCCATGACCGCTGGTTCCTCGAGTCGGTGACGACTGCGGTGCTCGAGCTCGAGGGCGGGCGTGGCCTCTACTTCTCCGGCCCCTGGCACAAGTGGCGCCTCGAGCGCGCGGCACGGGCCCAGGCTGCGGCGAAGAACGTCAAGCGGGTCGGTGCCGACATCGAGCGGCTCGAGCGATTCGTCGAGCGGTTCCGGTACAAGAAGTCGAAGGCGAAGCAGGCACAGGCGAAGCTTACGCAGATCGGCCGCCTCGAGCAGGAGCGGAAGAAGGCGGCGGGCGAGCTCGAGAACCTGACGCAGCGACGACGGAGCCTCGGCTTCGAGTTTCTGAAGCCCGCGCGCAGTGGCAGGATCGTGATCGAGATCGAGGGGCTTCGGCTCTCGGCCGGTGGGAAGGAGCTGATCGAAGGCGGAACGCTCGTGATCGAGCGCGAGGAGCACGTGGCGCTCGTCGGGCCGAACGGGTCGGGCAAGACGACGCTGCTCGAGACGCTCGTCGGCCATCGTCAGCCCGATGCGGGAAAGATTCGCTTCGGACACGGCGTCGAGCCGGCGTACTTTTCTCAGCACGACGTCGAGCTCGACGAGCGCGGAAGCGTGCTCGACTGCGCGGTCGCGATGACCGGCCTCGCGCGGCCTCAGGCGCAGAACCTGCTCGGCAAGTTCCTGTTCTCGGGCTACACCGAGCAGGAGAAGCAGGTCTCGGTGCTCTCGGGCGGTGAGCGCCGACGGTTGTCGCTCGCGGTCATCGTCGCCTCGGGCGCGAACCTCCTCGTGCTGGACGAGCCGACGAACCATCTCGACCTCGAGAGTCGGGAGGCCCTCGAGGCCGCGCTCGAGGCATTCCCCGGCGCGATACTGCTCGTCTCCCACGACCGCGCGCTCCTCGACGCGGTCGCCGAGCGGACGGTTGCGATCGAGGGTCACGCTTTGCGTTCCTACGACGGTGGCTGGGCCGATCTGGTGCAGGCGCGCGAGGAGGACGCCGTACCGGTCGTGGTCGCAACCCCACGCTCGAAGGAGCCGAGGGCCGAGAAGCCCGCCGCGAAGAAGAAGGGGCCGTCGGAGCTAGAGCAGGTCGAGCGCCGCATCACGATGCTCGAAACGAAGGTGGAGCAACTCGAGACGAAACTCGCCGAGGATTGGACGAACATGGACATGCTGACGGAGTACCGCACCTCCCGCGACGAGCTGCAGGAGTTGCTTGCGCGGTGGGAAGCGCTGTTCGAGTCGGCGTAGTCGCCGCTTTCGGACGCGTCAGCCGTCTGTTCGTCCGGCAACGGGCGGCTGCGGAGCAGACAGTCGTACGTGGACGCGCGCGTCCACGACGGCAGCTCCGCGGTCGAGCACCATCACGGGGTTGCAGTCCACCTCGGCGATCTCGGGCTGATCGCTGGCCATGGCCGAGACGCGCAAGATCACGTCCTCGAGCGCCTGCACGTCCTTTGGCGTCGAGCCGCGAAACCCGTCGAGGAGCGGGAACGTCGCCAGCGAACGGACCATCTCGGCAGCCTCGAGATCGGTGACCGGCGCGACACGCACGGCGATGTCGCGCGTCAGCTCCACGGTCACACCACCGGCACCACAGGCAACGACCGGACCGAACTCCGGGTCCACGGTCATGCCCACGAGCATCTCGACGCCACCGCTCACGAGCTCCTGCACGACGAACCCGTCGAGCGGCTCACCGTGCCCTTTGATCCGCTCGGCCATCGCCGCCACCTCGGCCGCGACTTCGCTCGCGGCAAGCCCGACCCGGACTGCGCCAACCTCCGTCTTGTGAAGAGGTCCGACCGCCTTCAGAACGACGAGGCCCGAAACGCGTGCTGCAGCATCGGCTGCGGCCTCCGGGCTGTCCGCACGGAACGTGAGTGCTGTCGGCACGCCGTAGCAGTCGAACAAGCGTGCTATCTCGTCCGGCAGAAGCCATCCCTCTCCCCGCTCCAGTGCTCCGGCAATCACGGCGGCGGCCTCGTCCTTGCGGATGCCCGGGAACTGCGGAACCGATCCGACCGGCTTCTCCCGCCACGCGCTGTGATCGACCGCGTGGGCGAGCGCGATCGCCGCGTGCTCGGGAAACACATACGAGGGGATGCGGACGCCGGGTGCGGAGAGGGCCTCGGGAAGACCCTGGGCGGACATGAAGCACGTCAGTACTGTCACGCGGCCGTCAATCGAGCCGATTGCGTCGACGATCTGCCTCGCAACAGCGGGCGCAGCAACCTCGAGCGGCGGGATGTAGATCACGATGAGGGAATCGATCGAGGGGTCTGCCGCGATGACGCGAATCGCCCGCCCGTAGTCCTCGGCGGTAGCAGACGCGATCATGTCGACCGGATTGCTCACACCGGCAGCGGCAGGAAGAAACGACCGAAGCTCGGCAACTGTCTCCGGCGCCAGTTCGCGGACGACAAGACCGCGGGCTTCGCACGTGTCGGCGCACTGGATTCCCAGCCCACCGGCATTCGTGAGGATCGCGACGTTTGGACCCTTCGGCAAAGGCTGGTTCGCGAACAGGGCGGCAACGTCGAACATCTCCTCGAGCGTGTCCGTGCGTGTGACTCCGACCTGGCGTAACAACGCGTCGACCGTGGTGTCGGACGACGCGAGCAGCGCCCCCGTGTGCGACGAGGCCGCCCGACGGCCAGCTGCGCTCCGGCCGCTCTTCACGACGACGACGGGCTTACGCCGCCCGATGCGCCGCACGAGGTTCGCAAACCGTCGTGGATTCCCGAACGACTCGATGTAGAGCAGGACGACCTCCGTCCTCTCGTCCTCGTCCCAGTAGCAGAGAAGGTCGTTCGGAGAGACGTCAGCCTTGTTGCCGATCGAGACGAACGAGGACATGCCAAGCCCGAGCTGATTCGCCATGTTGATTACTGCGATGCCGAGCGCACCCGACTGTGACATGAATGCGATGCGCCCCTCGGGCGGATATGCCTGAGCGAACGTGCCGTTGAGCTTGAACTCGGGGTCGGTGTTGATGACACCCATGCAGTTCGGGCCGATCATGCGCATCCCCGTCGTGCGGCACACGTCGACAAGCTCCTGTTGCAGGGCGCGTCCCTCCTCGCCCGTCTCGCCGAACCCGGCCGAGATCACGACGATCGCCTTGACTCCCTTCTCGCCGCACTCCCGGACGACCTCGAGCACACGTGCCGCCGGCACGACGACGAAGGCCAGCTCGACCTCCCCCGGGATCTCCGTCACGCTCCCGTACGCCACAATCCCCTGTACCGCACTACTCGTCGGATTGACCGGATACACGACGCCGGCGAACGGCTGCGCGATCAGGTTGCGCAATAGCCGGCCGCCGATCGTCGCCGGATCACGAGATGCGCCGATCACGGCAACCGAACGAGCCTCGAGCACCCGACGCACGGCATTCGCTGCCGCGACCCTTTCGCGATCGTCGTAGTGCTCCGCCGTCCCCTCCGTGCGAGTCGTCGGGAACTCGACATCGATCGAGCCTGGGCGAGCACGAATCTGGATCGGAAATCCGGTGCCGCGGAAGACCTGGATCATCCTGTGGTTCTCCGGGAGCACATCGGCCGAGAAGAACTCGATCCCGTTCTCGTGCGCAGCTTCGGCGAGGTGGGCGATAAGGATCGAGGCGAGCCCGAGCCCCTGCAGCTCGTCCGAGACAGACATCGCGACCTCGGCGCGAGTGGAGTGAGCCACGCGGACGTACTGGGCGCCGCCCACGACCTCCGCGAGGCTCGGGCCCTGGAAGGCGAGCAGCGTCAGATGGTCGACGTAGTCGATCTCGACGGATTCCGCAGCTCGCTCGCGAATGCTCACCACAGGCCCGAAGAAGCGAAGTCGCCGCGACTCGTCGGAGAGCCCAAGGAAGTAATCTTCGAGTCGGTCTCTATCGCTCGGCCGGGCCGGGCGGACGTGCACCGTGCGCCCGTCCCGAAGCACGACGTCGGTCTCCATGTGTGACGGATACACGCTCAGGGCTTCATCCTATTGGCCGCCGACCCGTCCGGTACCGCGGCTTCTGCCCACGCATTTGCTCCCGACCGGGCCAGGGAGTACCGTACGAGGTGCCGTTCGTCCCCTCAGAATCGTGGAGGCAGAGCCCTGTCGCTCTACCGCATAGCGTTCGTCGCCGACTCGGAGGCCCATAGTGTCGTGCGCGAGCTTGCGATCCGACCCGCACCCGGCGACGAGCTCACACTCGACGCGAGGACCGTCGTTGCCGTTCGTGAGATTGTCGCGCTTCCGGAGAATGACACGATCGCAGCAAAGATCGTCGCCGAGATAGTTGGGTCGTCGGTCGCCGACCGCGCTTAGCCCGAGAGACCCCCTACTGGATCCGGGTCTCGCAGTTCGCGTTGAACGTGTCCGTGCCAGGTCCGCCGAGCGCGACGTCGGTGCCGAGACCGCAGTCGAACGAGTCGTTACCTCCTCCCCCGAGGACACAATCGTTGCCACCACTCGCCGACATGGAATTGGCGACCGCGCTACCGAGGAGGAGATCGGCCCCGCTCGTGCCGGTGGTTCCGGCGACGACGGTCGTCAGCGTGATCGCGGCGCATTCGACCGGCTTAAGGGTGTTGGCCGTGATCGCGACCTGGTAGCGGGTTACATTCGTGGCGGGGACGGAGTTCCCGCCACCAACGGCTGCATTCACCGACAAGAGCCCCGTCGCGCATGCCACGAGCATCGCACTCTTGTACCGGAGGCTATTCAGAGACAAGCGCCTTCGCGTTCCCTGCGCGATCGGGAGCCGGGGCGATCGAATCCGATCAGAAGGACGAAGAGTGCAGCGACCGCCGCAAGAACCCACGGCACGTGCAACCACGCGATGACGTGACCGCCGCTCGGGACGTGAAACCAGACCTGGCCCACGATCTCCGATCGAGTGGGCCGATCCGGGTCGATGAACGAGTTGTTGTCGCCTTTGAGGATGTAGTGACCGCCCTCGATCCCGGTGATCCTGTGCAGAACGACACGATCGAGGAGGACGCTGTGGTACCCGACGACGTCACCGATCTCCGGGTTCGACGTGGGTCGGAGGGCGACGAGATCCGACCCCTGCAGGCTTGGGAGCATGCTGGTTCCGTCGATGACGACGAACGATGTCGAGCCGCCGAGCTGCGGTGGCGCGAGCAGGAGCCAGGCGGAGCCGAGGAGAGCGACCGTCAGTGCGAGGGTCGCCAGGGGTCGAACCCTCGAGCGCGTGGTTCGAACGGCGCGACGAGGCGGCGGCGCTTGTGCCGCCGCCTCGAACGGCGCGAGGGTAGCTCCGCGCACGCGTCCCTACTGCGCTGCGACAACGGTCAGCTGTGTTGCCGCAGCAGCCGTCGCCTGGGGTGAGGTGGTGGTGCAGGTGACGCTGCCGGCAGCATTCGCGCAGGAGTACCAGGAGCCGGCGGCGGCGAGTTGCACCCTGAGCGTGGTCGCGGTCGTCGGCGCGATTGTGAACGCGACCTGATCGACGTTCGTCGGGGTCGTGGCATTGAGGGTGTACGCGACGTTCGTCACCGTGTAGCCGGAGATAGCTCCCGACCCGGCGCCTGCAGACGAGGCGGGGACAGTGTTCGTCGCTGCGTACGCATAGACGCCTGAGGCCACGCCGATGGCGAGGATTCCGACGACGAGGATCCGGGGGCGGCGGGGCAGGCTGAAACGCATCAAAATCTCCTAGGCTGTGAGGTTTTCCTACCGGAATACCGGCAGGTCAAGCTGTCAAGAGCAGGATCGCCCTGGAACGATCGCTTGCGCATGCCCCGATCGGGGGATCTCCATTTAGGGATCCGCGACGAAACTCCTCCCCGATTTCCGACAGAGAGCAACCGCGTCGTTCACCGCCGCACCGACACGACGTACGGGAAGGGAGAGCACCTGCTCCCGCGAACCTGGGAAAGAGCCGGTGTGCCGAGCGCCAGGAAGCAAGACGAGCGAGGCGATGAACACGAGCGACGAAACCCCAAAGCCCGAGGCAGTCAACGCGGCCTACACGTTGCTCTTCGCCCGGTCGGGCGAAGCGGTATGCATCCTCGACCTCGAAGGGCACCTGACGTCGGTCAACCCTGCCTGCGAGAAACTGATCGGCTCGACTGCCGCGGAACTCGTCGGGCGGCCGGTGGTCGATCTGGTCGCGCCGGAACTTCGCGAGGAGGGCGTGCATCGGTTCCGCGAGCGGCTGCGGGGTGACAGCACCCCGACCGAAACCGTGCTCGTGACCCGAGACGCAGGCCGCATTCCTGTACTCGTGACATCGACCTTGATCGCGTACGAGGGCGATCCCGTCGGGGTGCTGGGACTGATCACGGACCTGAGGCCGCTTCGCAGCGCCCTCGATGGGAGGGTCGAGGCCGAGTCGAGCCTCCGGGAGGCGGAGACGCGTTTCCGCACCTTCTTCGCCTCGGCCCCGATCGGCGAAGCGATCGTCTCGCCCGACGGGCACTTTCTCGAGGTGAACGCTGCCCTATGCGGAATCACCGGCTACTCGGAGACCGAGCTCCGTGATCTGACCTTCCACGACCTCACGCATCCGGACGATCTCGAAGCTGATCTCGAGTTCGTTCGCCAGATGGTGTCAGGCGAGATTCGCACCTACCAGATGGAGAAGCGCTACCTCCACAAGAATGGGCAGATTGTCTGGATCCTCCTCAGCGTCTCGCTCGTGCGTTCGGACGCAGGCGAGCCGGAGTACTTCATCAAGCAGATCCAGGACATCACCGAGCGCAAACGGGCGGACGATGCGATCGAACGAAGCGAGGCGCGTCTCACCGAGGCTCAGCACGTTGCGCGCATCGGCAGCTGGGAGTGGGTGGTCGCTGCTGACGTGATCGACTGGTCGGCGGAGCTCTACGAGATGTTCGAGGTCGACCCCGAAACCCCGGTCACGTATACCCGCTACCTCGAGCGCATCCACCCCAACGATCTCTCGCTCGTGGAGGAGGCCGTCGAGCGGGCCGCCGGAACCGGCGAGTCGTACGAGGTCGAGCACCGCGTGGTGCTCACGACCGGGGAAGTGCGCTGGATCCACGGGCGCGGCGCGGCGACGCTCGGCCAGGATGGGCCAGTCGTGTTGCGCGGTACCGCCCAGGACGTCACCGAGCGGAAGCGGGCGGAGGAAGAGCTCCGCCGCCTCGAGCTTCGCTATCGCACCCTGGTCGAACAGCTCCCCCTGGCCATGTACATCCGGCCCGTGGACATGTCACAACCGAACTACTACGTGAGCCCCCAGGTCGAAACGATAATCGGGTACCCCGCACATCTCTGGGAGACCAACGCCGGCTTGCTTGCCAGCATCGTTCACCCGGACGACCGCGACCGCGTTCTCGCCGATGCGGTAACCGTACGCGAGACAGGAAAGCCGTACCGAGACGAGTACCGGTACATCACGTCTGACGGGAGGATCGTCTGGGTTCAAGACGAGACGTTCCGGCTCCTCAACGAGGACGGGGAGCCGTTCGTTCAGGGCTTCTTGCTCGACATCACGGATCGAAAGGATGCCGAGGCCGAGCGCGATCGTCTGCGCGAAGCGCTCCACGATGCCCAGAAGCTCGAGGCGATCGGAAGGCTCGCAGGCGGTGTCGCCCACGACTTCAACAACATGCTCACCGCGATCAAGGGGTATAGCGAACTGCTCCTCGCCGGGCTTCAGCCGGGTACCCGCCAGCATCACGAGGCCGAACAGATTCGCCGCGCGGCCGAGCAGGCCTCTTCGTTACCGGAACAGCTCCTTGCCTTCGCACGCAAGCAACCGTTCGAGCCGAAGGTCATCGACCTCAACGATCTCGTCACGGGAGCAGCAACCCTGCTCACTCACCTGATCGGCGACCGCGTCAAGCTGAGGACGATTCTCGCGCCGCGACCAGCGTGTGCGAAGGTCGACCCCGAACGGATCGAGCAGACGCTCGTCAACCTTGCCCTCAACGCCCGCGACGCGATGCCGCGAGGCGGCACGTTGACGATCACGGTCTCGACGACCGAGGCCTCGGGCGACTCGACACCCGATCGCGATCGACGCGGGCGCCGCGAGAATGGGATCGCCGGGGCGTATGCGGTCATCGCGGTCGCCGACGACGGCGACGGCATGGACGCGCATACGAGGGAGAAGGCGTTCGAGCCGTTCTTCACCACGAAGCCGCAGGGGGCAGGGTCGGGCCTCGGGCTTGCGACGGTGCACGGCACCGTTGTCCAGAACGGTGGTGCCGTTCAACTCGAGAGTGAGCCGGGACAGGGCACGACCGTTCGCCTGAGTTTCCCCGCTGCGATGCCCGACGCGAAAGTGGACAGAGGTTTGGAGAGCGTACGCCGGCCGGTCGTCCTTCTCGCCGAGGACGAGGATCTCGTGCGCGAGCTCGTGAGCAGCGTCCTCTCTGGGGAGGCGTTCGAGGTCCATCAGGCGCGCAACGGTGTCGAGGCACTCGAGCTACTCGACCGCTTGCACGACTCCCCGGATCTACTGATCACCGATCTCGTGATGCCACGCATGGGGGGACGGGAGCTCGCCGCTTGCGTCCTCGCAAGAGCGCCGGGGATTAAGACCCTGTTCATCTCCGGCTACTCAGACGACAGGCCGACCGCCGAGGAGGAAGCCGATCCGAACTCGGTGTTCGTGAGCAAGCCGTTCTCTCCGGCCTCACTCCTGCGTGCGGTCAACATCCTCGCCGAGAGGGATCCGAGCCCCGTGCCGGCTGTCGCCGCGGTGACGGGTGGCCCTGTGACCTGCGTGATCGCGGACGACCACCCGGCCGTCCTCGACTCGGTCTCGAGGTACTTGGAGGGAGCCGGCATCGCGATCGTGGGCCGAGTTGCTCGAGCGGATGAGGCGGTGTCGGAGATCGTCTCGCTCCGCCCGATGACCGCGCTCGTGGACATCACGATGGAGCCGTTCAGCGGCATCGAGGTTGCGCGGCAGGCGGCTATCGGCTCGCCGCAGACGGGCATCGTGATGTACACCGGGCACCACGACCACGCGCTGCTCCGAGAGGCTCTCGACGTGGGAGCCCGTGGCTTCGTCCTCAAGAAGACGCCGCTCTCCGAGTTGGTCACGGCGCTCAACACCATCGCAGCAGGCGAGACGTACGTCGACATCCTGCTTGCCGGCGCACTCACAACAGCCGCGACCACGCTCGTCGCACTCACGAAACGGGAGCGGGAGGTCCTGACGCTGCTGGCGAGCGGCATGACGAACGAGAGGGCGGCCTCGGCGCTCGGGATCTCGGCCGAGACGATTCAATCGCACGTCCGAAATGCGATGACGAAGCTCGACGCCGACACGCGTACCGAGGCGGTGGCGACGGCGATCCGCCAGGCGCTCATCGTCTGAGGCGACCGGGCCACCATTCCGAGCCCGTCGGTGGCTGGTAGCCGGCGACCACCAGGAGTCTCGGGGCTGAAGGTACCGTCAGCAGGCAGTGCGCGCGCCGACCCCGCTTTCCGTTCTCGACCTGGCGCCGATCCCGCTTGGCTCGACGGCGGGAGATGCCCTTCGCAACAGCCTCGACCTCGCGCGTCACGCAGAACGGCTCGGGTACCGGCGCCATTGGGTTGCCGAGCACCACAACATGCCGGGAATCGCGAGTGCCGCGACGGCCGTCGTCGTCGGCCATCTCGCAGCGGGAACCTCGACGATTCGCGTCGGAGCAGGCGGGATCATGCTGCCGAACCATTCGCCACTCGTGATCGCGGAGCAATTCGGCACCCTCGAGGCTCTGTATCCCGGCCGAATCGACCTCGGACTCGGACGGGCGCCCGGCACCGACGAGCTCACGGCTCACGCTCTGCGCCGCGACCCGATGAGCGGAAGCGCATTCCCGCAGGACGTGCAGGATCTGCAGTTTCTCTTCGGCCCCGTGCAGCCCGGACAGACGATCCGGGCGGTGCCGGGCGCGGGTCTCGAGGTTCCGCTCTGGATCCTCGGCTCGAGCACGTTCGGCGCCCGACTCGCTGCTTCTCTGGGACTCCCGTACGCCTTCGCTTCGCACTTCGCGCCGACGGATCTGCTCACAGCTCTCGATGTCTATCGCCGCGAGTTCCGACCGTCCGCGCAACTTGCCGAGCCGTACGCGATGGCAGGGCTGAACGTCTTCGCCGCTGACACAGACGAGGAGGCGCGGCGGCTATTCACGACGCCGCAGCAGTCATGGGCCAACCGCTTCCGCGGGATCCCGGGTCCTTATCCACCCCCGGTCGACGACATCGAGGGGTACTGGAGCCCGGCCGAGAAGGCCCAGGCGTCCGCGATGCTTACGTACTCGGTTGTCGGGTCACCCGACACTGTGTGCGACGGCGTCGAACAGTTCGTCGAGCTGACGGGCGTCGACGAGGTGATGGTCGTCTCGGCGATCTTCGATCACGATGCACGCCTGCGCTCCTACGACATCCTCGCCAAGATCTGCTGACGCGACGCGCGGCCCCCGCTCAGGCGTTCTGCATCGCCCGCATATTCCTCACCATCACTTCGCTCACGACCCGCAGCCCCTCTGTGGGGCTGAACGAGACGTACTCGCTGCCCGCGTCGGCGGAGGGCACATGCCCGGGCGGCACCGCGAAGGCGTCGCCGGCCTGGAATACCTCAACGCGGTCTGCGAACCGGAAACTGATCCGGCCGCTCGTCACGTAGCCCCAATGCGGGCATTGGCACATGTCGTCGGGCAGCCCTCGCATCAGCGGGGTCGCGTCGATGTCCTGACGGAATGTGAGGAACTGGATCGTGGTGCGCGGGCTCGGCGTCGATCACGGCGTCCCACGTTCCGGCCACGTCGAGCCCGGAGAGGATCAGGTCGGCGTCCGCGACGAGGAGCCTGGCAAGCTCGGGGTCGAACTGCTTGCCCGCGCGCCCCTCGGCCATGGCCCGCGCGCCCTCAACACCGCCGACGCGGTGGGCGACCTCGACGAACTCCGCCAGCTGTGCCAGCCGGGCCGCAACCGGGATCTCGGTGCCGGCACGGTCACCCGGCCACCCGCGGCCGTCCCACTGCTCGTAGGACGCACCGAGCGCTGCCAGCACTCCATCGGCGAGGCCGAGTTGCTCGGCCAGCGATCGGGCGAGTGCCGCATGCTGGGAGAGTCGTCCTCGGCAAGCCCGATCCGCTCAGCAAGCCGCAATGCGATCAGGCACTGTCGGAGCACATGCTCCATCGGTTGCCCGAAGCCCAGATCGACTCCGAGCGACTGCCACGAGCTCTGCCAGCCGGACCTGCACGCGGTCGGTCCCGTCGGACACGCGAGGAGCGTACTCCCCCTGGGCAGGAACAGCCACCCTACGGCGTAAAACGGGCGAACTCGATCCGAGCACCATCGACCGCCTGGTCATCGCGTCTTACCTTCCGGGCCAGACCCCCATCATCGGCATCCCGTCGCTGTTGCGAGGGCCTGGCACGATGCCTCCATGGCCGCTGCCGGAGCATGGCCGAGTCGCCTGACGAGGCGCGTTCGGGCAAGCAGGAAGGTGTTGTCGAAGTTCGCCACCGACGCCTGCACGAGGCCGGCGTCGGAGCCGAGCGGGACCTCCGTCGCGAGGCTCCGGATCGTGGAGGTGATGGGGGCGCAGATGACGGAGTGCAGCAGATGCCCCAGGGGATCGCGGGTGAGGACCAGCACCGGCCGCTTCTTGTCGCCCGGAACGTCGGCGAACCAGACCTCGCCGCGTCTCGGCGCCGGTGGGCTCATTCTGTGGCTCCGTACAGCGCCTCGTAGTCGACATCCGCGTCCGCCAGATCGAACTCGACGGCGAGATCCACGAGGGCGAGCTCTGCGCCTGCCAACGGCGTCGTCGTGTATGCCGCGATGTCGCGCCGCAGCTCCTCCGCGTGGATCAGGCGATCAAGCGCAACGTCGACGACGTCCGACATCGTCTGCTCGCCGATTAGCGAGCCAGCCCGAGCCACCTTGGCTCGATCGAGCGTAATTGTTGCCTTATCACGTGCCATATTATCGATACTACTTGATGTAAGGCGCTGCGTCCATCCCGCGCCACCTCGCAGAACGAGACCGCGTCCGTCTCACCCGCTTCGCCCGGCACTCCGGGCCGATACGATCGCCGCCCATGAGTGACCTGCGCCCCGACCCGAAAGATCGCTTCGCCTGGCATCCCGAGCCAGAACTCATCAGCTACGGCGACGCAACGGCGTCGAGGGCCGCCCTCGAGCGTCTCGGCACCGACACCTGGGCAGCCGCGCTCGACTACCTGTACGACCATGCCGTCGACCGTGCGATGGGCGACCCCTCGCCATATGCGGAGATCCGCGCCTCGTTCTTCGGCGCAAGCGGCGGCCCTGCCCCGGCGCCTGCCATGCCCACACCAATCGCCGCGATCCTCGATGAGTTCCGCGAGCGACTCGCCGGCGGGCAGATGAACACGCAGCACCCACGCCAGTTCGGCTACTTCACGCCCCCGCCCCTGCCGATCTCGATGATGGGTGAGCTCCTGGCGCAAATGACGAATCAGGGGGTCGACGTGTGGCACGCTGGGCCGCTCGCGGCCTTCGTCGAGGAGGAGGTCGTCCGCTGGCTGTGCGACCTGGTCGGCTACGACCCCGGGTCGTTTGGGTTGCTCACATCGGGTGGCGTGATGGCCAACTTCATGGGCATGACCATGGCCCGGGACATCCACCTCGGCCGGCTCCTCGACGAGGGACGAGCGCCACGCGGCGCGATGCTCGAGGGTGTCCGGGTCTACACCTCGGACCAGACCCACTTCTCGATCGGCCGGGCACTCGACCTGCTCGGGTTCCCGCCCGAGACACTCGTGGTGATCCCGTCTGATGACCGGTTCCGGCTGCAGGCCGAGCCGGTAGCGCGGGCGATTGTCCGAGACCGCGGCGCCGGTCTCACGCCATTCGCGATCGCTGCGGTAGTCGGGTCAACGAACACCGGCTCGGTGGACGCGGTCGGCGCCCTCGCCGACGTCGCCGCGGCCGAGGACATCTGGCTCCACGTGGACGCAGCGTACGGCGGCGCGGTCCGCCTGTCGGCTCGCGACCGGGGGCGCGTCAGTTCGCTCGAGCGGGCCGACTCGGTGACGGTCGATCCACACAAGTGGTTCTTCCAGTCCTACGACATCGGCGGGCTGCTCGTCCGCGAGGCGTCGCACCTGGCGGAGACGTTCGGGGGCCGTTCGCCCGAGTACTACCGCGGTGGCGAGGCGGCCGACAGCGGCGCCCGGACCGATAGCGGGGGCGCGGTCACCGACGACCACGACGACCCCGTCAACTTCTACAAGCTGAGCTTCGAGGGCACGCGACGCTGGCGTGCGCTCAAACTGTGGATGTCGTGGAAGCATCTTGGCACGGCGGGGTTCGGCCACCTGATCGACGACAACGACGACCTCGCGGCGCTCCTCGCTCGTCGCTGTGCCGAGGCGGACGACTTCGAGGCCGTGCCGGAAACCCCGGAACTCTCGGTCGTTTGCTTCCGCCATCTTCCCGGTGGCCGAGTGGCCTCCCTCGCTTTCCCGTCAGGCGAGCTCGACGCCCACCAGGACCGACTCCAGGCGGCACTCGAAGCCTCCGGCGACGGCTGGCTCACGACGACCCGCCTGCGCGGAGCGACATATCTCCGAGCCGGAATCGTGAACTACCTCGCGACCGAGGCCGACATCGACCGCCTGCTCGCGACGCTCCGCCGCCTGGCCGCCGACGGGTCCTGACCGGGACGGTCAGTCGACGGCGTCGGCGAGTGGGAGGCCACCTCTGTCGGTGCGCTCGACCCGTCCTCCCAAGAGGCCCGCGGGCGGGCCCCTTCGGAATCAGGCGAAGCCTGCAGAAGAATCAGAAGGAGGAGTGAGAGGGTATCTCGCGGTACGCTCTTCCCCCGCGAGATCCCCTCTCACTCCTCCTTCCCGGGCCCCTTCAGGATCGCCCGAAGGGCGCAAAAGAAGACACATGAGAGTGTGGGCGATACGCTTTTCCATCGCTCACACTCTCATTTTCCATCGAGCTCACTCCCCATTTCCACGACCCCTCCTTTCAAGAGGCCCGCGGGCGGGCCCCTTCAGGATCGCCCGAAGGGCGCAAAAGAAGACACATGAGAGTGTGGGCGATACGCTTTTCCATCGCTCACACTCTCATGTGACGCGACAGCCACCCGGCGGCGTAGAACGGGTGTGCACACAGCGACACTGACGAGGCCCGTGACCCACACCGCCACTCCTTTGACCTTTGCCGATGCGGCCGAGCACCACCTCGACGACGTCTTCGGCTACCTCCTCTACCTCACGCGCGACCGTGCAACCGCTGACGACCTTGCGGGCGCCACGTTCGAGAAGGCACTGCGGCAGTGGTCGCGCTTCGATCCAAAGCGCGGCACGGCCCGGACGTGGCTCCTCGGCATTGCCCGCACGACGGCGCTCGACGCGTTTCGCGCCGACTCGCGCCGCAAGAAGCGCGAGGAGGCGGCGGCCGAGCCCGAGGCCAGGGAAGCCGACTTCGTCGTGGGGCTCTCACCCGCCCTGCAAACCGCACTCGCGACGTTGAGTGCAGGAGAGCGTGAGGTGCTCGCGCTGCGGATCGTGATCGAGCTCGACGGCGTGGAGACCGCCCGCGTGCTCGGCATCAGCCCGACCGCCGTTTCGACCCGGCTCAGCCGGGCGCTGACCAAACTCGAAGAGAAGGTGAGGAACGATGACCTCCGCTGAGCTGATGACCGAGCTGCACGCCACGAGGCCAGCTGCCGACGGCGCGCTGCGCGAGCGCGTCCGGGCGATCACCGCCGCCGAGCCGGTGCGACGGTCGTCTCCCTTCGCCCGTCTCTCGCGCTACTCGCCACGCCGGTTGGCGCTCGTCGTCGTGCCGGCAATGGCGGTGGCGCTGCTCGCGGTTGCCGGCGTCGCCGGGTTGCTCGGCTCGGGCTCGCAGCCGGGCGTGGAGGCGATCCGCAGCGATCTCTCCTCGCAGAGCGCGACTGCCCCGGGGACCACCACGACCCCGACGCGCGAGCTCGCACCTCAGCTCAAGGCGGGAACGAGCGCTGCGGATGCCGCTACTCCGGGGCCGACAATCGGTCGGGCCCAGCGCTACTCGGCGCAGCTCACGCTGTCCGTCAAGAACATCGATGCGCTTTCCGATGCGACGCAGCGGGCGCTACGGATCACCCGCGACCTCGGCGGCTACCTCGTCACGGCGTCGTATGCGACGACCGACTCTGGAACGTCCTCGCTCACCTTGAAGGTGCCGACCGCGAGCGTGCAGCAGGCGATCGTACGGCTCTCGGATCTCGGCAAGATCGTCGGCCAGCAAATCCAGATCGATGACCTCCAGGGACAGGTCGACGAGCTGACGAAACGCGAGAATGGTCTGCGTCTCCAGATCGCGCGGCTCTCGGCGCGGCTCTCGGCGCCCGGCGTCGACGCAGAGACCCGGGCGACGCTCGAGGCTCGTCGCGACGCCGCCCGAAGCGAGCTCGCGCAGGTCAGGCAGACGAACGCACAGGTCGCCGCCGAGGCGCGCTTCGCGACGATCCAGCTGACCTTGCAGACGTCTGAGTCGTCGGCCGTCGTGCCGGTCCCGTCACGCTTCGACAACGCGGTCGACCGTGCAGTCGAGATCCTTGCGATCGAGGCGACGGTCGTGCTCTACGCGCTCGTGATCGTCGGCCCGCTCGCCCTGCTCGTCCTCCTCGCCTGGCTCGTCCAACGCGGACAGCGGCGGAGGCAAGACGAGCACCTCCTGTCGAGCCCGTAGGAGGCGGCGAGGCCACGGCAACGGAGCGCCGTCTCCAGAGGCTTGATGTGCAAAATGCACATCAAGCCTCTGGGACGACACGACCCGTGGCAGAGCAGCGGATACGTCACACATTCGTACGCACCGGTACGAAGGGAAGCGATCCGAACACTCTTTGTACGAGAACCGTGACTAACGCGGCTACGAGTCTCTGCTGTAGCCGCAGCGTCCGCAGGACGGCGTGAAGGCCGGTGGCCGAGGTCGCGTCGGCTCAGTAGCTGAAGACCGTGGTGTCGCTGTCGACCCACTCCAGCATCGGCGTCGCTCCCACGACCTGTGCGGCTGCGACCTTCTCCGTATCCTGAAGATCGCGCGAGACGAGACAAATCGGGCAAAGCCATAACTCTCCACCGCCATCCACGAACTGTTCGAACAACCGCTCCAACGGCGGACAGTCCTTGCACACGACCCCGCTCATCTCACCGGGCGAGCCGAGACGCACAGCGTCGTTTGTCGCCCAGACGGCGACCTGCTTGCCCTGTGCGAGTGCAGCCGTCGCAACCAGGAACGCGACGAGAACTCTGTCGCCGTTTTCGAGGCCGGTCGCGAGGTTGATGAGAATCTTCTCGGACATGTGCGCCCTTCCGTTGGCTTTGTGGAGAGACCGGAGCAGCCCATCCGCGGGGCATGAGTATCCCCGTAGGTCGTCCTGTGTGCAAGCACTACCGCCAGGCCGCATCGGGACAGACACTGGCCCCATCATTACGGGCTCTCTCCCTCTCACCGCGGGGAGTCTGGGGATACGAGAGACTCCAGTTGTGACCGGAACCCTTGATCCGGAAGGCGCACATCTGTCGGCGCTTCGGCGCCTGACCGATTTTCGCGGGGCGCGCGTGCTCGAGATGGGTTGCGGCGAGGGCCGACTGACGGAAGGCATCGCGGAGCAGGCGGAGTACGTGCTCGCGTTCGACCCGGATGCCGAGGCGGTCGAGAAGGGGCGCACAGCGCTGTCCGACGAGCTCGCAGACAGGGTCTCGTTCCTGGTCGCGTCGGCCGAGCAACTCGAGATCGCACCGGGTTCGTTCGACCTCGTGGTCTTCTCCTGGTCGCTCTGATGTGTGCAGCCGGAGGACGTCGTGAACGCCCTGAGCCGAATGATCGAAGCAGTCAGGCCGGGCGGGTTGATCCTCGACTTGCAAGTGATCCGGCCCAATCCATGGGTCGAGCGGAACGGCCGTGTCGTCGCCGAGATCGATGGCGAAGCGTTGTTTCGGTGTGCTGACGCGGCCACGACGGCGATCGATGAGCGCATACGGGCGGGTGACCTCGTCGATGAGGCCGTCGACGACCACGATGTACGCAAGCGCTACACCGACGGAGCCGAGTTGGTAGAGGACTTCGCAGAATCGAAACGCCGGATCCCGACGGAACTCGTTCCGGTCGTCGCGGCCATCAAGGAATCCCTCGCCATCGGAGAACACTGCCGCCTGCGACGACTGCGTGTCCCCGGACACCGGCTCGTTGAGACGCAGGCCTAACCGGGCTTGTACGCCTTCACGGTCGCGCCGCGAGCGCCGTACCTGATCGCCTTCTTACGCGTGTCCTCGAACTTCGAGCGCATATAGGTATCGACGAGAGTTCCATGTTCGATCCGCTCGAACCCGTGCCGCTCCAGAAGCACCCCGTACTCTGCATCCAGCAGAGCGCCGGCAATTCAGCCCGTCCAGAGATCGATCTTGCGCTTCCCCTCCTCGGAGACGGGCTGCTGAATCGTCACATCCGCGAACTGGATCCGGCCGCCGGGGCGAAGAACGCGGTAGATCGACGCGAACACCACCTCCTTGTCGGGAAGCAGATCGATGACACCGTTCGAGATGACCACATCGAAGGACTCGTCCTCGAACGGGAACGCTTCGATCTCCCCCTCCACGAACGTGACGTTGCTCAGATCAAGCGCCGACGCCCCCTCACGCGCATTCTCGATCATCTCCGGCGTCATATCGATCCCCGTCACCGATCCCACCGAACCGACCATCAGTGCCGCCACAAGGGAATCCGTGCCAGCACCAGAGCCGAGGTCGAGGACGTCCTCTCCCGGCTCGACATGGCCGAGCGACCACGGGTTCGCCACCCCGGCGAACGACTCCACAACGAAGTCAGGCACCTGCGCCAACTCCTCCGGGTACCCCAGATCTTGCGCCCAGGCACGACCCGTCGGGAACATGAAGTCCTTCCCCGGCTCCTGCGACACCGACGCATACGTCTTCTTGATCTCCGACTTCAGAAGCCCAACGTCAAGCCCTATGTCAACGGACATCGATGTCCCCTCGGTTGG
>JBKJVI010000072.1:0-5017 GCA_046590225.1 Gaiella sp. | reverse complement strand
CCCATCGCTGTTTGCTGCTGTGCCGTATCGGTGTACTGCTGGAAGCTCGTCACCTTGCCGTCCTTGAACTTGAACACGTGGCAGTACTGGGCATCCATGGCGGTCCCTGTCGCCAGGTACTTGCCCGTGTAGCGGCCCTCGACCACAACCGTGTCTCCCGCGTCGTGGTATTGGTCGGGATGGACTGAGAACCCGTCCCACTCCGTCGCGAGCTTCATGAACAGGTTCTCGACGATTGCGTCCGCTCCAACCCAGGCGGCACCACTCGGCTGGTAGGGGTTCCCCTCAGCCTCACGCCAATGAATGTCAGCAGCCATGCCCTGAACAACCGTCGGAACATCGCCCTGAGCGAACGCTCCGTACAGGCCCCGTACCAGATCGACGTTACCCATCCGAACACCTCCGTTGTTGGAAAAGCTGATCCTATCGCGGTACCCGTGCGGCGTGGAACGAACGTGGAACGGTGAGGCGTGAGAAGATGGGTAAGCAGTCCAGCCGTCGATGGAGCGAAAGTGACGTATCGGCCCGCTTACAGGAAGACGGCGATCTGGGGAACACACACTTCGCACCCGTTTCCTTCGTGATCACGCGGGGGCTCGGGCAGTTCGGGGCTCCGGAGCCTGCGCCGCCTCGGAGTGCGCGCCGTCGAGCGACGGGAGCAGCCGATCGAGCCAGCGCGGCAGCCACCAGTTGGCGTCACCAAGGAGGCTCATCGTCGCCGGGACGAGGATCATGCGCACGAAGGTGGCGTCGATGAAGATCGCCACGGCGAGACCGAGACCGAACATTTTCGTCCCCGGGTCGTCGCCAAGGACGAAGCCAAGGAAGACCGCGATCATGATCAGGGCGGCCGAGGTGATCACCCGTCCGGTGCCGGCGATCCCGCGCACGATCGACCTCCGGTTGTCGCCGGTCGCGAGGTACTCCTCTCGTACCCGGGAGAGGAGGAACACCTCGTAGTCCATCGACAGCCCGAAGAGGATCGCAAACATGAACAGCGGCAGCAGCGAGACGATCGGCACCGTCGACTCGAGGCCGATCAGGCTTGCGCCCCATCCCCACTGGAACACCATCACGAGCACGCCGTAGGCGGCGGCGACGCCGACGAGGTTCAGGAGCGCGGCCTTGAGCGGCACGAGGATCGAGCGGAAGAGGAGCGCGAGGAGCAAGAACGACAGGCCGACGACCGTCGCGAGAAACAGCGGTAGCCGGTCCTGGACACGTTGCCCGATGTCCGCGAAGGCCGCCGTGCGGCCTCCGATGTAGGCGATCGCAGGGCGTTCCGCCAGGGCGGGTGGAATGACGCTCGCCCGGAGCCTCCTGATCGTCTCGAAGGTGGCGCTGTCCTGGGGGCCTGTCGTCGGGTACGCGGTGAGAACGGCGACGCCACCCTGGATGACAGCCGGCGCCACCTCTGCCACCCCTCGGTCGGCGGCGATCGCGTCGCGGAGTGGAACGAGAACGCCCCGGTCGCGGGAGATGTCGACCGCGACGACGAGTGGGCCGTTGACGCCTTTGCCAAAACCCTTGGCGACGAGGTCGTAGGCCTTCCTCTCGGTGCGACTGCCCGGAAGGGATCCCTCGTCGGGCATCCCCACACGAAGGCCGAGCACCGGGATCGAGAGGGCGAGCAAGACGACAGTCGTGCCGGCTGCGTACCTCCCGGCATTGGCACACACGTGCTCACCCCACCGCTCCCAGCGAGACGGTACCGCCGCCACGTGATCGACCTCGATCGCCTGTCGTCGACGTCGACGATCGATCCTGTGCCCGGTGACTCCGAGCAGCGCAGGCAGCAGCGTGATCGAGGCGAGCACCATGATCAAGACGACCGTCGCGACCGCGACGCCGGCAGCCGAGATGGCCGGCACGCCGGCAACGCCGAGACCGAGGATGGCCACAACCACCGTTCCACCGGCAAAGACGACCGCCTTCCCGGAGGTTTCGAGAGCGCGGCCGGCTGCGTTCTCGACCGAGAGTCCGGCTGCCAGACCCGTGCGGTGGCGGGTGAGGATGAAGAGCGCATAGTCGATCCCGACCCCGAGACCGACCATGCTCGCGAGCACCGGCGCCCAACTCGGCACCTCAAGGAGGTGCGCGAGCAGACCCATCGAGCTGATCCCCACTGCGAGCCCGAAGACCGCCATGCCGATCGGCAGGCTCATCGCGATGAACGAGCCGAAGACGACGAGCAGGATCAATGCGGCAGCAAGCAGTCCGATCATCTCCCCCACGTTCGTCTCGCCCTGGTCGAACGCGGCGAACAGGTCGCCGCCGGCCTCGATCTGGAATTGCGACCCTTCACGAGCCTGGGCGATGAACCGCTTCAGGTTCGCGAGGTCGTCGGCCGTGAGATCCTCGACAACCGGATACTGCACCCGGATCACGGCAACTCTGCCGTCGGCGGAGATCCGGGACGACTCGATCTTCGTGAGCACGTTCGGGAGCTCGTCGGCAGACCGCTCGATCCGACGCAGCTCTTGTCGTGCAGCGGCAGAGTTGCCGAAAGTCGTGTTCCGGTCGAGCGGGGTCACGACCACCTGGGCCGTGAGCCCCGCCCGCTCCGAGCGCGCGGAGCTGAGCAGGTCGGTCGCCTTCTGCGACTCGAGGCCCGGGGCGGTGAGCGAGTCGCCCAGCTTCTGGCCGAAACCGCTCCGGCGGCGACGACGATCGTAGCCACGGCAACCCATGACGCGATCACGGTCCAGGGACGGCGGGCCGCGAAATGGCCAATCCGGTACAGAGCGCTCGACATCAGGTGTTCCTTCCACTCGATCTAGATGGGAATCGGTCCGGGGACCGGTCTGATCTCATGGTGGCCCTGACGAACGTCCGGCACATCAGCTGGACGGCCCCCATTCGAGGGCCGATCGGAGGATTCGGATCTCATCCTTTCGCCCGAGTCGCGGCCCGGGGATCAGCTCTAAGCTGAAACCCGATGAGGAACGTATTCCGAGCGTTGTGGGCCGAACCTCGCGCCGTCGGCGCCCCGGCCCGGGTGTGGCGAGACTGGGCACTCGTCGCCGTCCTCGTACCGACCGCCGTCACGGAGTGGATCCTCCGCGACGGCGTCGAGTGGGGGCCGTTCGTGCTCGTGCTCGCCGTCGCCCTCGCCCTGCCGCTCCTCTGGCGACGAACCCATCCGCTTGCGGTCGTCGCAGTCGTGTTCGGCACCCTGACGCTGCTCGACGCGGTCGCCGTCGTCGCCGCCGACGGATCGCCGGGGCTCTACACGAACGCGTATGTGCTCATTCTTCCGTACGCGCTGTTCCGTTGGGGCTCGGGCCGCGAGGCGGTGCTCGGCCTGCCGATCATGCTGCTCACCCTCGCGGTGGCAACTGCGGCCGACTTCACCGGGCTCGTCGACACGATCGTTGGCGGAGTCGTCCTCCTGTTTCCCGCTGTTGTCGGGGCACTCGTTCGTCTCTGGAACTCGTCCCGCGCCCGCACCCGGGAGCAGATCAAGCTGCTCGAGCGAGAGCAGCTCGCACGCGACCTCCACGACAGCGTCGCGCACCACGTGTCGGCGATCGTGATCCGCGCGCAGGCCGGCAGGGTTCTGGCAGAGACAGACCCTGCAGCCGCCGTAGACGCCCTCTCGGTGATCGAGGACGAGGCCAAGCGGTCGCTCGCCGAGATGCGCCTGATCGTTGGTGTCCTCCGCGAGGGTGAGGACGCCGATCTGGCGCCGGCGCCGGGCGTCGCCGACATCGAACTGCTCACCCGGGGTCTCGACGGCAGCTCCCGCGTCGAAGTCGACCTGTCTGGCGATCTCGACGGTCTGAATCCGTCGGTGGATGCGGCGCTGTACCGCGTTGCGCAGGAGTCGATCACGAACGCGGCCCGCCACGCGAGAGGTGCGACCGTCGTCGCCGTGAGCGTTGTCGGCGACGCCGACTCCGTCCGCCTGACGGTGCGTGACGACGGTCATAGCGCGAGCGATCGGGGCCGCGAGCCGGTCGGGTACGGGCTGGCGGGCATGAACGAGCGAGTGACGCTTCTCGGCGGCACGCTCACGGCAGGTCCGAACGGCAGCGGAGGCTGGACGGTCGACGCAGTGGTTCCCCGAGCAGGAGCGACAGTGTGACGATCCGGGTCCTGATCGCCGACGACCAGGAGATCATCCGCACCGGGCTGCGGATGATCCTCGACGCGCAGCCCGAGATCGAGGTCGTCGGCGAGGCGGCCGACGGGCGCGCGGCCGTGGCGGTCGCCCGCAAGCTCCGACCGGATGTCTGCCTGTTCGACATCCGCATGCCCGAGCTGGACGGAATCGAGGCGACCCGGCTGCTCGCCGGCCCCGATGTCGAGGACCCCCTCGCAATCGTCGTGATCACGACGTTCGACCTCGACGAGTACGTCTACGGTGCGCTGAAGGCCGGCGCCAGAGGGTTCTTGCTCAAGGATGCCGGCCCCGAGCTTCTGAGCCAGGCAATCCACGCCGCGGCCAGTGGCGACGCACTGATCGCCCCGAGCGTGACGGCCCGCCTCCTCGCCACGTTCTCGGCCGCCGGCACGGTACAAGCTCCCGTGCAGCCGTATGAGCCGCTCACGGCGCGCGAGGAGGAGATCCTGGTGGCCGTCGCCCGCGGCCGAACGAACGCGGAGATCGCGGAGGAGCTCTTCATCAGCGTCAGCACCGTCAAGACCCACCTCGCGAGCCTGATGGCGAAGCTCGGGGCTCGGAATCGCGTCGAGATCACGATGTGGGCCTACGAGACGAAGCGGATGGAGCGATAAGGCCGACGGCCGCGAGTCGTTCGCTCGGCTGAATTCAACCGATTTCACGATCACGCACCGAGCCCGAGTCAGCTCGTCACCTTGGTTAGCTTGTCGGAGAGCGTACCGCGCGCTGTCAGCCGAGCTGGGGATGCTCTGCGACCACCAGCCGCACCCGCTCGGACAGGTGCGCGATCGAGTCCGCAGTGACGCGCTGGCCGATCTCACTCGCGTAAGCCGCCTCGAAATCGGCGACAGAGTCGAACCACAACTCGGCAACCCCGTCGTGGGGAGCGTC
>JBKJVI010000191.1:0-5677 GCA_046590225.1 Gaiella sp. | reverse complement strand
AGAAGGGCAGGGGAAATGTCGCGAACCGGGGACACGTTCCCGGCCACCTCCCGCAGCCGATCATGCCGCTCCGCGACCGCGGCTGGCGGGGTGATGGGTTGAGAAGGGGCAGCCGGGGCCGGGGAGCTCGCTCGCGCTGCCCTCGCCACGACCTCAGGCGGAGTGCCGCTCCCGACCGACGCCGTGAGCGCCTGCTACCTCTATCTCCAGTCAGCGGCAAGCTCCGAGGCCTCTGCGTCTGCGGCGCCCGGCTCGGCAAACGCGAACGCCGCTGGTGCGCCTCCTGCCGCCCGCACCGCAAACGCCTCGACCGCAGCACGTAGCCGCTCGTCGTCGAGATCGTCCGGGAGAGAGACCAGACGACACACCTGACACCGATCCGTCAGCCACGGGGCATCACACAACGGACAACGTTCCCAGTCCATGTCGTCACGAATGACAACGGAAGACCGGCGGAATGTCCAGTCTTGGAGTGAGCTAGCCGCGGGCGGCGTAATCGCGCACAAGCTGGACGAGGGAGACGAGCCGTCGCTTCGCCTCCGCGGGCAAACCGGCGTCCGCCCTGATGCCGCCTTCCGCATCGAGCACGAGCGGCGCCTCACCCGTCAGAAGGAAGTCCGTCGAGACACCGAGCCTCCGTGCGATCCGCACAAGCAGATCAAGCGACGGAGCCGACGTACCGCTCTCAACCCCCGACACATGCTGATGGGTAACGCCGAGCTCGAGCCCGAGCTCCGCCTGGGTGAGGCCGAGCTCCTCCCGTCGTGTTCTGATTCGTTCGCCGACCTCCACACCGACAAGGCTCACAGTCGCTAGAGGACTTGAGCAAACACGCAATCAATAGTTGAATAGGAGTATGAGGCGAAAGCGCACCACCGCCGTTGCCATTCTGGGGTTACTCGTCCTCGCAGGCGTCGGAGCCGCCGGGTGGGCAATCGGACGCTCCGATGCCACCCAAGCCGCGGGGGTGGCCACGCTGCCTTCGATCAGCGGCGTTCCCAACTCCGATGACTCCGGCATCCCGACGCTCGGGGCCTGCACCATCTATCGCCACGACAGCGACACCCGCGTCACCTACACCGGTGAGAGCCCCGAGAAGAACTGCCCCGCGATCGCAGCAAAATGGTCGAAATCAGGCGACTACTGGACGCCCACCCCGCACACGCCGTACAGCACCGTTCGCACCGTCTGCCTGATGTCCGAAACCGCCGACGACTTCTCCCTCACCGTCAACGACAGCGGCGCCCAGACCTACGGCAGCACCATCTGCGCCAACCTCGCCGCCGCGGGGTTCAAGGACATCACGCAATGAAATGAAGCAACACTCCGGCCGCTGCTCTCAGCGCTCGTCGACCTTTCGAACAGAGACCCGGAAACCGAGATCCTGGAGCCGCTGGACTGTCGAGCGCAGGTTCACTAGGCTGAAGAATGGAAGCGTCAACGGGGTGTCCCGACGACTCCGCGTGATCACAACGAAGCCGACCTCCCACTCGTCACGCCCGGGGCGATCTGTCGGGAGGACGGCATCAAAGCCGCCGTCGAGTGCCGCCACCATTGCACGAGCTTCGTCCCGAAACGCTCCCTCACGGGTTAGTAGCTCAGCCGATACGAGCCCCTGCGAAAACAGGTGACTGAGCGTTGACGAGCTGCCGCGTTTCTTCACGTGAATGAGCTGACGGTGGCGCGTCAGGATGTCGCACATCTCGATCCTGTCCCCCGCCGGAGTAGCGACGAGCCGCTGGTCGAGGCACAAGCCGCCGATGGCCTGGGCTGCCGCCTCGTTGAAGATCTCTTCTCGATCACCAAGCACGGCGTCGGGCAGATCGACGTCAAGTTCGGGTAAGTCGGTGGCGAAGCGAATCACGTCGTCCGCGAAGGATTCGCTGACGGCGTACCAATGCCCCGCGCTGAGTGCGTAGAGAACGCCCTCGTGGCGTTTGTCGAACACAATGCAGCGGTACACAGACCACTGCTCCAGCGGCATGTCATTGTCGGCATTGATAGCAATGACCTTGTCGTTCTTGAGGTTCGTGAGCTCCAGGTCATCGATTCTCTCGACGGTGGCGCGGTATTCCGTAATCCTGGGATCAGGGTCGAGGCGATCCTGGTTGCTGGTCGAGAACTTGAATCCCGCCAGTCGCTCCCCGGGCAAGGGCTCGGGAGGTGCAAGGTGCATGTCGATCAGGTCCTCGGACCGAATCGCCTCCACCACGCTTGCGTCGAGACGTTCGACAAGGGCTCTGTCCCTGACACGTTGTAGGTGGTCGATCCATCCGAACCGTTCCTTGTACGCCTCTCCCGCGTATTCGTCTGCCAGCCGTTCGCAGAGCGCCGGTAGCTCGGGGAACTGGGCGCGGGTCAGTAGCGCTAGGGCGTCTGATCCCGAGGCCCTGCGACCCAGGCCCTCGTCTCGCGGAGGCCCGGTAACGGCGCGAACCAGATCGCGCGTGACATCGAGCCCAAACGCGGCAAACGACGAGCCCTGGCTGACATCGCGTCGCGTATGCATCGTCAGCTCATCGAAAGTGCGTGCATCAACGCTCGTGAGTCGATCAGGTTCAACTGTATTGAGGACGACCCTCAGGCCGAAGCCCGGCTCATAGGCGTCCGGATTCAACAGATGCCGTCCATACCCGAAGCTGAAAGCGAACATCCGACCGGCCGCCTCGATCACCAACAGCGCTGCCGTCGATGCGTTCGCAAGTCCCGCTAGAGACGTCCCAGTACCTACGTGAGGTCCTAGATAGCTGACCCACCACGGCGCCTTGCGGGTCGGCGCCTTGACCGCCAGGCTCCCGCTGACGCCGGTCGATGCCCGTGCGTCGTGCCAGGTGATGCCGTCCGATTCACTGATCGCCTCGGCCGGAGACCTGATCCCTTCCTTCAGCAGGAAGATCGCCAGGGACTGCAGCTTCGGCGCACGTGCCATAAGCGACAAATCATACGACCATTACCAGAAGACACGGCCTGGCTGGGGCATGATTGACAGCGCCGAGGGAGGAACATGCCCATCCCAAGTGACCCTGAACACCGCCCGGCTCGCCATCCTCCGTTGGGTTGCAGACGGCTTCCGCAGCGAAGGGGGCCGGACTGGCACGTCCATCGGAGCAAGAGGAATGCACGTCACCCGAGGCCTCGGCACGGTTACATTCGACGAATGACGCTAGACGAACTCTTCTTGCTGACAACCGATGACCTTCAAGAGCGGGTCGGGCTCGGCCGCGGGGAGTACGACGCTCTGATGTCCGCCTGGCTCATCCGGAAGCTGATCGTGGATAGCCCCTCCCTCCTTTCGCGCGTCAACCGATCGCGTCGCGTCAAGCTGGTGTTCCGGGTCAACGGCATTCAGCCGCCGCCGACAATCAGTGGCTGGTCTCCAGGCGAGTTCCTTGACCCTGTTGCCGCTTCGGCTACCACCGTTGTCGAGCTCACCCTGGCAAGATTCCTGGCCTACCCGACCATCGTCGCGTTCGGCCACACCATCAGCGTCAAGTACCTCGTGAAATTCATGGCCAACATTGAGGGCGCCGTTCACATCTCGCCCCTGAATGACACGAAGTCGTCCGCTCTTGCAGCCCACCGATGGGCGGAGAGCCGATCCGATCCACGCGGACAGTACGGCGGCTGCATTCACGAACTTGTCGCTATCGGCCGGATCCTCCTCGCCGCAACTTCCGATCTCCGACAACGCATCGAAGACGAGATATGGCCCGGCGGGATATCTCACCACGCCCGTGGCCTACGCCGCCCAGCGAAGCCCGGGTTGATTCAAGGCAGCGGATCAGGGCTTACACCTACGATCAACCCGTGAGCCTCTTGCTCGTGATCTCGGCGTGACAGGCGATCCAACCTGGACGGATATCGGTCTGCTGGCGGTCGCGTCGGCCCAGTTGGCCGTCCTCCTCGTGGCGGCAGCCGTGGCATGGAGCCAGGTCAAGGAGGCCCGGCGATTGCGCGAAGCTCAGTACCGCCCCTTCGTCGTTGTGGATTTCGAAGCCGACAACATTCTGTTCAAGATCGCAGTCTCCAACATCGGGGCGACACCAGCCAGGAATGTCCGGATCGAGATCACGCCACCGCTTGCCAGCTCGCTACCGGACGCCGGATTCTCGGAGCTCAAGATTCTCACGGATGTCATCACGACTCTCCAGCCGGGACGCAAGATCAGGACGCTGTTCGACTCAGGGATCAGCCGCGACCGTGAATCACTCCCGGACGTCTACGAAGCGCACGTCACCTACTCCGACACCACAGGCAAGAGACACTACGACGAACTTCTAACACTTGACCTCGGCATCTATTGGAACACAGCCATCGAGCGGCGATCGGATTTCGACCGCCTTGAGAAGACGTTCGACGGGATCGCAAACACGCTGAAGAGCTGGAATGCCTCCTCGCCCGGCGGAGGGATCCTCACATTGTCGCCAGACGAGCAGAAGATACGAGTCGACGACCATCGCGAGGCCCGAGCTGCGCGTCAGAAACCCGTGCCGCCGGAGACATAGAAGTCTCCACGCAGGCGAGGCTCCGCCCGCCCAGGCACACGAACGGGGTATCTCCCAGGCCCGCCCACCTAGCCCATGTCACCGGTAGCCTCTGTCGCGGAGCGGCATGGGCCCGGTGGCCCAGCGGGTCTTCAAAACCTGTGCGGTGTGGTAACCCCACGCTCGGTCGGTTCGACTCCGGCGCCGCTCCGTTACGTCATTTGCGTGTACAACCGAGGGGCATCACCACTTCGATGGCAACTGATGAGAACGCCACGCGTGAAAACTGCCTCTGGACGAGTGTTCCGCGGGCTGCGGGGCGGCGCGGCCCACGGCGCGGGGGTCGTCGGTTAGGCGCCGTCAGCCGTGCTGACGCCAAGCGACGTGCTGAACAACACCTCGCCGTAATGGACTTCGGCCAGGCTGATCTCAGTCATATTCTCGGCGACCCAGGACGCCACCGCCGCACTGCCGGTCTCGGCATCGGCCCGCGTGTCCCAGGCACTCGACGAGAACACCGTGCCATCCCCAAACGCAACCGAGTAGCTCTTGAATCCTGGCTGCGCCTTCAAGATCGGCAGGATCCCCGCTTCTGCCCGCCGGCCCAACTCCTCCGCGTCGCCGGTGAAACTGTAGGTCGCAATCCGTGCCACCATGAGGCCCCCTTCGTGTGCCGCTCGTGAGACGCATCGCGCCCCCATCGGTTAGCGGCTCAGGTCGATCCTGACAGATCACGCGTGGACGGGCGTCAGGTCTTGCAATCACGCATCGGCGGTGTTGCAATGCAAGACCTGACCCCGAGCGCTCCACGCGAGAGTTCGGCAATGCCACCTGAGCGAAGTCGTGTTCTAGCGCACGTGATGTGGGTCGGAACGCGAATCCACTGGTGAGCTTGTCATGGGCTCATCTGGCCCATCCGGGACGTCGAGCCGTCCACGGGTACCGCGAGGCCGGGAATCACATCGGGCGCGAGTAAAAGGAGTATTCCGAGCGTGAGGAGGACGGCGGCAGTCCCGTAGGTCGCAAGGCGCCGCGAAGGGATCAGTTTCTCGAACGCGATAAGGCCTGCAACGAGTGCCATCCAGGCGAGGCTCATGATCCCGAGTGCGAAGAGTGACGCCATCAGGGCCCAGCAGCAGCCGATGCACCAGGCCCCGTGCCGCATTCCCATCTGGAGTCCTCCGACGGTGCCG
>JBKJVI010000014.1:0-19935 GCA_046590225.1 Gaiella sp. | reverse complement strand
GAGGGGCGCATCCCGCGCGAGTCGCTCGCCGAGGCGTTCGCGCAGATCGACGGAGGTGGCGTCGACGAGAGCGCGCTGCAGCAGTCGGGTGCGCGCCTGCGTGTCGAGCTCGTTCTTACGGCACACCCGACGGAGGCGACGCGCCGTACCGTGCTCGAGGCTCACCGTCGCGTCGCGGCGCATCTCGCGCGCCTCGACGACGACGGCACTCCCGCGTCGGAGCGGCAGCGCGTCGAGGACGCACTTGCGGAGGAGATCACCCTGCTCTGGCAGACCGACGAGATCCGCTCCAGGAGACCACGAGTCGTGGACGAGATTCGCCAGGGGCTGTGGTTCTTCGAGCAGAGCTTCTGGAACGCAATTCCTGACCTCGAGCGTGCGCTCGCCGTTCGACTGGACGGCGCGGGTGGGGCGCTCCGGTTCGGCAGCTGGATTGGCGGCGATCTCGATGGCAACCCGAACGTCGGAGCGGAGACGATCGAAGACGCTCTCGAGCGTGCTCGATACCTTGCGCGCGCCCTCTACCGCGAGGAGCTGAGAGCACTCGGCGCAGCGTGGGGGATGTCGACGACCGTGATTGGCCCGGTCGCCGAGCGAGCGGACAACGATGAGCCGTTTCGATCAATCCTCGTCGAGATCTGGGAGCGTCTCGGTGTCGACGGATATGCGACTGGCGCCGAGCTCGTGGCTGATCTGGACAACCTCGATGCGCTGCTTCGCGCCCACCGGGGCGAACGGGTGGCAAATGGGAGGCTCGCCGACCTTCGCGCACGCGCTCGAACGTTCGGGCTGCATCTCGCGAAGCTCGATGTTCGCGTGCATTCCTCTGCCGTGCGCGCACCCGACGACCGGCTCCGCGCGACGCTTGCCGCTGCGTCACGCGCACAGGAACGCCACGGCCAGGGTGCCGTCGATCGGTTGATCGTGTCTATGACGCGCACAGCCGGCGATGTTCTGGATGCTGAGGCTCTCGCTCTCGAGGCGGGAGCGGCACTTCGCGGCGTTCCACTGCTGGAGACGATCGCCGATCTTCGCGCTGCAGGCTCGCTCGTGGAGGAGATCCTCGACCGGAGCCCGCGCTCGAAGCTCGAGGTGATGGTGGGGTACTCCGACTCCGGCAAGGACGGCGGCTATCTCACGGCGCAGTGGGAGATCTATCGCGCCCAGGAGGAGCTCGCGCGCATTGCGGAGGCTCGCGGCGTCGAGCTGACGATCTTCCACGGCCGCGGCGGGTCTGCCGGGCGGGGAGGTGGCCCGACACACGCCGGAATTCTCGCGCAGCCGCGTGGTGCGGTGGACGGGAGGCTCAAGCTCACCGAGCAGGGCGAGACGATCGCATTCAAGTACGGACTTGCCGGCCTCGCAGAACGAAACCTCGAAGCAGCTGTTTCGGCGACACTGCTCACGATGTTCCCGGAGGTGGCGGGGCTCGAGCCGCCGAACGCCGGAGCGCGCGACACGATGGATGAGCTGGCCGGCGTTGCGCTCGCCACGTATCGGGGCCTCGTGTGGGACGATCCGGCGTTTCCTGCCTTCTTCCGCTGCTTCACACCTGTTGACGAGCTGGCCCTGCTCGAGATCGGCTCCCGGCCCGCGTCACGACCTGAAGCCGCCGCCGCGGGCGAGCTGGAAGCACTCCGCGCGATCCCTTGGGTCTTTGCGTGGACGCAGAATCGCTGCCTCTTGCCAGCGTGGTATGGCTGTGGCTCGGCGTTCCACTCCTACGGCCTCGATGGTGAGCGGCTCGCCTGGCTGCGGCGGCTGTACAGCGAGTGGCCCTTCTTCCGCGCGCTCGTCGAGAACCTCGAGATGACCCTCGCCAAGTCAAGCCTCGAGATCGCCGAATCCTACGTCTCGCTCGTGCCGATGGGTGTCGATCGCGATCGGTTCTGGGCGGCAGTGTCAGCCGAGCATCGGCGGACGGTGGAGGCGGTGCTCGCGATCGTCGAGGCGGACGAATTGCTCGATCGTCATCCGGTCGTGCAGCGCTCGATCCGCCTGCGGAACCCGTACGTCGATCCGATGAACGCGATCCAGGTCGAGCTGCTCCGCGCGTGGCGTTCAGGCGACGAGGCAGCGAGGCGGCCTCTGCTCCGGTCGATAGCCGGTATCGCTGCGGCGCTGCGGAACACCGGGTAGAACGACGAAGGCCCGCTTCCGCAGGCCCTCGTTCAGTCCAGATGAGACAGGCTGTGGATAAGGCTGAAGCCTCACCCACCCTTGACTGCTACGCAGCCAACACGACGTCGCCGCCCTCGGCCCGCACGACATCCTTCAGCTGGTGCTGGAGGCGCGTCAGTGCGCGGGACTCGATCTGGCGCACACGCTCGCGGGTAAGGCCGAGTTCCTTGCCGATCGCCTCAAGCGTCCACTGCTCGCCCGTGAAGCCGAACCGGAGCTCGAGCACGCGGCGGTCAGGCTCCTGCAGAGCCTCGACTGCGCGACGCACTTCGAGCCGCTGCAGGGTCTCGTCTGCCTCGTCCGCCGGGTCGACGGCGCTGCGGTCAGCGAACAGGTCGCCGAGCTCGCCGTCGCCGTCCGAACCGACCGACTGGTTCAGGGACACCGAAGCATCCGCCGTCGAGAGCGCTTCCTCGATGTGCGACTCCTTCAGACCCGTCTCCTTGGCAAGCTCCTCGATCGTCGGCTCGCGCTCGAGCTTCACCTCGAGGCGCTGACGCGCCCGGGCGAGCTTCTGCTGCCGCTCCTGCACGTGCACCGGCACGCGGATCGTGGCGCCCTGATTCGAGATCGCCCGCTGGCAGGCCTGACGAATCCACCACGTGGCGTACGTGGAGAACTTGTAGCCCTTGCGCCAGTCGAACTTCTCGACAGCTCGGTTGAGTCCGATGACGCCGTCCTGAATCAGATCCAGGAACGGGACACCATGCCCGCGGTACTTCTTCGCGATCGAGACGACGAGGCGAAGGTTCGCGTTGATCATGCGCTCCTTGGCCGTCTTGTCGCCGCGCTCGACGCGCTTCGCGAGCGCGACCTCCTCGGCGGCTGTCAGCAGCTTGTGCTTGCCGACATCCTGGAGGAACAGCTGGAGCGAGTCGGTCAGCACCTGGGACGTGTCTGCAGTCCACGAAGCCTCCTCCGCTGCCGCGACTGCGTCGGTCTCGTCGGCGTCATCCGCGGTGTCGAAGGGGATGGCGCGATCCGCGAGGGCAGCACGGACCTCCTCGACGGCGGTCTCGCTGAGATCCAGCTCGAGCGCAAGCGCCTCGAGCTCGGAGGTCTCGACGCGACCACGCTCCTGCGCGTCGGTCAGGAAGGCATCAATTACAGGGATATCGATCGTGGTGGTCAGGGTGAATCCTTTCGCTCTGTAGTCGTCGTGCGCGCGCGTGCATGGAGCGCTTGTTTCATTCGGTAAGTCCCGTTGACATCGTCCACTTCGGTGCCCGCAGCGCGCGGCCCCGTCAAACGCGTTCCGGCGGGGAACGATGTCTTCACAGTGTACAACGTTTCCCGGCCGTTGTAATTCCCTCAAAGTGGGGCTTTTCCTTTACTTTACAACTCGGCCCCGGGGGTCGGCAGCTACAGTTCGCAGCCGTTGCGCGCCTGTTTTCCCCTGAAACGCCCGATTTTACGCGTATGACCGACCTTCTCGCTGGCCGCTACGAGCTCCGTGCCCGCATCGCCAAGGGCGGCATGGGGACTGTTTGGCGCGCCGACGACGGGCACCTGAAGCGCGATGTTGCCGTCAAGCTGCTTCACCCCTGGATCGCCGAGGACGCTGAACTCCGCCGCCGGTTCGCCCGCGAAGCTCAGGTTCTTGCTCCTCTCGAGCATGAGCACATCGTCCGGCTCTACGACTACGGCGAGGACGGCGAGGCACCTTTCCTCGTCATGGAGTACGTCGACGGTGCGAGTCTCGGGGATGTGGCACGCGGCCGCGAATGGACATGGGGTGAGGTCTCCGAGATCGCGCGACCGATCGCGTCGGCGCTCACGTACGCGCATGCGCGCGGCATCGTCCACCGCGATCTGACTCCGGGCAACATCCTGATCGAGAGGGCGACAGGCCGCGTCGTCGTCTCGGACTTCGGGCTCGCGCGCATCGCCCGGTCGTCGACCAGCGTGATGACGCAGGGCATGTTGCTCGGAACACCCGAGTACTGGTCGCCCGAGCAGGCGCGCGGGCTCGAGAGCGAGACGGCGACCGATCTCTACGCCCTCGGTTGCCTTCTCTTCTGGCTGCTTGCGGGTCGTACCCCCTTCGAAGGCGATGATCGCCTCGCTGTCGGGCTACGCCGCGCCCACGAGGCGGCCCCATCCCTCGCGACCTTCGTTCCGGACGCTCCGCGCGATGCGGTCGCGATGATCGATGCGCTGCTCTCGGTCGACCCGTCCGAGCGACCCACCGCCCTTGAGGTGCTCGACCTCCTGGGCGTCTCGCGGCCGTCGATTGCGGACGCGGCTGCCATGGCGGGCGACGCGTCGAATCGCGAGACGGCCGTGTTCGGCGTAGCACCCGTGACCGCAGTTCTCGAGGCCCCGACGCGCCACGCAGCGAGGAAGCGGCGGCGGGGTAGGCGGATGGTCGCCGTCGTTGTAGCGATCGCGGCGGCCGGCGCTCTGGCCTTCGTCGGCGCGACGATCGCGAACACCGATCGCGTCGTAGATGTACCGCGTGTGACGGGTATGACGGTTTCTCAGGCGCGGGTCGCCACGGCCGCCGCTGCGCACGTCGACGTTGCGGACGCACCTCTCGTCGTGGGAGGACGGCTGTACTCCGAGTCCGTTCCCGACGGACGAATCGTCTCCCAGGTGCCGGTGGCGACCGAGCAAGTCGACCGTAGGTCGTTCGACCTCGTCGTCCGTGTCAGTCGCGGCACGGCGTACGCCGAGGTGCCGGACGTCGAGGGGGCGGAGCAGCAGGCTGCAACAGCGGCCCTCCGCACGACCGGGTTTGCGATTCGCGTTCGCACCGAGGAGTCATGGGAGATACCCGAGGGGCGTGTCATCTCGAGCGATGTGGAAGCAGGCGCCGAGGCACGGCGCCCCGGTCCGATCGGAATCGTCGTCTCGAGCGGACCACCACGTGCGCCTATCCCCGATGTCCGCGGCACCGACATCGATGACGCGACCGCGCGCCTCGACGGCAGCTTCGACACGGATGTTGTGCGCGAGGGGTCGACGACCGTGGCGGCAGGGACCGTTCTGCGCCAGGAACCAGCCCCGGGAGAGCGGGCGGTCCTCGGCTCGACGGTCACGCTCACCGTTGCCCGTGCGCGCGCATGGGAGACCACGTGGTCGGAGAGCGGCTCCGGAGACTTCGACTCGCAGCCGTTCGAGGTGACAGGTCTTCAGGGTGACTGGCGGATCGTCGTCGAGCTCGATCCGCGGTACCTGATCTTCGGATCGGGCTCTGCAACAGTCTCGTGGGAGGGGGTCGGCTCGGGGCAGATAGCGCTGGATCGGGTCGGCTCGGACGAGGTTGCCCCGTTGAGCGGCGCCGGGCCGTACACGGTCAAGGTGCGACCGCGCGGGAGCGTCAACTGGACAGTGCGGATCGAACAGCTCAGCTAGCTCGCTCGGTCGCGCAGGGACAGACCGAACTTGATCGCTGCGTGACACTCTCTCCGTTGCTGCTTGCAGTGGAGCGGCGTCCCACAACGATGCTGCTTCGGGTCGAACCGTATGAGCCGCCGCATTAGGCGAACTGGCCGAGCGGGTCCGATTCCCGGAGGCGCGACTCTCGCGCCCCCGGGAACCGATGGTGGATACAGCGCGGTTCAGACCCCGACGATGGTGATCGTGCGCTTCGCGCTCGAGCCGTTTCGTGTGTTGGCATCGACCGTGACCGTATAGGTCTTCCCCTTGAGCACCGTCAAGCCGGTGACGCGGGAAGCGACGGTGCAGTCGATCGCGAGCGACGCTTCGGACTGTGAAAACGCGACAAGCTTGCCGCCGAGGGTCGTGCGCTTTGCGACACCGATCGTCTCACCGATCGGGTTCGTGGCACAGAACGAGCGGAGGTAGACCGTGACGGACGGGTTCTTCGTCCCACCCTTGATGCTGACCTTGCCGTTCACGGGGCTCAGTGGCTTCGCTGCCGCAGCCCACTTCGGCTGACCCGGTTTTGCGCTCCCGTTGTCACGGTAGACCCCGCTCTGCCAGGGGCTTCCTTTCGAATCCTGGAGCACGAACCAGATGAACATCTGGACGCGGGGATCCTTCTTCGCGATGGCGATTGCCTGCGGGATGTACGCCGCCTGCTGTGCCTCCGTCACACCCTTTGGCTCGCCCGGCTTCGTCTCGTTGCCGTACTCGCTGATCCAGATCGGGATGTTCTTGCGCCCGAACCAGCTGTCGAGTGACGTCTCGAACTGCGGCAGCGATGTGAGCGCCACGTTCGGCCACTTCACCTTCTGCGTCGGCTTCTGGTTCACCGGCACCGGGTACGGGTGATGCGCCCAGGCATCGAACTTGAGCTTCTTGTTCGCTTTCGCAACCATCTTGGCGAAGGTTCCCGGAGCGACTGCGTCACTGACACCGGCCTTTGGCTTGTCCCGGCCGCTCGACGAGGTTTCGCCGATTGCCACCAGCGCCTTCGCGTTCCCCGCTTTGACTCCGGCGTAGCCCGCGGCCGCGAGCTTCGCGTACGCGGCGGGACTGATGATCGCACCTTTCGAGTTGAACTGGGGGCTGAGGAAGAGTCCGAGATTCGATTCGTTCCAGATCCCGAAGAACCGCACGAAGGGGTAGCCGGCTGTGCGGCCTGAGTAGCGAGACGCGACGGCCTTGGCGAAGTTCTGGAAGTCTGCCATCGACGTTGGCAGGTAGTTGCGGCCCTTGTCGCCGTTCGCCCATTTCGGTGTGCCCCAGAGCGTGAGCAGGACCTCGGCGTTATTCGCCTGTGCGATGCGGACGAACTCGTCAAGGTCATCGAAGCGATAGGCGGCGTCGAACGGGTCTGCGGCGTTTGCGGGCTTCGTCGGGGCAATGTCGGCCCAGGTGACGAGCGATCGCACGATCGAGGCGTTGTTCGTGGCAGTCGCGGTTTGCATCGCGGCCTGGCGATCGGCGTCGTAGCGAAGGATCGGGTCGTCGTGGACGCCGACCCACATCCGGTCAGCGGATGCCGCGATCGGCGCGAGTACGGCTGCGGCGAGCACGGCAGCGATGAATGGGATATGACGCACGGGCTTCCTCCTTGGGAATTGGTCTGGCGGAGAACCTAGCGAGGGGCTGTGAGGCATCTGTAAGAACGCACCCCGCTGTCACGGTTTCGACACACAACCGGCACACACCTGTGTGTGTTTCCTCCCTAGCGTAGACGTCATCCACAAACGCACTCGAAGGAGGCAACATGGACACAGCAGTCGCACTCGTTGGCCCGTACGCAGCTCCCGCCCTCGCGTTCACGGGGGATCCCGCCCAGCAGGACGACGTCATCTGGTGGATCATCGTCGTGGGCTTCGCCTACGCGGTGGCCCTTGCCTGGGCAACGTGGTGCCGTCATGGCGGTGGCAGCGCCGAGATCTCGTTCGGCTGGACAGGATTCAAGGTTGTCTGTCGTAGCCGGTGAGCTCGGGGTCGCAGATGGGAGGACGGCCGAGTGTCGTCCTCCCATCGGGACCTCACTGCCGGAACCGCTCGTTGTCCGGGCCGTCTCGAAGCGATTCGGAGCGTCCGTTGCTCTCGAGGAGGTCGACGTGCTCGTTGCCCCGGGATCGATCGTCGGTCTTGTCGGGGCGAACGGCTCGGGGAAGACGACGCTTCTACGTTTGGCCGCCGGGCTGATCCGCATTGATTCCGGCTCGATCGTGGTCGCGGGAGCGCCGGCCGGCTCGCACGAGGCCCGTGCCTCCTCTGCGCTTATGCCGGACGAACCCGCGGGGTTCGACGAACTGACCGGCGCCGAGTTCGTGGCTCTCGCGCATGCGTTGTGGAAGGCCGATGAGCAGGCGCGCACTCGCGCGCGGGCTCTCGTGCACGCCTTCGGGCTCGAGGGGCGGCTCGACCAGAGGGTCGGTACGCTCTCACGCGGTCTTCGAAGGCAGGTGAGCGCTGTCGCTGCTCTCTCGCTCGGCACGCCGCTCGTGCTCGTTGACGAGGCGACTGCGACGCTCGACCCCGAAGCCGTGGTGGTCCTCGGCGAGGCACTCGTGGCGCTCTCGGGGCGAGGCGTCGGCGTCGCGCTTGCAACCCAGGATCTCCACTTCGCGGCAGCCGTCTGTGACGAGATCGTGCTGCTGCATAAAGGAGTGGTCATCGACCAGGGATCGCCGGTCGAGCTACGCGCACGCCACGCAGCGGAATCGATCGAGGATGTGTTCCTCGCCGCTCTGGGAGACGGGATGCTGCGATCGAGGGTGAGAGATGCGTTTCGTACTCTGTAGGGCGATTGCACGGTGCCAGGGGCGGCGATTGCTCGCGGTGATGAGATCCGCTCCGCTGCCAGCAGCGATCGTCGTGACGCTCGTCGCTGGCGCGCCAGTGGCTCTCGCCCGCGTTGGAGCGATGCTCGGCAACGAGCTCGCACCGACTGCCGCCACGTCCGGGGTCGCGACTGCGCTCGTGCTCGGGCCCTGTCTATCGGCGGCCGCAGCCGGAGGCGTGCTCGCCGTTTCGCTCTCGAGGGCAGGCCTTGGACAGCAGATCGCAGCGGGCCCCTGCGGGGATCGTGCTGCGATCGTCGCCCCGCTCCTGTTCCCCGCCTCGCTCGCGACGTTTGCCGTGCTCCCATCGCTCGTTGCTCTGACTCTCTCCTTTGCGGCGCCGCTTCCGGGAGGGCGCGCTGCCGGCCTCGCGCTGAGCGTCGCGGTTCTCGCAGCCGTCCCTCTGGGGGCAGTTGCCGCCGAAGGAGTCCAGATCGCGGTGCGGGGCAGAAGGAGAAGAATTCTGGCGTTCGCGATCGGCCTTGGCGCCTGGGTGGCAATCGGAGGAGCGATGGGGATGGCACCACTCGGGCCTCTCTCGCCCGTGGCGCTTGCCCTGGTAGGAAGTGTCTCGCCGTGGATTGCCCTCGGAACCGCCTGCGGCGTTGCTTCCGGCCTCGGCGCTGCGTGGATCGTGGTCGCCAGTGGGCGCCCCGAGTCGCGGCAACACTCAACCCGGCGACGACAGTTCGAGGCTGCGTGGCGCTTTCCTATCGCTGCGGCGGTGTCGTCACTGGTTACGCGACGAACGGATGTCCGGCGCGCGAGTGTCGCCGCGCTCGGGTTCGGGCTGACCGGGGTCGTGGTTGCCGTCGTCGCCGGCTCTGCGCCGCCTGGCCCGTTCCTGCTCGCCACCACAACGACCTTGCTGGGATCGCTTGTCGCGGCTCTCGCCCTTTGCGGCATCCTCGCCGCTGGTTCCTGGATCTGGCATGCAGCCCCGAGAGGTCTCAGGTCATTGGCGGCCACGGCGTGGCTCGTTGGGCTCAGCGCAGCCGCGCTCCCGGTGGGCGTGGTCGGCGTTGCTGCGGGCGTCGCCTCAGGAGCTGACCCTTCTACGACCGGTGTCCTATGCGTTCTCGTCGTGATGGGAACGGCCGTCGCAACGATCGCGGGTTCGATCGTGCCATGGCAGGGAGACGGCGTAGGCGATCAGCTCAGCGCTGTTGCCACGTTTATGGCTGTTGCCCTCGCGACCTCATTCGCGATCGGTCTCGTCGCGCCGCGGCTCACCATGCTTGGCCTGCCCGATCCCGGAATCGCGGTTCTGCTCTGCGGGGTCTTCTCCCTGCTGGCGAGCGCGACCCTCGTTCGACGTCTCGAAGGTGGAGCGCGATGATCGCCACGTCGGATCGGATCGATCTCGCATCGGGTGTCTCGCTGTTGAATGCCCACGTCGCGGATGTCGTCCGTGATCGCAGTTGGCCACTCAACAACAGCGGCGTCTTCATCCTCGAACGCGTGGGGCACCGCCTCGACGTCGTCGTGCGCGAGCTCGCCGAGGCCTTCGACCTGCCGCTCGACGTCGCGAGGTTCGACGCCCTCCAGTTCATCTGGACGCTGAACGCCCTGGCTCTCGTCAACGTCATCCAGAGCGGATCGCGCCTTCGGCGGATGAAAGATTGGCTCGGCTTCGCTCTTCGCCTTGCACCAGCAGGTGCGCTTCCGACGCCGATCACCTGCCGGCACCCGCTTGATACTGGAGGCGTTCTCCGAGGCGTCGTCAGCAGCCTCAGGGCCTCCATCGCCCGCGTTGTTGCGATCGCGGCCGGTTCAGCGGTCGCTCTCCTGCCTCTCGTCGCGACCGTGGGTGGTTCCGGTCGGCTCGGGTACCTGGCAGTGGCCCTCGGAATCGCAACGGGGATGGGGGTAGGGCTGCACGAAGCCGGTCATGTCGCGTCGCTTCGTGGAGTCCCTAGCGCTCTCGTAACCCGGGGCCGTCGAACCTACGTGTTGCACGCCCCTGTCGGGCCGATCCGTCGGTCGCTCGTGGCCGTCTCAGGTCCCGCGCTCGCGTCGGTGACGGGGCTAGCACTCGTTGTCCTCGGGGTCGCGGGCTCCGAGCCCGAGGTCTTGATTCTTGGACTGCCGTTTGTTGCGCATGCGCTCTCCCTTACGGTGATCGGTGGCGATGGGAGGGCGGCGTGCGGAATCTGAAGGCCTTCGCGCTCGGCTCGATTGCATTCGGAGTCCTGGCATACGCCGGAGCGGCTGCGCTCGCCGTCGGAGCGCAGACTGCCGGCCGGTCGCTCGTGGTCGGGCTCGGCCCGCTCGTCGTCGTTTCCGTCGAGCGCGAGACGTCTGCCGCCGCCACGACGTTCGGGCCGGGACTCCTCGCACTCGCGCTCTTTGGGGGATGTGTGAACGTCGCAGCTGCGCGGCTCCTTCAGCGGAGGGCGGGAGATCGGGGCAATGGAGTAGAATGACGTCCCATGGCCTGGGAGATCATCTTCATGTTGGTGATCCTGAAGATCCCCATCGTGTATATCGCCGTCGTTATCTGGTGGGCGATCAAAGCCGAGCCGGATCCCGGGGAACCCGTCGGGGTTACCGTGGTCCCGGACACCCCCGCATCGGGCAGTCCTCCTCGCGCACGGAGGCCGAGGGGTCGCCGGCCGGGGCGACCGCACACGCCGGGACACGGTAGTGGCGCCACGCCAGCCGTGCAAAGGGGTACGGTTCGGTCATGAGCACGCTCGAATCGCAGGACCGCCATTCGTCGGCCGACGTGATCGCGGGACTGCTTGCGACAGCATCGATCATCCTGTCTGCGATCGCGATGGGATTCGGTCTGCTTCTCGAGCTCGACGCGCGGCCCGGACGGACAGCGTTCGTGGCAGTCGTGCTGGCCCTCGTCTCGGCCCGGTTGAGTGAGAAGCACCAGTCGCTCGCCCTCAAGGCGACCCTGTTCGCGATGTTCGCTTGGGTCGTTGGCATGACGATTGCCGTGCTTACCGAGAACCCCCTCATCTGAGTGTTGCCGAGTCCGCCGGGACCGGTACAACACGTCGTATGAGTCGCGCTGACCTGAGCAGCCTGAACGCAGGGTACGTGGCCGAGATGCTCGAGTCGTACCTGGACGCTCCGGGCAGCGTGCCCGCCGAGTGGCGCGAGCTCTTCGAGAACGATCCGGGCGCGGTTGCCGGCGTCTTGCCAGGGCTTGCCGGCCTTCTGCGACAAGACCTGAACGGGGACGCACGGGTCGCTCGAATCCCGGAGATGCCCCAGGTGCCCCAGGTGACGCCCGAGAGTGCGGAACCGCCCGTAAGCATCCCGTCGAGTGAGGGCGATCCGAACGGCGAAGCCGCGGCCGTGCCAGCTCCCGAGATCGCGTTCCCGGGACGCCCCCAGGAGGTCGCGCACCCCGAAGAGGACGACTCCGGCCTTGTCGATGAGATGCTTCTCGGTGGCGTTGCGGCGGCGATGGCCCTCGTGAAGGCCTACCGCATGCACGGCCACCTCGCCGCCCAACTCGACCCACTAGGCTCAGAGCCGATCGGCGACCCGGCACTCGATGAATCGCGCCTCGTCCCTGCGCTGACCCCGGCGCTTCAGGCCCGACTGCCCGCCACGCTGCTCCGCCTGTACGTCGAAGGTGAGACGTTGCTCGAGGCGCTTCCCCTTCTCAGGGACGTCTACACCGGTTCGATGGCGTACGAGATCGAGTACATCTCGGATCACGCCGAGCGTGTTTGGCTCCGGCAGGCGATCGAGTCGGGTCGCTTCCGGCAGCCACTGGATCCGGAGGAGCGCCGCGCGCTCCTGCGTCGACTGTCAGAGGCGGAGGGGTTCGAGCAGTACCTGCGGCGATCGTTCCTCGGGCAGAAGCAGTTCTCGCTCGAAGGCCTCGAGTCCCTCGTACCGATGCTCGACGAGACAGTTTCCCTCGCTGCCGCAGGCGGCGCGCACGAGGTCGTCATTGGCATGGCACACCGTGGGCGTCTCAACGCGCTCGTCCACACGGTTGGGCGGTCGTACCAAGAGATCCTGCGCGAGTTCGAGGGCGAGCGGTCGGCTGATGCGCTCGTTGTCGACCCCGAGGGCGGCTCAGGTGACGTCAAGTACCACCTTCCGGCATCCGGGACACGCCTCACCGACTCGGGCGAGATCGACGTCGTCATCGTCCCCAACCCGAGCCACCTCGAGGCTGCTGATCCGGTCGTCGAGGGTCGGGCGCGAGCCGAGCAGACAGATCGCTCGACCGGAGCCGGCATTCACGACCCTTCTGTCGCGCTGCCGGTTCTCATCCACGGTGACGCCGCCTTTCCGGGGCAGGGCGTCGTCGCCGAGACGCTCAACCTTCAGTCGCTCGAGGGATACGCAACCGGTGGGACGCTGCACGTCATCACCAACAACCAGGTCGGCTACACGACGGACCCGACCGAAAGCCGGTCGACGCGGTACTCGAGCGACCTTGCGAAGGGGTTTGACGTTCCGATTGTCCACGTCAACGCCGACGATCCCGAGGCGGCCCTGTCTGCGGTACGACTCGGACTCGCCTACCGCGCCGAGTTCGGTCACGACTTCGTCATCGACCTCGTCGGGTACAGGCGGTTCGGGCACAACGAGCAGGACGATGCCTCATACACGCAGCCGCTGATGGTGGACCGAATCCAGCGGCAACCGACGGTACGCACCCTGTACGCAGAGCGACTCGTGAAGGACGGGGTCGTGACCGAGAAGGAGGCAGACGGGTTCGTTGCGGACGTGACCGCAGTCCTCCGTCGGGCACACGAGCAGCTCCAGAGCGCTATTGCAACGGCTGCGGCACCCGCAGTGATTGTGGAGGCTCTGCCAGAGGCGACGACGGGTGATGCGGTCGAAACGGCGGTGGCCGCGGAGCGATTGCGGGTTCTGAACGAGCAGCTGTTGACTGCCCCGGACGGGTTCACCATCAACGCCAAGCTCGCAAAGCAACTCGATCGTCGGCGCGGCAGGATGGATGACGGCGGAATCGACTGGGGGCAGGGCGAGGCGCTCGCGTACGCGTCCCTCCTCGAGGACGGGATTCCGGTTCGCCTCTCGGGGCAGGACACCGAGCGTGGCACGTTTGCCCATCGACACCTCGTCTTCCACGATCCCTACACGGGCGAGACCTACGCTCCGATCCAGCATCTGCCGACGGCCGCGGCGTCTTTCGAGGTGTACAACTCGCCGCTGTCCGAGTACGCGGCGCTCGGCTTCGAGTACGGCTACTCCGTCGCGGCTCCGGATGCCCTCGTGCTCTGGGAGGCGCAGTACGGCGACTTCGTCAACGGAGCGCAGATCGTGATCGACCAGTTTCTCGTCGCAGGACGGTCGAAGTGGGGGCAGACGTCGCGACTTACCCTGCTTCTCCCCCATGGCTACGAGGGCAACGGCCCGGAGCATTCGAGCGCCCGGCTCGAACGGTTCCTGCAGCAGGGCGCCCAGGACAACATCCGGATCGCCAACTGTACGACATCGGCGCAGTTTTTCCATCTTCTACGCCGTCAGGCGCTCGATGCGACGGCCCGGCCATTGATCGTGATGGCGCCCAAGGGCCTCCTCCGCCTGAAGCACGCGTCGTCGACGCTGAACGACTTCGCAACCGGATCCTTCCACCCCGTGATCCCCGACCCGGCTGCCGGTCGCGACGCCCGCCGACTCGTCCTCTGCAGCGGCAAGATGTACTTCGACATCGTCGGCCACGACGAGCGGGCGAATGCACCTCAGGTCGCAGTCGCCCGTCTCGAGCAGCTCTATCCGTTCCCTGTCAAGGCCGTTGCCGAGGTGATCCGTGGCCTGCCGCGGCTCGAGCAGATCGTTTGGGCTCAGGAGGAGCCTCAGAACATGGGTGCGTGGCGTTCGATCAGGCATCGCCTCGATGATGCGGCCCGGTCTAGTTCGTCCGTGGGAGGCGTCACCTACGCGGGCCGCTCGTGGAAGGCGTCGCCGAGCGAGGGGTATCCGACTGCGCACCAGGAGGAACAGGATCGAATCGTCAGAGAGGCGCTCGGCGTTCCACCCGCCTGAGCCTCGTCGGTCGGCGCTCGCGTCCTGTCGCACTCCGCACTCCGCTTGGCGTGAGGGCCAAGTCGCGCGGGATCAGGGGCGCTTGCGTGCCTTCGCCGCTGCTGCGGCCGCTGCAGCGACCCGTGGGCCGTGCGTACGCGCGGCATCGAGCAGGAGACGGCGTTGGGCCGGCGGGAGCTTTCGCCACAGGTTGTAGGCGAGGATGCTCGCGGCGACGGGGCTCCTCGGGATCAGCGGCGGCACCCGTCAATTGTGCCATGCGGTGCGACGCCAACCGGGGGTAGGCGAGGCTCGGGGCTTTCCAGACGCGCCTCGGTCGGCTACGATCCCATGAGGCGCCAGAACGTTGGCCGCCCACAGTCTTGTCCCCGATCGGGAGGTTCCGTGCCCGTTGATACCGAAGCACAGCCCTTTGCATCACCGTTCGCAAGCGTAATCCAGGATCACCTGGAGCTGAAGAAGCAAAACGCCGAGCTCGACGACGACATGCCGCTCGATCGCTATCAGATCGAGGATCCGTTCGAAAATCACCCGCTGTTCAAGTCCGAGGAGCAGGCGCGGATCGAGGAGACCCTCGACGGTGAGCCCGCTGTCGAGCTCCACTCGCTCGCGCTGCCCTGGCCCGGCGAGGAAACCGCTGAGAACGCCGCGGCGCCCGACGCACCTGCACTCGACGGAGATCTCTGGGGTCGCTCGCGCGATTTCGACTGGGGCGAGTAGGCCCTCAGCCCAGCCGACGCCTCGTTGAAGCACCTGGCCTCGATCCTCTAGGCTCCTTTCGATGATCGTCGAGGCCGATCCCCTGGTCGATGCTGGCGAGCGGCTCCGTCGCTACGCGGAGCTCGTCGTCAGGGTCGGCGCGAATGTGCAGCCGGGCCAGGAGGCGGTCGTCGTCTGTCAGATCGAGCACGCGGAGATCGCCCGTGCAATAGCGCGCGAGGCCTACCGCGCTGGTGCGACGCGCGTGACGCCTCGCTACTCGGATCAGCACTTCCGACGGGCGGCGATCGAGCTCGGCCCCGAGGAGATGCTCGGAAAGACGCCACAGTTTCTGCTCGACGCGACACTTGCGTGGCACACCGACCGGCCCGCCATTATCCAGCTCTCCGGCGACGCGAACCCGCAGCTCCTCAGCGATCTCGATCCCAAGCTCGTCGCCAAGTCGGAGCCCGCCGATCTCCGTGCCGTCTACCTCCCGGTCGTTTCCGATCGCCTCTCGAACTGGGTCATCGTCTCGGCACCCAATCCGGGCTGGGCCAAGACCGTGTTCGGCGAGCCCGACGTCGAAGCGCTGTGGCGCGCGGTCGCGACCGCGACACGCCTCGACGCGGTCGACCCTGTCGAGGCCTGGCGCGAGCACGATGCAATCCTCAAGCACCGCGCGGCAGCACTCAACGCACACGGATTCAATTCTGTCCGCTTCAGAGGCCCCGGAACAGACCTGACGATCGGGCTCATGTCCGCTTCACGCTGGATGTGCGCCGCTTTCACGACGCAGGACGGAATCGAGCACATCCCGAACCTTCCGACGGAGGAAGTGTTCACGTCACCCGACCTGCGGCGTACCGAGGGAACCGTGCGGTCGACCTACCCCCTTGCGGTCGGCGGTGCCGTTGTCCGCGATCTCGAGATTCGCTTCCAGGGCGGGCGCGTCGTCGACGTTCGAGCTTCGGAGGGGGCCGACATCGTGCGCGGCCAGCTCGAGGCGGATGAGCAAGCTCCGTTTCTCGGTGAGATCGCACTCGTTGACGGTTCCTCGGCCGTCAAGAAGACGGGTCTCGTCTTCTTCGACACGCTGTTCGACGAGAACGCAACCTGTCACATTGCGTACGGGGCGGGGCTTCCGATGGCCGTTGAGGGCACGGATGGCCTGTCGAAGGATGAACTCCTCGCGATGGGGTTGAACGTCTCGCGGATGCACACCGATTTCATGATCGGCGGCCCCGAGGTCGACGTCGACGGCCTCGATCGCGACGGCCACGCCACGCCGATCATGCGGGACGACGCCTTTGTCCTCTAGCGAGTGCCTCGCTACGTGTTTCCTGTCAAGCGTCCCGCACTAGCAGCCTACGCGACGTCGCGGGCCGGAAGGCCGTGCACCGTCTCCGCCAGCCGGCGGAACGGCCCGTCCTCTGCGAGAAGCGCCGCCTCGTTGCCCCGCTGCGTGACGTAGCCCTTCTCGATCACGAGGATCTCGTCGGCCCGTCGTACGGTTGCGAGGCGGTGGGCGATGATCACCGACGTTCGTCCGCGCAGCAACGTGTCGAATGCCTGCTCGATCAGGATCTCGCTCGGACGATCGATGTTCGAGGTAGCCTCGTCGAGGATCAGGATCCGCGGATCGGCAAGGAGGGCGCGCGCAATCGAGATCAGCTGCCGCTCGCCCGCCGAGAGACCGGATCCGCCCTCGCGAACAACGTGGTCGAGCCCCCCTTCGAAGCGAGCCGCAACCCGGTCGACGCCGATAGCGTGTGCCGCCGCCGCAACCTCCTCATCGGTCGCCTCGGGGCGCCCGAAGCGAATGTTGTCCGCGATCGTTCCGCTGAAGAGGAACGGATCCTGGAGGACGACGCCGAGCTGCCGTCGGAGCGAGCGCAACTGGATCTCCCGCAGGTCGATGCCGTCGATCGTCACGGAGCCCTCGAGAGGGTCATAGAAGCGGGCGATTAGCTTCGCGGTCGTCGACTTGCCGCCGCCCGACTCGCCGACGAGTGCCACGCACCCGCCTTCGGGCACGTCGATCGAGATCCCGTGGATCACCGGCTCATCACCGTAGGCGAAGACGACGTTGTCGAGCTTGAGATGACCGGCGATGCGCCCGATCTCGGGGGCGCCTTCGCGGTCGGTGATGTCCTGCTCTGCATCGAGCACGGTGGAGATCTTCGTCATCGCAGCACTCGCCGCCTGAACCTGACCGTAGAGCTCGGAGAGCTCCTGCAGCGGCTGGAAGATCAGCTGGAGCATGCCCATTGCGGCGATCAGCGTTCCGATCTCGAGCGACCCCGAGTCGATCATCTTCGCGCCCGCGAAGATCACGCCAACGGTCGCGATCGCCCCGAGGAACTCGATTGCCGGGAAGAAGAATGACGAGAGTTTCTGCGCATAGACATTCGAGACACGGTTGGCCTCGTTCAGCTCGGCGAACTCCGACTGAAACGCTCGCTCGCGACTGAAGGCCTGGACGACGGCCATGCCGGACACGGACTCCGCAAGCTGAGCCGTGACGGCGGCAATCCGTGTTCGCACGTCGGCGAACGCGACGTGTGAGGTCGTCTGGAACCACCGCGTGACGACGATGCCGGGAGGCAGGATGATCAGCGCGACGACCCCGAGACGCCAGTCGAGGACAAACAACCCGATGATCGCCGCCACGAGCGTCATGGAATTGACGACCAGCGTTGTCAGGCCCTGGTTGAGCACGTCGGAGAGCGCGTCGACGTCGCTCGTCAGTCGCGCGATGATCCAACCGGCCTTCTGCTGCGAGAAGTACCGCAAGGAGAGGGAGGTCAGGTGCTCGAAGAGGTCGCGACGGAGATCGAGCACGATCTGCTGCCCGATCCCGGCGAGCATCAGCCACGTCGTCGACCCGATGATCCAGGCAATGGCTCCGATCGCGACATAGAGGACGACGTCCGCAGTGAGGCGCGTAAGGTTGTCGGCCTTGATGCCGTTGTCTATCGCATCGCCGACGATGACCCATCCCGCGACCGGCGCGGCCGCCGAGAGGGCAGCGAGCAGCATCACGCCGGTCAGCCGCTTCCGACGACCCACGGTGTAGCGCCCGAGGCGCGACAGGCCTGTGTGCGTGTTACGCGGCAAGTGCCTCATCTCCGAAGAGCTCGGTGAACGCTCCACCGAGGCGGATCAGATCCTGGGGCAACCCGTTCTCGACGATGCGACCGTCCTTGAGCACGACTGCCCTGTCTGCCACGAGGATCGTCGAGAGGCGCTGGCCGGAGATCAGCACGGTGCGCCCGGCAACGGCAGGCCGCAGCGTCTCGACCAGATGGCGCTCCGTCTCGGTGTCGACAGCCGACATTGGATCGTCGAGCACGATCACGCGCGAACGGGCCACAAGCGCTCGGGCGAGAGCGACCCGTTGGCGCTGGCCGCCGGAGAGGTTCACTCCGCGCTCGCCGATCAGCGTGTCGTAGCCGTTCGGCAGGCCGTCAACGAAAGCCGCGACACCTGCTGCCTCACAGGCGGCGAGCACATCGGCCCAGTCGGCGTCCGGTCGTCCGGAGAGGAGGTTGTCACGAAGGAGAACCGAGAAGAGCACGGGCTTCTGGGTGACGAGGGCGACGGAGCCTCGGAGCTCGGCGAGCCCGAGATCGCGGCTGTCGATTCCCCCGACGAGGACACGCCCATCGGTCGGGTCGTAGAACCGCGGCAGCAGGTTCAGCAGCGACGACTTTCCAGCGCCGGTCGCGCCGCACACGGCGACGATCTCGCCCGGCGCCACGTCGAGATCGACGCCGGAGAGAACCTCGCTCCCGACGCCGTAGCTGAAGTGGACGTTCTCCAGCCTGATCGTCAGTGGGCCGTCTGGTAGATGTGCAGGGTCGGCCGGCTCGGCAAGCGCCTTGATCGACCCGAGCCAGGCGAAGGAGCGCGACGCGGCGGCTGTGGCGCGCTGCCCGAGGTTGATGATCCAGCCGAGCGCCTCGAGCGGCCAGACGAGCTGTAACAGCAAGGTAATGAACAAGGTGAACTGGCCGATCGTGAGTGTGCCGACGATTGCCTCCTTGCCGCCGAAATACAGCACGGCTGCGATCGCGAGCGACGGAAGGGTGATCAGGCCGGGGAGGAACCGCGCCTCGATCCCCGCCTGGCGCATCGTCTCGGCGCGGACGGCTTCGGCGCGATCGCCGAACCGGCTTCGCACGTCGTCCTCGCGGCCGAACGCCTGCACCATCTCGATGCCGATCACGGCCTCGTCGGTCGCCTCGGTCAGGTTGCCCTTCTTCGCCTGCACGATGCGCGAGATGGGGTGCACCCTGTGCGCGAACACGTACGTGAGGACGGCGATCGGCGGCATCGCGAGCGCCGCGATCAGCGTGAGCCGCGCGTTCACGGAGACGAGAACGATCGCGGCTCCGACGAGCATCATCACGCTCTGAATCGCCTGCACGACGCCCCACCCGATGAAGTACCGCACCGGATAGATGTCGTTCGTGGCGCGCGAGATCACCTCGCCGGTTGCGTGCCGGTCGTAGAAGGCGCGCGGGAACCGCAGGTAGGCGTCGTACATCATCCCGCGCAGGCGCGCCTCGACGGCGATCCCGATACGCGCGGTCGAGTAGCGACGCGTGAAGTTGAAGGCGAATCGGAGCGCCGCGATCACGAGGATCAGGCCGAGGTAGGGGAGCAGGAGCGACGTGTCGCCGCCGTCGATAGCGTCATCGATCGTGCGCTGGATCAGGATCGGGATCGCGAGCGACAGACCCGTGAACGCGAGCGCGCAGACGAGGCCGACGGTAACGAGCCGCCACTGCTCCCGCCAGAGCGGGTAGAGGTGGCGGAGTGTCGGCCAGAGAGTCAGATCAGG
>JBKJVI010000121.1:0-11844 GCA_046590225.1 Gaiella sp. | reverse complement strand
AGGAGGCGCTGGGGGAGCTCGTCGGGGTCGCGAGGGAAGGGCTGCTCGCGCTGAGTGTGGGTGTCGGCCTCGGCGTCCTGGCTGAGCTGATGGAGGAAGAGGTCGACGAGGTCGTGGACGGTGACACGGTTGCCCTGGCGAACGGCCAGCGGGTGAGGCTCGTCCAGATCGACACGCCCGAGGTGTACGGCGGCTACGAGTGCTACGGCCAAGGCGCATCGACGACGGCCAAGCGACTGCTGGCTCCGGGCACCCGTGTGCGGCTGCTACTGGAACCAACGAGCGACCCAGTCGATCGGTATGGGAGGCTGCTTCGGTACGTGATACGGGCGGGCGACGGTGTGAACGTCAATGTGCATCTGGTCAGGCTTGGTGCTGCCACGCCGTGGTTCTACGACGGTCAGCGTGGTCGGTATGCCGCGAAGTTAGACGCGCTGCGCTCGCGAAAGAGGCAAGAGCGAAGCGACTCGGCTTGTGGGGTGCCTGTCCAAGGACGCTCTACGACCCGTACAACGCAGTTCAGACGCGACGGTGAGCAAGGGCGACACAGAGCCTGTCTGCTCCGAGTGCCGCCGCGAGCCTCGCCCCGACGAGAACCCTTCCGACGATTGGCGAGTTGAATCGGATGGGCCTGGGCGAGCTTCATGTCTTCTGCCCCGAGTGCTGGCAGCGGGAGTTCGGGTCGGAACGTAGGAAGGCCCGCCGGGCGCGGCGATGCTCGCGGAGCAGCGGGCCGGAACACAGGAGGGCCTGCAGCGAGATGAAGTGTCGTCGCGATGCTTGAAAAGAATTGGGAGGGCCGGTTTACCGGCCCTCCCATGTCGCGCATGACTCTTGGAGCTACTTGACCTGCAAGTTCCCGCTCGTGATGCTGAACGCACCATCAGCCGGGGTGGTACGCGCTCCGACACCAGCGAGTGCCGCAGACTGTGTGGCGAACGAACCCCACACCTGATCCACGAGGTACCCTGGCTCGCCGCCGTCGTGAGTCTTTACGAACAGCCAGTTACCGACCCCGACGTTACCGGCGACAACCTCGCCAGCGAACCAGGCGTCGGTTCCGCTCACGCTCACAGCCGTCACGTTGACGAAGTACCAGTAGCCGCTCGCATCGCTGTAGTAGGCGTTGCCCTTGCCGCAGTAGGTCGTAATGGCAGTAGCTGAACCTACCGGGGCCGTGAACGTCCCGGTGCGAGTCCCGCCGAAGTCGTCACTCCACGTGCCCGAGATCGACCCATCCGACGCGATGGTGCCGTTCATAACGTGGTTCGTTCCTGACGCACCCAGATCGTACGTCCAGGTGAGGCTGAGTGCGTTCCCCACGACGCTTCCCGACGTGATGTTCCAGTGGTAAACGTCGCCGCCCGTGACCGGGTAACCGCCGTCGCCGCCGACGCTCTGACCGTTCTGCGTCAGAGTGGCGTGATGCGTGTAACCGGTGGGATCACCCGTCAAGTTGAACGTGAACTCCGTCACGGACGTCACATTCCAGAACGTCCCGCAGACAGCGTTCGTCTTGCTCTGGATTGCGTTGAAGGTGAGGTTCCGCTGGACTGACGAGTACGCGGTGTACCCGATACTGCCCGTCGTCTTCGGCGCAGACGCTGCCAGTGCGACGGGGACGGCTATGGCCGCCAGTAGCGCGGCGACTCCCATCAGCCGGAAATAGCGTTTCATCCGAATCCCCTTTCTCCATTCACGAGGAAGGATTCCTCGTGAGCAATTCGGTGGCGGCGGCGATTCACGGTACTCGCCTCACCTCCACCCCGGAGTGTCTCACCTACACGTTCGTCGCACAAGGGGGGAGACCCCCGGGTCTCCGCGTGGATACGGACACACTCCCCTATGGCTACACAACCCTCGCCCCGGCGAGAACGCCGCCGACGACTGGCGGGTCGAATCAGACCGTGTGGGCGAGCTTCATGTGCTCTGCCCGGAGTGGTGGCAGCCGGGAGTTCGGGCCCTAGAATGGAGACGGACATTGCGGGGCCGGTCCGAACACCGCGTGTTACTACGCAGATCAGCGGGCGAGACTTGCTACGGCCAGACGTTGCTCGTCGGATAGAGGTCGTACGTGCCGCCGTTGTAGCAGTCCGCTGTTCGGTATTGGGGCGGGATGGTCGGATAGAGAACGTTCCACGCCTGGCGGGACATGTCTCTCGCATACGCGTTGTTTGTTCCGAGCTTTGCCGAGACGTAGTCGATGAGTTGCAGGGAGAAGCATTCCGCGACGGCCTCGTCGGATATTCCGCCTGCGTGCATGGATTCATGGGCGAGCGTGTCTACCGCCTCTGCAAAGTCGACACGGGCGTGGCCATTTGGACGCTTCTTCTTGTACGTGATCAGGTCGAGTCGGTTGCAGACTCCGGGAGCTAGGTTGATGTCAGTGCTGCCGCGAATGACTGGTTGAGGAGGAACCCCTCCAGATCATCCGGCGACGGTTAGGGGGCCTTCTTCCCCTGCCGATGTACCAATTCGGCGTACCAATCGCTCATCGGTCTCGGAGGCAATGTCCCGAACGGCTACCCTAAGCGCCTTGCGGGCGTAGCTCAGTTGGTAGAGCGTCGGCTTCCCAAGCCGTAGGTCGAGGGTTCGAGTCCCTTCGCCCGCTTCACGAAAGGCCCGCTCAGGCGGGTGTTTTGTTGGCAGGTTAGGCGGGGGTTCGGATTCGTGTCCGTTTTCTATCCGCTCCGACTTGCGAGGGCTAGGCTAGCCGAGAGCGTCTCTGACCGACTGCTCCGCTGCCGACTACCCATTGACACGAGGCGACTCGGAGGTAGAAGCTCTCGTCGTTAGGGTTTCCTCCACCGAAAGAAAAGGAGTGACGATGAACTTCATGAGCGAGTTCGGGTTCGACGTGAAGAGGGGGCGAGGGAAAGACTTTCAGCGCTGGATGGGTGAGAACGAGGCCAAGCTCGCAGCCGCGTGCCCCTCCGGGACAGAGTACGTCGGAACCTACGCCGTGATCTTCTCGTCGGAGAAGCACTCCGGGGCTTACCGTCAGTTCTTCCGCATGGACAGCTACGGCGCACAGGACACGTTCGCGGCGGCGATTCAGGAAGGCGGCGCTTTCTCGCAACTCTTCGAGGCGATGACGGAGTTCGTCGACGAAGAACGGGAGGCAGACTCGAACAACGGCCTCTACAAAGCGGTCACGGCCATCAGCCTCTGGGGTGCGGAGTAGGGCACGAACGGTTGCGCCCGCCGGCCGGCTGTTCCTCGGGGCCGCCCAGGGGTAGACACTGGTACGGGTACCGGCGCGAACTGGATCAACGGCCGGGTCGCCGGACGGAGCGCACACCTCGACGAGTTCGCTCTGCGCACCATGCGCCGGTAGGCTCAGCTCCCATGCGCCGCGCAACTGTCATGTGCGTGATCGCCGCCGTGCTGGGCCTCGTTGGATGCGCCGGGTTCGGCACGTCGACCTCGACGGTGACCTCTGTCGGGCGCTCGGTCGGAACAGGAGCCGATCGCACGTGGGTCTTCGCGCCCTCCCAGGGGAAGCCGCGGAGCGTCGTCGTCTTCCTCCACGGCCAGGGAGATCAGCTCGAGACGACTCCCGCCCACCATCGCCCGTGGCTCGATCACCTGGCTGTGACGGGCAGCTACGTCCTCTATCCAAGGTACGAGCTTCGCCCCGGCGCCGAGTTCGGGATGAAGCATGCGGTGCTCGGTACCCTCGCCGCCCTGGACGACGTTGATCCGAAGCGCGAACTTCCCCTCGTCCTCGTCGGCTACTCCCGCGGCGGCGGGATGGCCGTCGCGATGGCCGCTATCGCCCCGGCAATCGGGATCGAGCCCAGAGCCGTCCTCGGGGTCTTTCCGGCCGACATGGAACCGGCGATCGACTACAGCCAGACGCCGCGCACGACGCGAGTCCTCCTGCTCGTCGGCGACGCGGACACGGTGGTCGCTAATGTCGGCGCTGCTCGCCTGGCCGACCGTCTCCTCGCCGCCGGCTTCCCGCCGGCAAAGCTCAAGGTGGAGAGCGTCCGCTCGACGCCGGAGTTCCAGGCCACCCATCTGTCCGTCCTCTCCGACTCGGAGGGTGCGAGGAAAGCCTTCTGGCAGCGCGCGGACACGTTCATCGACGCGGCGCGCAACTGACCGGACCACCGCGCCGGCCGGCGAGAGCTCTGGTCGCGGTCTCCGGTTAGCGGTACTCGGGGTTCGGGGAGTCGAACCGGCAGCCCGCGTCCCAGAGTGACCGCTGGTTCCCGTGTGCGGGGAAGCCGCCTGCGTCCTTGAGCATGCGCGCTGCGTGCAAGAGATTCCAGGTCATGAACGTGGTGTTCCGGTTCGTGAAGTCGTTCTCCGGGCCTCCCGAGCCGGGATCGAGATACGACGGTCCCGGTCCTGCCTCGCCGATCCAGCCGGCGTCTGCCTGAGGGGGAATGACGTACCCGAGGTGCTGCAACGAGTAAAGGACGTTCATGGCGCAATGCTTGACGCCGTCCTCGTTTCCCGTCACGAGACACCCTCCTACCCGCCCGTAGTAGGCGTACTGGCCCTGCTCGTTGAGCTTGCTCGAGTTCCCATACAGTCGCTCGATCACACGCGTGCAGATCGACGACTTCTCACCGAGCCAGATCGGGGTGCCGAGCACGAGAATATCCGCAGCCTCGACCCGCTCGTAGAGTGCTGGCCAATCGTCCTTCGCGGCGCCGTGCTCGGTCATGTCGGGATAGACGCCCGGGACGATGTCGTGGTCGGCGGCACGGATCTGATCTACGGCCACCCCGTTCGCCTCCAGGATCGCAATCGAGATGTCCATCAGTCCCTGTGTGTTCGAGACCGACGGTGACGGCTTGAGCGTGCAGTTGATGAAGAGCGCCCGCAGATCGGTGAAGTCCCATCGACTCGTCGAGCAAAGCTCATGTTGGAATTCGTTGAGTGCCATACGTTCCTCCGGTTTCGATGTCAGCGGTTCTCGTCTCGCCTCGGGATGAAACGTGACAGATCAGCGGAGGATCGAGACGGCGAGTGCAGCATCGCACCCACACGCAACCAGATCGCGCAGTCGCCCGATGTCGAACGTGACATCGATCGCCAGCCTGACGGCCTCGATCGCATCGACGCCCGCCCGCTCGAGCTCGTCGAAACGCCACTCGAAGACGGCGTCCGGGGCGGAACGCGCGACGCGCGCACGAATCGACGGTGCAGTGGTTGCCGCAGTGACCACGGCGAAGCCATCGGCAGCGGGAGCAGGAAGCTTTAGGTTCAGAGGTTGTCGAGCTCGAGCGCGATGCGTGTCGAGCTCTCGCCCAGCCTGACGAGATCGGCTTCGGCGATCCATCGTCCGGCCACTGCGTGGCCACCCGATCGACGCACGGCCTCACGAACCGGGATCGCCCATCGATGCTCGACGAGCGCCACGATCGCACCCTGACCCGGCGCGATCGCGTCTGCGACACGCCACTTGTCCTCGTCGTCGAAGACGTGCCCGTCCGCCATCTCCCGCAATCCCCACACGGCTCCGAGCTCCATCCCGTCCTCACCCGCCGCTCCAAACCCGATCAGGGCTCCAACAGCCGCGCCGAACGCGAGAGCCTCGTCCGCGTCGAGATCGCTGCGCTGGATCGCCTCGATGACGCCGTCCTCGGTCTTGCGCACAGCGAGGAGGTCGACGAGGCGGATGATGTCGCCGTCCTTCAGACGCTCGAACTCGGCACGGATCTCACCGTGAAACTCGGGGTCGTCGAACGCGATGACGAAGATCTCGACGGGGCCGACGGTCATGCCGGGAACCTACCGGACATCACGACGACGGCGACTCACGACCGCCTACAGCGATCAGGAACCGCCTTCGACGGTCGCGTCGTAGCGGCCACCAGCGGCTGCAGCATTGCAGCGCGCCCGATGGAGGAACGCCCCCTGCGCAGCCGTGACGCCTGATGCTTCACCCCGCCAGGCCTTCAGCGCCGACCCCTGCAAGGCACGCCCGTAGGAGAACGACAGCGGCCACGGTCGCCCGTCGAGGCGGTTGATCGCGTCGAGGTTGACGGTCGCCTCGACCTCGGACTGTCCCCCGGACAGGAATACGATGCCGGGTACCGAAGCTGGAACGTGCCTCCGTAAGCAGTGAAGCGTCGCGGCTGCGATCCGCTCCGGAGTCGCCTGGTCGGGATTGCCCTTTCCGGGAATCACCATGTTCGGCTTGAGCAGAATCCCCTCGAGGTCGACACGCTGGGCGCCCAGCTCCGAAAACAGCGCCTGCAGCGTCCGCGCGGTGGCGTGATAGCAGTCGTCGATCGAGTGGTCTGTGTCCATGAGCACCTCGGGCTCGACGATCGGCACGATCCCCGCCTCCTGGCACAACGCGGCATACCGAGCGAGCGCCTGGGCATTCACTCGCACGCAGTATCGGCTTGGCAGCCGCTCGCCGACCGAGAGCGTGGCGCGCCACTTGGCGAATCGCGCCCCGAGCTCGTAGTACTCGCCGAGTCGCTTGCGCAGGCCGTCGAGCCCCTCTGTGATGGTCTCGCCGGGCGCTCCGGCGAGCGGATGCGCTCCCAGGTCGACCTTGATCCCAGGGACGGCCCCCTTCGCCGCAAGCAGGGCCGCAAATGGCGTTCCGTCGTCGGCGTGCTGCCGAATCGTCTCGTCGAAGAGGATGACGCCGCCGATGACCTCCTCCATACCCTCGGTCGTGAAGAGGAGATCGCGGTACGCGCGCCTGTTCGGCTCGGTCGACTCGACCTCGATCGCGTCGAAGCGCTTGGTGATCGTGCCGGTCGACTCGTCGGCGGCGAGGATCCCCCGATTGTCCGCGACGATCGACCGTGCGATTGCGTTCAGCTCGGACGCTCCCATCACTCCTCCGTTCGTAGGCCTGCCAGCTTGTCGTTCGGGTGGAACGCGGCGATCCGCCGCACCGTGCCGGATCGCGAGCGCATCACGAGTGACTCGGTGTCGACGCCCGTCGCACTTGCGCGCACCCCACTCAGCAACGATCCCCCGGTGACCCCGGTGGCGGCTACGAAGATGTCGTCTCCTGCGACGAGGTCGTCAGCAGTAAGGACGCGCTCGAGGTCGAACCCGGCATCGAGGAGCGCCGAGCGCTCATCGTCGTTCCGGGGCCAGAGACGACCCTGGATCGCCCCGCCCATGCACTTGATCGCAGCGGCGGAAATGACGCCCTCCGGTGTGCCGCCGATTCCCATGAGCATGTCGACCCCGGTCCACGGTCGGCACGCGGCGATCGAGGGAGCGACGTCACCATCGCGAATCAGGTTGACTCGAGCTCCCGAGGCGCGGAGCTCCTCGATCAAGCCTTCGTGGCGCTCGCGCTCGAGCACGACGACCGTGAGATCACTCACGCGCATGCCCTTTGCAGACGCCACGGAGCGGACGTTCTCGGTCGGTGAGAGTTGCAGGTCGATGGCCCCTGCAGCCTCGGGCCCGACCGCGATCTTCTCCATGTACAGTGCCGCCCCCGGGAAGAACATCGAGCCGCGCTCTGCGACCGCGATCACGGAGATCGAGCCCGGGATCCCGAGCGCGGTAAGCCGTGTTCCCTCGAGCGGATCGACAGCAACGTCCACCTCCGGCCCGAACCCTGCGCCGACACGCTCGTTGTTGAATAGCATCGGCGCCTCATCCTTCTCACCCTCGCCGATCACGACGACGCCCTGCATCGTCACCGTGTTGATCATCCGGCGCATGAGATCGACAGCCGCGCCATCGGCGGCGTTCTTGTCGCCCCGACCGATCCACGCCGCAGCACCCATCGCTGCGGCCTCGGTGACACGCACGAGCTCGAGTGCCAGGTTCCGGTCGGGGATGTTCGGGTCGTTGGGAACGTTCATCGCTCCGCAGATCCTATCCCGGCGACGGACTCGCTGACACCCCCTCGGTCGGCGTCCGCACAACGACCACGATCCCGGCGCCGAGGACGAGAGCACCTCCGACGAACGCCTGGAGTGAGATGGGCTGGTCGAGAAGCCACCAGGCGAGGATCACCGCCGACACCGGCTCGAGGAATGTGAGCACACCGGCGGACTGCGCGGTTACGTGGCGCAGGAGCGCAGCGTACGCGAGCGTCGCAAAGCCCGTGAGTACTGCTCCGAGCAGAATCAACGCCGCCCAGTCCTCACTGCTCTCGGGTACGGAGCCGGCCACGAAGATGAGCGCCGGCGCGAGGACGAGGCCGCCGCCGAGGCAGTCCCAGAAGGCGACAGTAAGGGGCTGAGCGCCGGCATGCAGAAGCCCTTTCGAGAGGATCAAGAGGATGGCAAACGTCAGAGCCGACCCCATCCCACACGCCATGGCGACCCATCCGAACGACCCTCCCTCGCCTCCGGCAAGTGCGACCAGAGTGATCCCTGCGAGACCGGGAACGAGCGCGGCGACAGCGACGCGGGACAGCTGCTCCGGCAGAAATGCGGGCGCCAGGACGGCGAGGAACACGGGGGCGGACGCGAACGTGATCACGGCGAGCGCGACGGACCCGCGCCTCACGGTCTCGAAGAACAGCACCCAGTGGACGGCCTGCACACACCCGAGCGCCACGAGCGCGCCGAGATACCGTCCAGGGCGCAGGAGGCGCGCGTGACCCGTCACGAGAGCGACGAGCGCGAGCGTGATCGCCGCGATGACGAGTCGGAAGAATGCGAGCGGAATCGGATCGACCGAGATCGCACCGGCGAGGACTGCGACGAGCCCCCAGGAGACGGCGAGCGCGGCCAGGGCGAGGTTCCAGCGCACGGTCGGTCCTACCCCGCCCCGACGGCCGTCACATGCTGTCCGGCGCTTCGACCCCGACCAGGTCGAGGCAGCGGGCGACAACTGACTTCGTCGCACCGCACAGCGCGAGCCGGAACTCCTGCTCGGGTGAGCCGAGCACCTTGTGGTGGTGATAGAACCGATGGAAGTCGTCTGCGAGCCGAATCGCGTACGTGGGAATCGCGTGTGGCGCTCTCCTCACGGCCGCCTCGGCCGCGATTGCGGGGAACTCGGCGATCCGCTTCACGAGGTCGCGTTCCTCCGTCGCGAGTGGGCTGACAGGCGTGCTCGCTGCCTGCCACGACCCGGAGCCCTCGGGCGCGTTGCGGAGAATGCCGGCAATCCGAGCATGGGCGTACTGGACGTAGAAGACGGGGTTCTTGGCCGTCTTCTCGGCGGCAAGGTCGATGTCGATCTCGATCGTCTGGTCGTGTCCGCGCGAGACGAGGTACCAGCGAGCCGCATCGATCCCGATCTCCTCGACGAACTCATCGAGAAAGACCACGTCGCCTCGCCGCTTGGACATCTTCGTCGCCTCGCCACCCTTCGTCAGGTGAACGAGTTGATAGATGAGCACCTCGAGTGACTCCCGCGGGTGCCCGAGCATCTCTGCGAGCGCCTGTAGCCGGCCGACGTAGCCGTGGTGATCGGCGCCGAGGACGTACACCAGCCGATCGAAGCCCTTCGCGTACTTCCGGCGCACGTACGCAGCGTCCGCAGCGAAGTACGTCGGCGCACCGTCGGAGCGCACGAGAACCCGATCCTTCTCGTCGCCGTGGGCCGACGTGCGCGCCCAGAGTGCCCCCTCTTCGTCGAAGGTGTCCAGGAGCGCGATCGCCTCCGGGATCTCCGTCTCGACCACGCTCTGTCGCTCGTAGGAGTCGAAGTGGATCCGGAACTGCTCGAGGCTGGCCTCCATGCTCTCCAGCATCCTCGGTACTGGATCGCCGGACGTCTCCGCGAGCACCGCGATGTACTCCCCGTGATACCCGTCCTCCGGCGGCTCCTCGCCCCGACGCACGGCCTCGACGGACTCGCGGAACTTCTCCATCTGGCCACCCGCGTCGTTGTAGTAGTACTCGCGCTCGACTGCATGCCCGGCGAACGCGAGGAGACGCGCGACGCAGTCGCCGTACGCACCGTTCCGTGCCGACGCGACGGTGATCGGGCCTGTGGGATTTGCGGAGACCATTTCGACCTGGACACGCTCGCGCGTCGTCGCCGAGTGACCACCGAAGCCGTCGCCGTCCGCGAGCACGCTCGCGAGGGTTTCCGTGAACCACGTGTCGGCCAACTCGAGGTTGACGAACCCAGGGCCAGCCACCGAGGCGGCGTCAACGTGGGCGAGCGCGCGCGCCGCGAGCGCGAGCTCCTCTGCGATCTCGCGTGGGGGTCGGCGAAGCCGACCGGCGAGCTGTAACGCGACGTTGGTTGCGTAATCGCCGTGCGTGGGGTCACCCGGACGCTCGAGATCGACAGCGGCGCCGATCGCCTCGCCAAGCGAACGGGAAAGTTTCCCGACGGGATCAGCCATCGGGCGCGTCTCGTGGAGCGAACATCGCCTCGAGACGCTCGATCTGAGGGGCCGAACCGGCACCGATCAGCACGTCGCCCACGTTCAGCACTGCTTCCGGTGCCGGCGCGGTCACGAATGCGTCCGCGCCTCGGCGGAGAGCGACGATCATCGCTCCGGTCGTCTCACGGATCGCAAGATCGGTGAGCGGGCGCCCGGCCGCGTCACACGTTGCATCGACGGTAATCTCCTCGAATCGGAGCTCCTCCCCACCCGCGGTGGAGACGATGTCGAGGTAGTCCGCGACCTGTGGCTTGAGAACCAGATTCGCGATCCGCAGACCCGCAGACGAATATGGCTGAACGACCCGGTCGGCGCCGGCGAGAGCGAGCTTCTTCGCAGACGAGTCGTCGGAGGCCCGCGCCACGATGAAGAGATCGGGCCGCGCAGCGCGAGCTGACAGGGTGATGAAGAGGTTCTTCACGTCCGAGTCGGCCGACGCGACGAGTGCGCGTGCGCCAGTCAGTCCCGCCGCCTCGAGATCGGCGTCTTCTGTTCCGTCGCCGTGGATCACGAGCGCGCCGGCCTCGGTCGCGGCAGCAAGCGCAGCCGGGTTCACGTCGATGATGACGTACTGCGCCTCCGCGAGGGCGAATTCGGCCGCAACGCTCCGACCGACACGGCCGAAACCGCAGATGATGGTGTGGTCACGCAAATGCCCGATGGCTCTCTTTCTCCGTCCCTGTCCGAGATAGTCTCCTACGACCCCGCGGGTGATCAACTCGACCACCGCGCCCGCAAGGTAGAGGAAGATTGCCACGCCTGCGAGCAGCAGGACGACGGTGAAGATCTCCGCCGCCTGATTCTCCGGCCTCGAGTCGAGGCCTGTGAGCGTCGTCGTGACGACGGAACGATAGAACGAAGAGACCCATCCCTCGTCGGTCAGCGCGACAAAGCCGACGGTTCCGATCGCGAGGACGCCGATGAACGCCAGTTGTGCGACGAAGAAGCATCTGAAGCTGAAGCGATCCACGGCTCCATCGTACGCAGGGAAATCAGGATGGTGCTAGCGGTTCGCTGTCCTCGACATGGTCGACATCCTCGTAGCCTGATCCCGATCTTCCGCTCTCGCCAGCCTCCGGAGACTCCTGCTCGAGGGCGTGCTCCTCGGACGGGCCGGACGATGCCGATCCATCGCTCTCCGATCCGGAAGCGGACGAGCTGCTGCCACCCGACGACTGATCGTCGCCGGATCCCGATCCCTCGGACGAGAGGCTTCGGTCGTCGCTGCCCTCGGTGCCGTCGCCGTCGGCCGCCGGCGTATCGGTGTGGCCGCCGCCAGAGCCGGAATCGTCATCCTCACCCTGGCCAGAACTTCTGTGACCACGCGATTCCGAGGACGCGGCGGCGTCTCCGGCGCTGCCGCCGGCCCGGATTGGATCAGTCGCCAACCGCGTCGCTCCTAGTGCGGCGTCTCACAACGTTTGCCAGGTGCCGTCAACCCGTCGTTGCAACATCTGTCGGCTGTCGAGCTGGAGGTGTGTGGTGGCGAGGAGGCGGAGGTTGTTCACGGTTGGGGAGCGTCGCGAGTTGTGGGAGCGGTGGAA
>JBKJVI010000071.1:0-26233 GCA_046590225.1 Gaiella sp. | reverse complement strand
GGACAAGCGGACGAAGCTCTACCAGGCCGCGAGCATCCAGGTGATGAAGTTCCTCCCGATGGTGCCGTACGCGAATGCAAGCCCTGCGCTTGGATTCAAGAAGAACGTCAAGGGATATGTTCCGAGCCCCGTCGAGGTCGAGCTCTTCACTCCGGTCTCGATCGGATAACGGCGGTAACCGGCGGACGACGAATATGGCACGCTTCGTCGCCCGCCGGTTGCTCCTTCTCGTACCAATCCTCCTCGGACTGTCGATCCTGCTTTTCGTCTGGGTGCGCGCCCTCCCGGGCAGCACCGCGCAGGCTCTTCTCGGTGAGCGAGCGACGCCCGAGGCGATCGATCGCTTCAACCGTCAGTACGGACTCGACCGGCCGATCACGACGCAGTACTGGGCATACCTGAAGACGACCGTGCGCGGCGATCTGGGCACGAGCGTCGCAAGCCGACGGCCGGTGACGACCGAGATCCGGGAACGGTTCCCCGCGACGGTGGAGCTCGCGTTCGCTGCGATGATCTTTGCTCTCGTGATCGGGCTCCCCCTCGGCTTCTTCGCGGCCAAGCGATACGGGGAGTTCTTCGACCACTCGAGCCTTTTCTTATCCTTGATCGGGGTCTCGATCCCGGTCTTCTTCCTGGCAATCATCCTGAAATACGTCTTCTCGGTGCGTCTTGGCTGGTTACCCAGCATCGGCCGTCAGGATGTCCTGATCGACGCCCAGCATCCGACCGGCTTCTACGTCCTCGACGGGATCATCACAGGCAACTGGAACGCGGCCTGGGACGCCTCGAGACACCTCCTCCTGCCTGCCATTGCGCTCGGCTCGATCCCGCTCGCGATCATCGCTCGCGTGACGCGCGCTTCCACGCTCGACGTCCAGAACGAGGACTACGTGCGAACCGCAAAGGCAAAGGGGCTCGCCCCGAGCGCCATCGACCGTCGACACGTCCTGCGGAACGCGCTGCTTCCGGTGACCACGATCATCGGACTGCAGGTCGGCATCCTGCTCGGTGGCGCAGTGCTCACCGAAACGGTATTTGCGATCCCTGGGATGGGCTCGTGGCTGAAGGAAGCGATCTTCAACCAGGACTACCCGGCGCTCCAGGGGGGGATCCTGTTTCTCGCGTTCGTCTTCGTTCTCGTCAATCTGCTCGTCGACATCAGCTACGGGCTGATCAACCCGCAGATCAGGGTGAGCTAGTGCGCCGTCCGGGGAATAGGGTGCTGCTCGGGCGAGTGAAAACCGAGCAGCGCGAGAACGCAGGGAGCTCCCATACCGGGTTGTACGGGTGCGACCGAGGCCGAAGCGATGCGAAGCGTTTGCAGCCGGCCGAGCGGTGCCGTATTCCCCGGACAGCGCACTAGTGGAGGCCCTCGTCGCGACGGCGCTCGGCTGCGTCCACGTCGACCTCGAGGCGGGCGAGGCGGAGCTCGTCGACGACGAGCAGCCGATCGGCGGAGCAGGCGACGTCTCGCTCCCTCTGCTGATCGCTGCCGACCAGTCCGGTGAACGGGTCGTCGCGGTCCTCGACCGGCGCCCGCCGCTCGTCCTCTCCGAGGACGGCGGAGTGACCTGGGACGAGGCAGGGGGAGGACTCCCCGCCGGAACCGCGATTGCGATCAGCCCGGAGGATCCCGATCTGCTGCTCTTCGCATCGGAGTCACGGTTGTTCGTCTCGGAGAACGGTGGGCGATTCTGGCGCGCGCTCGACATCGAGCTGATCGGGATCACGGCAGTCGCTTTCTCGTAGGCTGGGGCAACCACGACGAACAGGAGAGATGCATGAGCGGGCTCGACGATCTGGTCAAGGGTGTGACAGGAGGAGCGGGAGGTGGGCTCGGGGACCTGCTCGGGAGCCTCGCGGGAGGCGCGGGCTCGGGCGGCGGGCTCGAGGACATCATCGGCGGCCTCACCGGGGGCAGCTCGGGGAGTCAGGCCGGCGGGATGGGCGGCCTGCTCGGGTCGCTCCTCCCCGCGATCGGTGGAATGCTTGCCGGCGGCGGGTTGCAGCAGGTTCTCTCCGGGTTCCAGGCGAATGGGCTCTCGGCCCAGACCGACTCCTGGATCGGCACCGGCGAGAACAAGCCGATCAGCGGTGAGGACGTGCGTAAGGTCGTTGCGCCGGAGGAGCTCGCGAAGATCGCGGCCCAGCTCGGTGTTTCGGAGAGCGAGGCTGCCGACGCAGTGGCCCAGGTTCTCCCCACGGTGGTGGACAAGGTCTCGCCCGAGGGGCACCTCGCTCCCGACAGCGAGCTCGAGTCGGCGTTCGGAGCGCTCGAGCACCTCGGGGACGGAACCCCGGCGACCGGCTGAAGCCGGCCACGAGCGAAGCCCAGGGAGGCAACGGCCATCTGGCCTGCCATCGCCTCTACCGCACCCTCCGGCCTGAACAGGCCCGCGGGCGGGCCTCTTCAGGGATCTTCGCGATCAAAGGCGAAGCCCCGATCTGCAAACAGGGAGGGCTCGCGTAGCTCGCGGTATGCTCGTCCACCGCGAGCTACGCGAGCCCTAGGGCACGAGGAATTCGCCGCGGGCGACGGTGACGGCCTGGCCGCCGACCTCGACGCGGTCGATCAGGCCACCGCTGCCCTCGGCGCGCGCGTAGAGCGTCGACGGACGCCCGATCGCCGCGCCCTGTGAGATCACGATCTCGTCGCCGAAGCGGATCTTCCCGTGCCGGGCGAGGTGGCAGGCGATCGGCCCCGCGGCAGAGCCCGTTGCGGCGTCCTCGCCGCCCTTCCAGAACATGCGGGTCGTCCAACGGTCGCCCGAGCCCGCGAAGCAGCTGACGCCGGTGACGCCGAACGCGTTGATCGCCGCGATGTCGGGCCGGAGAGCTGCGACGTGCTCCTCGGACTCGAGGGCAACCAGGATGTGGGTGGCGCCATTGTCGTACAGCTCGACCGGAAGCTCGGCCTTCTCGACGCCGATCGCCGCGAGGAGCTCCTCCACCTCCGCGAATTCCTCGACCGTCGGCACCGGTTGCACCATGCGCCCGAAGACGATCTTGCCGGACTGGGCGCGCTCGAGCTCGACCGGCACAACCCCCATCCCGGTCTCGATGTTAATCACCCCGAGCTGCATTGGCGCAGCCAATACGAATGCCGCCCCGAGCGTTGGGTGCCCCGCGAACGGCAGCTCATACGTCGGCGTGAAGATCCTGATCCGCACGTGCCCGGCACCCTCGGGCGAGAGAACGAAGACCGACTCGCTGAAGCCGATCTCGAGCGCGAGCGCCTGCATCGTCGCTGAGTCGAGATCCCGCGCGTCGGTGAAGACGGCGAGCTGGTTCCCGGCGAGCGGCGTGTCGGTGAAGACGTCGGCGATGACGTAGCGGAAGGTTCTGATCGCTCGATCCTACGTACGCGAACGAGCCCAGTCAGTCGGGACGTCTGAGCCCCCCTCTTCGCTGACGCGGGCGCCGAAACGCACGAAGGTCGGGGTCGGGACGACCTTGCCAGCAACGAGCGCCTCGCCCTGCCGGAACCCTGTCGCCCGGGCGAGCAGGCTCGGAGGCACGAAGGAGAAGACGTCGGTGAGGTGGCCGACGTCGGCGACCGAGTTCATCCGCATCAGAAGCAGGTTGTCGCACTGCGAGACGATGTTCTCGTGCACCTTCTGCGGCCGCTGCGTCGACAGGAGGAGGTAGAGCCCGAACTTGCGCCCCTCGGCCGCGATCTTGATCGCTGTCTCGGTGGCGAGAAACTGCAGTCCGCCGTCGGGGAGCTGCGGGCAGACGTTATGCGCCTCGTCGATCACGACGAGCAGCGGTCGCCGCTCGAGCCGCTTCTCCCAGAGGCGCGAGAGGACGGCCTGGGCGACGAGCGTCTTCTCGATCGGCGTGCCGAGCGTGCCGATATCGACGACGAGGCAACGCCAGTCGTCGCGATCGAGATCCTCGAGCACGGTGCCCGCCTGCTCCCTGGCCCAGACGCCGAAGCGGTCGACGCCGAGGTTGCGCACCCTGCGGACCAGCCGGTCGAGCCCCTTGCTCACCGTGTCCTCACTGCCCGTCGCAAGCGCCTGATAGGCCGACGAGCCCGGGCCTTCGGAAAGCGCGCGAAGCAGCTCGTCGTACTCATCGGAATCACGGATGGGATCGAGCTGGAGGACGCTGGCATACGCCGCGCCGTCGAGCTCCGGGAAGCGGATCCGAAGCCTGTCGTCTCCCGCGGCGAGCGGCGAGCGGACGAGGATCGAAGGGGCAAGCGTCGCGAGTCGCGCGGCCAGAGCTGGGTCGGCGTCGGCGCGAGCCTCGCGTAGACGCACGAAGTCGGAGTTCGGGTCGATCACGACGACGCGCAGCTCCGTGTTGAGCAGGAGCTGCTCGAGCACGACGCCGAGCGAGTACGTCTTGCCGGAGCCCGACTGGCCGCAAAGGAAGGTGTGGCGATCGAAGCCTCCGGCATCGATCCGCGCGGGCACGACCTCGTCGCGCCCAGCGAGGACAGTGCCGATCACGAGGTCCACAGTGTCGCGTTTCGGCCGCGAGAGCTCCGCGACCTCGGGGCCAGTCGCCTCCTCGATGCGCGCGTCGACGAACGGGCCGCCGTCGCCCGATAGCACGACGCCGGTTCCCTCGACCACGCGCACCTGCACGCGCGCCTGGAGATCCAGTGCCCCGTCGCCGGAAAGGCTCTCGCCGTCGAGCGAGGCGCCGACCTCGGGGCCGTCGCGCGTCACGAGCTCCTGCGTGATCAGCTGGCCGAGCCGACGTGTTTCGCCGTCGACGAGCGCCACGAAGCCACCAGGCGGCGGTGCGGTGCTCCCGATCGCGAGCTGGTAGTTGAAGGACCGCCCGTCCATCGAGACCGCCGCGGCGGGGATCGCCTGCTCGAACCGTCGTCGCAGCTCGCGAAAGCGCCCGATCGCGCCGCCGAGCTCGTCAGGGAGTCGGGCCGTCATGCCGAGAAGCCTACTTCCGATCGACCATCTTCCGCTCGGCCTCGACCCACTTCGCATGGTGCTTCTTCGCCCACGCCTCGTCGACCTCACCCGTCGTCATCCCGCGAAGAGCATGACGGGTCGTCGGGTGGATGAGTGCGAGGTAGAGGTGGCCGACGAGCAGCCCGATCGACGCGAACGTGAGCGCGTCGTGCACCGTGCCCGTGCCCGCGAAGATGAAGCGATGGTCACGCTCGCCGAGCCAAAGGAAGAAGCCCGAAAGCGCGAAGAGCAACGCGAACGCGATCGTCAGAAGCGCGTTGATCTTCTGGCCGGCGTTGAACCGTCCCTGCGGTGCCTTGCGGCCGCGGAGCCAGCGGCGATCATCCCGGTCGATCGTCTCGATCTCGCACCAGTCCTCGGCGAGGCGCTTGCGGTTGCCGACGATCAGGATCACGACGAGCGCCACGGCCCAGGCCACGGCAACCCAGAGATGCACGCCCTTGACGAGTTGTCGTCGGCTGATCAGGGTCGAGAGAACCGGGAGGTAGAGGATCATCCCCGTGGCGAGCAAGGCGAGGAACGCGGACGCGTGCATCCAGTGCAGGGCGCGCTCCGTGACGGTGAAGCGCTTGATTCGCGCCACCGACTTCGGTGCGGTCAGCGGTGTTTCGGGAAGCGCGGGTTCAAGAACTGAAGCCATTGGAGTTCCCGAGCCACGCGTCGGCGTCGTAGCCGTTCTGTTCCCAGTACCCGGGCAGGGCGGTCGTCCCGAGCTCGATGCGGTTGACCCACTTGACGCTCTTGTAGCCGTACATTTGCGGCATCACGAGCCGGACGGGCGCGCCGTGCGGCCGGGAGATCGGCCCCCCATCCATCTCGTAGGCGAGCATCACGTCCGGCAGCAGCGCCTGTTCCAGGGTGAGCGAATCCTCGTACGGGCTCTCGGCGGAGACGAAGTTGAGGCCGGCGACGTTACTCTGCGCACCCGCTGCCTCGAGCAGGTCGGCAATCCTCACCCCGCCCCAGCGAACGTTCGAGACAGACCAACCAGTGACACAGTGGAAGTCGGAGATCTGATAGGCCCGTGGCATCGCCTTGAGATCGGCGAGAGTGTAGTTCGTCGGCGATCCGACGAGACCGGTTACATCGAGACGGTAGGTCGCGGGATCGAAGGTCGGCATCGAGCTGCCCACGGTGTAGATGCGCCAGCCCGACGTCGGGACGATGCTCGAGACGGATTGTGGCACGGCACGGTCGAGCAGCCCTGCCGCATCCTTCGCGAGGAAGAGACCTGCAGCGCCGAGGCCGAGGATCCCGAGGAACCCGGCGCGGCCGATGGTGCGGTCATTCATAGAGCAAAGTTGTAGCGCGCGAACCTTACGGCGGCCTTACGGTTGGGTGAACCGTGTGTTGCGCCTATCCTGCCGGGGCGATGCGCGTCTATCTCTGTCGACATGCTCATGCTCTCTCAGGCGAGCCGGATGAGCTCCGCGAGCTCTCTGCCGAGGGCGTCGAGCAGGCGCGCGCGCTCGGTAAGAGCCTGGCGGCCCGCGCCGCTGCACCTGTGGTCGTCGTCTCGAGTCCGCTTCTGCGCGCCCGGCAGACGGCAGCGGAGCTCGGCCGCGCCGTTGGAGTGCCGGTGCGGGTCGACGACGCGCTTGCACCCGGTGCAACCGCTGACGGGCTGGCGCAGGCGCTCGAAGGCGAGCAGGGGCCCGTCGCAACGGTCGGCCACCAGCCCGACTGCTCGGAGATCGCGTACGCCGTGATCGGGCGTGACCCCGGCTTCCCGGTCGCCGGCATGGTAGAGCTGGAGCTCACGATATGAGCGCTATAGGAGCCGCTACCACGATGAAGCACGAGCCGTCTGAACGCGCTGGGCGGCACGCTGCTTCGTCCTCGGTCGCCCGAATAGCTCCGCTATTAAGGCTCCCTGCGTCCTCGCATCGCACTCGCCCATCACGCCCAGCCAGCGCGTGGTCACCGTGGTAGCGGCTCTCGAGGTACGCGACCTCCGCAAGAGCTACGGCGCAATCGAGGCCGTCGCAGGAATCAGCTTCCGGGTCGAGGCGGGCGAGGTCTTCGGCCTCCTCGGCCCGAACGGTGCCGGCAAGACGACCACGGTCGAGATCCTCGAGGGCTACCGCAAGCGCGACGGCGGCGAGGTGACGGTGCTCGGTGTCGACCCGGAGCACGGCGGCCGTGCGCTGCGCGAGCGGATCGGCGTCGTCCTGCAGTCGTCGGAGCTACCGCCCACGCTGACCGTCCGCGAGGTACACCGGATGTTCGCGGGCTACTACGCGCACCCCCGTGACGTGGACGAGGTGATCGGCCTCGTCGGCCTCGAGGAGAAGGCGGACGCCCGCGTGAAGACGCTCTCCGGCGGACAGAAGCGCCGCCTCGACCTCGGTGTCGCGCTCGTCGGCGACCCGGAGCTCCTCTTCCTCGACGAGCCCACGACCGGATTCGACCCGGCCGCACGACGGACAGCATGGGAGCTCGTGCGCGCCCTCCGGGGGCTCGGCAAGACGATCCTGCTGACGACCCACTACCTCGACGAGGCACAGCAGCTCGCCGACCGCGTGGCCGTGATCCGCGATGGCCGCATCGTCAAGCAGGGCTCGCCCGCCGAGCTGATCGGAGTCGCCCCCCGGGTCGAGATCCGCTACCAGCAGGATGGGCGTGACGTCGTGATCGAGACGGACGAGCCGACCCGGGTACTGGCCGAGTTGACCGGCGCGGCCGCGGCAGCAGGTCGCGAACTGGAGTCGCTCGAGGTCGTGCGCCCGTCCCTCGAGGACGTCTACCTCGACCTGATCGACAACGGGGAGTGATCGTGAACGGCACGATTGCGCCCCTGGGCTGCGCAGCAGCCCACTCCGCGCAGCGGAGCAGTGTGCCCAGTAGACCAGCCGGCCGCGAAGCGGCCGACCACAATGCTGGTTCGGCGCACCCGAGAACGCATCGTGTTCAGTCACCGTTGCAGGCGCTGAACCAGTGAGGCTCTTCCTCCACGAGCTGCGCAACCAGCAGCGCCTGTTCTGGCGCAACCGCGAGTCGGCGGTGTTCGTCTTCATCTTTCCGCCGCTGCTATACCTGCTGCTCGGGGCGGTGTACACGGGAACCTCCGATGGTTTCAGGCTTGCCGACGTGCTGCTCGTCGGGTTGATCGGGTACGGCTGCGCGAACACTGCGTTCGCCGGGCTCGCGATCACGCTCGTCATCCGCCGCGAGAGCGGTGTCCTGAAGCGGATCAGGGCCACGCCGCTCCCCACGGTCACGTATCTGGCGGGTGTCCTGTGCTCGACGTTGGCGGTGTTCGTGCTCCAGATGCTGTTGACCATCGCGCTCGGCCTGACGCTCTACGACGCGACCGGCCCGAAGAACTGGGCCGGGATGATCCCGGCGGTGCTCGTCGGCGTCGCCTGCTTTGCAGGCATGGGATTCGGAGTGACGGCGTTGATCCGGTCGTCCGAGGGCGCGTCCGCCGTGGTCAACCTGATCGTGCTGCCGATGGCGTTCCTCTCCGGCTCGTTTGGGCCGACGCGCAACTACCCCGAGGTGCTGCAGTGGATCGCAGACGTTCTGCCGCTGACCTACCTGATCGACCTGATGTACGACGTGTACCTGCGGGGAGGCTCGTTCTTCGGCCACCCGAAGGAGATCGCGATCCTGTTCGCGTGGGGGCTCGCGGGTGTTGTCGTCGCGTGGCGCCGATTCGGTTGGGAGCCGCGCGAGCGCTGACCAGACGAACGACTCGCACGGTGACCAGGCGCGACGGCGGATCAGACCCCTCCAACCGGTGAGGCCGCGGAAGGCGGCCTCACCGAGCATCTCGCCCGGAGGGCGAGCGTCTCCTCTCCCCTAGACAAGCGCCTTCATGAAGATGGCGACATCCTCTGCCGGGAAGGTCTCGGTCTCGACGACCTCCAGCTTGGCGATCTTCGCGAGCACGCGGAACGCGGTCTCGTTATCCGGGTAGTTGACGATCGCGAGGAAGTCCCACGGGCCCATCACTGCGAGCGTCCGCTCCAGCGTGCCGCCCTCGAGCTCGATGATCTCGCCGATCTTTGCGAGGTACTCGGGTGCCTTCTCGAACTGCTCCCTGCCCTCGGGTGTGACCTTGATCAGGCCGATGTACGTGAACATACGTACCTCCTGTTCTCGTCGCGCGGCTCGCTTCTCGGGTCGCGCAACTCACCATCAACGGTGACACCTGCTCGAGCCTCCGGCATCGGAGGAGTTACCGAACCTGGCTCTTCAAACTACTGAGTCACGCCTCAGACGACTGAGTCACGCCGCTCAGCCCTGACAATGCGAGATCTCACGCACAGGAGGTGGGCATACTCCGGAGCGTGCGTCGCTTGCCCCTTGCACTGATCGCCTTCCTCTGCCTCGCGTCGGCTTCCATCGCTCTGCCGGCGATCCCGAGTCCCCCGGCCGGATCGCTGCCGGGGATGCAGAGCCGGGCTCGAACGCTTCCGGCCGCGGTGCTCGTAGCCGAGGCGACCGACCACGCAGGACTGCGCCGCGTCCTCGAGCGCGGCGCGTACGCCGGAGGGAACGAGCGCGAGTTCTACGGCAAGACCGCCGTCTTCAACCACGTCACGGAGCAGGTGCTTCGCTTCGGAGACCCCGCCGGGGCGGGAGCGTACCTGCGCTGGCTCCGCGCGCACTCCGCGCAATCGCTCGGGGCTCCGCGATCCATCACCGCAACCCGTCTCGGGGACGGAGGCTTCAACTACCGGCCGCAGGGGTGTGGGTGCCACACCGAGACCCCGACCTACCTGATCGCGTGGCGGCGCGGGAACCTCGCTCTGACCGTGCTCGCAAGCGGCGCCGGAGCGAACCGGAGGACGGTGAACGCGCTCGCCAGCCGCCTCGACAACGCCGCCGCCTGACCTCCAGTGAGGCTCCTGTTGCGAACCGCCGCAGCCGCACCGCTTGACTCTCCGAGGAGCGAGGAGTCTAATCGCACCACAAGTACCCAGACCAGGAGGATCGGCTATGGCGGCGGATGCATTGGATCAACGTCTTTCACGCGAAGAGTTTCTCCGGCGGGCGGCCGTGCTCGGTGGGGTCGGTGTTCTCGCCGGGGCCGGCGTCAGCCGCGCAAATGCAGCCGGACTGATGGGGTCGGAGGCACGGGCCGAGTCGGGATCGCTCCAGGTGCTCGACTGGTCCGGGTACGAGGTGAAGGACCTCTGGAAGCAGTACGCGGCTGCACATCCCGACATGAAGCCGAAGTTCACGTTCATGACGAACGAGGCGAACGCGCTCGGGAAGATGCGGGCGGGCCTCAAGCCCGACCTCGTCCATCCGTGCGTCGGCTGGGTGAGGGACTTCGTCGACGCCGGTTTCGTCCAGCCGTTTACCCCGGCACGTATCAAGAACCTCAAGAACCTCAATCCTGCGATGGTCAAGGCCGGGAGGATCAACGGGAAGCAGTACTGGATTCCCGCTGACTGGGGCTTCTCCAAGCCCCTCTATCGGAGCGACAAGGTGAAGCCGAGGGATCGGTCGTGGAGCATCATGTTCGACGAGCGTTACAAGGGGAAGATCGCCTGGTTCGACGACATCAACCAGCTCGTCTGGGCGGGGTACTACCTCGGCTTCAAGAAGCCGTACGATCAGACCGACGCCGAGTTGAAGAAGTCACAGGAGCTGCTCAAGTCGAAGAAGAACCTCGTCCGCATGTTCTGGTCTTCGGAGACCGACCTGCAGAACGCGTTTGCATCCGGCGAGGTCTGGATCGCCTACGCCTGGCCCGCGGACTACGCCGCGATGAAGGCGAAGAAGCTCCCGGTGGTCTACATGCAACCCAAGGAGGGTGCTCTCTCGTGGGTCTGCGGTTTCATGCTCGGGAAGAGCTCGCCCCGAGTCAATGCCGCTCACTCGTATGTCGACGCCTGGAGCTCGAGACAGGCCGGGTCCTGGCTCGAAACGAACTACGCCTACGGGTCGGCGAACACGACGTCGAAGCCGGCCGATCCCGCGCTCCTCAAGGCGCTGCAGCTCGACAACCCGAAGTCTGTCGGCGAGCCGCTCGGGCACATGGATCGCTACTACCCACGCCGGTCGCTCTACGCCAAGCTCTGGGCCGAGGTCAAGGCATCCTGACGCCAGGCGGCCACCGGACGGGATGACGATCGGGACAGACCACGGGCCGCCGGCGGTGCGCGAGCGCCGCCGGCGAAGGCCCGACCTGACGACGCCGGGACTTCTGGGCGTGCCTCTTGGCTGGCTGATCGTCTTCTTCGTCATCCCGATCTGCTTCGTCGGGGCGTACAGCGTCGGTGCGCTCTCCCTTTTCCCGGGAGCGCACCAGGTGACGTTCTCGGTCTGGAGCGACTTCGTGCACGGCTCCGTGTATCTCAGCCTGTTCTGGCGATCGGTTCGGATGTCGCTCACGGTGTCGGTGCTCGTCGTGCTGTTCGCCTATCCCCTTGCGTACTTTCTGGCGCTGAGCGGGACGAAGCGAAAGTACGTCCTGCTGCTCATCCTGATCGCACCCTTCCTGACGAGCTACCTCCTCCGCGTCCTCGCCTGGAAGGTGATCCTCGGCTCGAACGGCGTGCTCAACAGCCTGCTCTTCTGGACGGGGCTGCGCGACCCCGACCATCCCATCTCCCAGCTGCTCTACAGCAAGTTCGCGGTGATGCTCGTGCTCGGTTACGTCTGGCTTCCGTTCGTGGCGCTGCCGATCTTCGTCTCGCTCGAGAGCCTCGACCGGCGCCTGCTCGAGGCAGCGAGCGACCTGGGCGCGAGCCGCTGGCAGTCGTTCCGAAAGATCACACTGCCCCTCAGCCTTCCCGGCGTCGCGGCCGCGTTCATGTTCGTCTTCATCCCCACGGTCGGCGAGTTCGTGACGCCCTCGCTCGTCGGCGGGGTGGACGGCTACATGTACGGGAACCAGATCGTCGATCTCTTCGGCGCGAGCCTCGACTGGCAGACTGGCTCGGTCCTCTCGCTCTTCCTGCTGTTCGTCGTCGCGACGTTGACGCTCGTCTTCTCGCGGTTCCTCCAGGTTGGAAGGGTGACGACCGGCTGATGGACGTTGCCCTCTCGAAGAACGGAGCACGGATCCTGCGGGTCTTCTTCTTCCTCGTCGTCGCGTTCCTCTACGCGCCGATCCTGATCCTCCTGATCTTCTCGTTCAACAACTCCGACCTACCAACCTTCCCGCTCAGCGGCTTCACGCTCGAGTGGTATCGACAGTTCCTGCACGACTCCGAGCTCCACGCCGCGCTACGGACAAGCGCGATCGTCGCCGTCATATCGAGCATCGGCGCCGTTGCGCTCGGGATTCTCGCGTCGCTCGCCTTGACCCGGCGCAGGTTCCGCGGGATGGCCGCCGTGTCGGCGCTGATGCTGAGTCCCCTCGTGATTCCCTACATCGTCTTCGGGATCTCTCTGCTCCTCTTCTTCCACGCAATCTCGTTCCCGCTCTCGTTCGCGAGCCTGGCGATAGCCCACATCGTGCTCAGCGTTCCTTACACGATCCTCGTGCTCGTGCCGCGCCTCGAGCAGATCGACAGCAGCCTCGAGGAGGCGGCCCGTGACCTCGGGGCAAGCCGGTTGCGCACATTCCGCAGCATCGTGCTGCCGCTGATCTTCCCGGCCGTCGTCTCGGCGTTCCTGATCGCACTCGTCGTCTCGTTCGACGAGTACGCGGTCGCCTCGTTCGTGGCGGGGCAGCAAACGACGTTCCCGATCTACCTCTACGGTGCCCTCCGCTTCCCGAGCCGCCTCCCGGAGGTGATAGCCGTCGCGGTCGTCGTGATGACGGTGTCGCTTGTCATCGTCGTGGGGGCGGAGATCGGTCGTCGGCACGCCGAGGGCCGGCTCGGCGATCTCGAGCTGCCCTAGGAACGGACGGGCGGAGCCGCGGCGAGGATCGCGGTCTGATCGACCGGCCAGGTGAGCACGACCTGGGTGCCACCCGTGTACGCCGACAGTCCCTCGTCCGCAAGCCGGTGGCAGAGGATCGTGCCTGCGGCTGTCTCGACCTTGAACTGGGTGAACATGCCGAGGTAGACAACCTCGGCGATCTCACCGAGGAGGCGGGAGCCGTGCTCGGGTGTCGAGGCGGGGACGGGGTCGATGCGGACCTGCTCGGGGCGGACGGAGACGCGGATCGTGTCGCGTGCGCGAAGGTCGGTTCCGGCCGCAACGACGATACGCTCGCCGTCGCCGTAGCGTCCCACAGCCAGGTTGCCCACGACCTCGGCCACGACAACCTCGAGCGCGTTCAGTGACCCGATGAAGTCGGCGACGAACGGCGTTTCGGGATGATCGTAGATCTCCCTTGGACTGCCGATCTGCTCGACCCGGCCGGCGCTCATGACGGCGATCCGGTCAGACATCGCGAGCGCCTCCTCCTGGTCGTGCGTCACGTAGACGAACGTCGTCCCGAGCTCACGCTGGATGCGCTTCAGCTCAGACTGCATCGTTCGCCTCAGCTTCACGTCGAGAGCGCCGAGCGGCTCGTCGAGGAGCAAGGCAGCCGGACTGTTTACGAGCGCCCGAGCCAGCGCAACGCGCTGCTGCTGGCCGCCCGACAATTGGCGGGGCCGGCGGCGTTCGAGCCCTTCGAGCTCGACAACCCGGAGCATCGCCGAGATCCGCTCCCGGTGCTCGCCTTTTGGAACCTGGTTCATCTTTAGCCCGAACGCCACGTTGTCGTAGATCGACATATGCGGGAAGAGCGCGTACTGCTGGAACACCATGTTGACCCGACGCTTGTTCGGTTGCATATCGGTGACGTCGTCGCCGTGAAGCAGGATTCGGCCCGTATCGGGGAGCTCGAATCCCGCAATCATCCGTAGCGTCGTCGTCTTCCCGCACCCCGAGGGCCCGAGCAGCGAGAAGAACTCGCCATCCTGAATCCCGAGGTCGAGCTCGTGGACAGCGACGTGGCTCCCGAAGCGCTTGCTGACGCCCTGGAGCGTGATCGCAGTATCGAGCGGCGCCTCCGACATGAGGGCCGAGTCTATGCCAGGGAGCGACGAAACAACAGTGCGCCCGCCTTCCACCATAGAGTGGCGGCGTGACGCACTCTGACCTCGCGGCTGAACGAGCAGCTGCACTACCACCGTTCGGAACCGTCGAGATCCTCGCTGCGGTCGAGGGGGCCGAGCGCGTCCTCGACGCAGGGTGTGGCAGCGGCCGGCTCACCGTGGCGCTCGCGGCGGCGGGAGCAAGAGTCACTGGGATCGACACGAATGTCGGGCAACTTGAGCAGGCTCGAGGCCGGGCCGAGGAGGCGGGCGTCGAGCTGATCCTTCTCGAAGCCGACTTCAATGCGCCGCTTCCGTTCGCCGACGCATCGTTCGATGCGGTGACGAGCCGCCTCTCGCTGATGGCGGCGGGCAACGCGGTCGCGACGCTCACCGAGCTGCGGCGCGTGCTCGAGCCGGGCGGGCAGGTGGTGACGGTTCTGTGGGCAGCGCCGGCCGAGAACCCCTGGTTCGCCGTGCCGCGCGAGGCGATCGGAGCGGTGTTCGGGCCCGAGCGGGCGTCGTTCGCGCGGGCGTTCGGCAAGCTCGGCGACCCGGAGGAAGCAGCGGCCGTCCACCGTGCTGCGGGACTCGATGACGTCGAGGCCGTCCGGGTGCGAGGGAGCCGCGAGACGCCGGATGCCGCGTCGTACTGGAAGGAGCTGGCTGCCGAGAACGGTCACTTCCGCCGGGTCGCGGCCGGACTCGGTGAGAGCGAAGCAGAGGAGCTCGCGCGCGAGATCGAGACACGCCTCGCGCCCTACCGCGAGGGAGACCACCTCGTTCTCCCCCGGACGCTCGTGCTCATCACCGCACGTGTCGAGTAACTCTCTCTGCGAACCGGGAGCGGACAGCTTTCGCGATACGAGTTGTATTGACGAATATACGAACATACGTATAATCGCATGGTGCTCTATACGACACCCCCACTGAACCGTTCCCTGAGAGCGGACCTCGACGAGCTCGACCGCCTGCGCACCACCCTCGAACGAGAGGTTGCCAATCCGAGCCCGTCGCTCGGGACACTTCGGCGGCAGGTCAAGGTATCGATGGTTGCGAGCTCCGTCTCGATCGAGGGATTCACTGTGCCCGACCACGAAGCCGCCGCGATCGTCCCGCGCGGAGCCTCCGAGGCGAGAGACGTGAACCGGAAGGCAGTCGCCTGCTACGCGCACGCAATGGATCACGTCGGCGTCATGGCGCTCGACCCGATCTTCTACTGGACCGACCGAGTGATCCTCGACCTTCACTTCGATGCGTGCTCCTTCCAGCGGGACAGAAGCCCGGGCCGGTGGCGAAAAGACTGGATCGGCGTCACGGCACCCGGCGGTGGCATCGCCTACGAGGGCCCCACCGGCGACGACGTCATTCCCCTGATGGCGGAAGTCGTCGCCTGGTTGAACGACGATGACGGAGATGTGCACGTCGTCGTCCGCGCTGCGATGGCGCACCTCCACACCGTCTCCGTCCACCCGTTCCGCGCTGGCAACGGGCGCATCTCAAGAATCGTGCAATCGCTCGTGCTCGCTCGGGAAGGACTTCTCTCGCCGGAGTTCTCTTCGATCGAGGAGTACCTGGCCGAAAACACGAGTGCGTACTACACGGTGCTGAAGGCCGTCCAGGGTGGCAGCTATCAGCCCGAGCGCGACGCCGCCGACTGGGTGCGCTTCTGTGTCCAGGCCCATCTGGCCCAGGCGAGGATGCGCCTCACGCAGATCGCCGCGGCGGGCGAGAGATGGGCGCGTCTCGAGGCGCTCGCCGAGAAGCGCGGCTGGCCCGATCGGATCGTGATCGCCCTCGAGCAGAGTCTCCACGACGGGACCGACCGCGCGAGCTACGGGCAGGAGGCGGGCGTCTCGACCGCCACCGCCAGCACCGACCTCCGTCGCCTCCTCGACGCAGGGCTGATCACTGCCCGGGGGCGAGGTCGGGCCGTGCGCTACGACGCGAGTGACGAGCTGAAACAGCAGGTCGACGACTGATGCAAGCTCGCACCTCGAACGCGCACCGCGCTACCCTCCCCTTGCGCCCCCGTAGCTCAGTGGATAGAGCAGTGGTTTCCTAAACCGCGTGCGCAAGTTCGATTCTTGCCGGGGGCATCCCAGTGTTCATGCGGTTCACGGCCGTGTGCTGCGGTTTCGGATCGTGCGTTCGCATAAGAGGTTGTCCGCTCAAGTCCGCTCAAGTCCGCTGACGAGGGGTGCGAACTGGCTCACGACTGGCTCACGACGTTGGTGGCTTGACTCGTGGGCTGGCCCTCAGAACTCCCGGGGTCAAATGACCAGGCGTCGATTCAAACGAACACGCTCGACCGGTGGCCGGCACTCAGTGGGCCGCGGACTCGGTTCCTCGAGACACGGCAAAGACGTGGCGTGCTTCGGGCAACCCCTTTAGTGCGTGCATGCCGCGATCATCGAACTCGATTCCGGATCCGGCGACTAGGTCGCGTACCGTCGCCGATACGAGCACGTCTCCGGCGCTGCCGAGCGCCGCTATGCGTGCGCCGGTCACAACGGCGACGCCGGCGACTTTTCCGTCCATCTGCTCACATTCGCCGGTATGGAGACCCGCTCGCATTTCAAGCCCGAGATCGCTCACTGCGTCCTGGATCGCGCACGCGCATCGGATCGCGCGAGCCGGCCCGTCGAAGGCGGCGAAGAAACCATCGCCTGCGGTGTCGAGTTCGCGGCCGCGGAAGCGGGCGAGCTCAGCGCGCACTCGCTCGTGGTGCTTCATGACGAGGTCGCGCCATGCGTGGTCTCCGATCTCCACAGCTCGAGCTGTCGAGTCGATCAGATCGGTGAAGAGAACGGTGGCGAGCGACCGCTCGGAGTCGACCACGCCGTGGCGCGCGGCGTCCTCCAGGAAGCGCCTCAGGACATCTGTGCGCAGGCCGAGATCGCCACTGAAGAATGCAAGCCCGCCGTCGTCATGGAACTCCACGAGTTGCGCAGTCGGAATGGTGTCTGCGAGGAATGCTGCGTCCCGCTGGACGGGATCGGGCGCAGTTTGATGCACGAAAACGATGGTCGGGACTCGAATCGCCGACAGAACGTCGCGGACGTCGATTTCTGCGTTCATCCTCGCGAGCGCTGCTGCGGCGCCAGGGCTTGCACTCTGCCGATGGAATCGCGCGAAGGTTGCGATCAACGCTTCTCGCTCCTCAGTTGCAAGGTTCGGATGAAGGGTGTCGACCAAGGGCTCGATGAGGTCGCGAGTGGCCCACGCTCGCTCATATTCGCGTGCCTCGCGTTCGAACTCCTGCGCCGTCGGGCGCCACGAATGATCCGCTGTCCACGCCGCACGCGCGAACGCTGCGTAGAGAGCCAGGCCAAGGCACCGATCCGGATACGTCGCCGCGAACATAATGCTCATCGGTCCGCCCTCGAGGACGCCGAGAAGCGCTGCCCTGCTCGATCCGGCGTCATCCATCACCGCCCGGACGTCGTCCATCCGTTCCTCCAACGAAGGGACGCCGGACATCCGGTCTGAAAGTCCGGTGCCACGCTTGTCGAATGTGATCACGCGACTGAACTCCGCGAGCCGCCGCATCCCCGCAGCTCGCGACGGAATCTCCCAGACAAGCTCAACGTTCGAAACATGCGGAGGCACGAAGACAAGATCCAGTGGCCCATGGCCGAGAACCTGATAGGCAATCGAAACATCGCCGCTCCTCGCGTACCGCGTCTGGGGCAGATCCACGACAGCGACGCTACCCGACCAGAGAAGAGAACGCGAAATTCCGAGCCGATCTCGCTCCCCCCGACTGCGTTCGCGGTCGGGGGCACCGGCTCGTTCGGTGCCGGAATGCCTCGCTTCCTGACCGGTCGTGGTGAGCGGGTACTCGAGGTCGGCCGCCTGCGACGAGAACGGCGCTCAGGCGGCAAGACCGAGGTCTACGAGGTGCGCGATAGTCGTGCGATAGTCGACCCCACCCCTCAGGCGGTCTTGAACGGACTTGAACGGACGATTGCGCTCAGTCGTGCCAGCGAACGAGCTGATCATGATCGGCGTGAACAAGCCGCAACGGCTTGATGGGGCGGCGCCGGAGTCGAACCAACCCGAGCGTGGGTGCCTTGCGGCTTCAGCGAAGCCGGTGAACCTCGTAGGCGGGGATTGGTTTGGCGAAGCCCTTGAGCTCGAGGTTGCCGACGGGGGCCGATTCGATCGCGTCTTCGGCGACGGCGAAGATTCGTTGGCTGATCAGGATCTGGCTGTGTTTGGCGTGTGTGCTGAGCCGGGAGGTGAGGTTCACGACTGGCCCGAGCGCCGCGTAGTCGTAGCGGCCCTCGAAGCCAATTCGGCCGACCGTGGCGTATCCGGCCTCGATACCGATGCCGAACCCGACTTCTGTGCCGCGCTTTCGCCACTCCTGCGCCAGCGTCGCGAATCCCTCGTCGAGTACTGGGCGCTCTCGGGCTTTCCGCATCAAGGTGGGGCTGGCGCGACCGCGCGCAGCCTCGCCTGGATGACATTCCTTCTCGGCGTCTCCTGCTCGGACAGGATCGCTCGTCGCAGGAGTATCAATGTTCCGAACGCCCTCCGCCTCGCACCGGCTCGCGACACTGTGCGTACTCCTCGTGCCCGCGACGATCGTCGGCGCGGTCGCCCATCCCGGGGTCGCCGCGCTGCCACTCGCGCTTCTCGCGAGTGCCGTCGTGGTCATCCAACCGACGCCCCCGCAGCTCCGATCGGTCGAGTGGCTCATGAACACTGCCGCAGCAGCGAATCTCGATTCTCGGCCCGCGACTCGCGTCGCTCTCCGGCACTAGCCGGGGAGGAGGCCAAGTTGGCCGAGGAAGTCCATCTGGTCGAAGAACAGGTGCTCGGACTTCAGCGTGTCGCCCTCGGTGACGTAAACCGCCGCCCACCGCAGCTCGACGGCTCTTCCTGTCGGCCCGACGTCTCCGTTGGGGGTGTGGAGCACGCCAGTGTGGGTGCCACTGAGGGTCCCTTCGGCCGCTGCGGCCGCCCCCTCGGTGAGGAGCTGCTCGATCTTGAGGCGGAGGTCAGGGAATGCCTCCTGGAAGACGGCGAGGAAGCCGATGACATTGTCGCGGCCGCTGACCTGGGCGCCCGGCGCTGTCATCTCGGCATCGGCGGCCCACGGGTCGGCGTCGCTGTCACGACCGTTCATCGCGTCGACGTGCTTGAGGATCACGTCTCTGGCGCTAGACATCTGCTCTCCGATCGTCGTTGGGAGTGCCATCCTCTCACAGGGCAAAGGCGGGAATGAAACCGCCGTACCGCTCCGCCGCATCAGGCGTCATTCCGGAACACTGGCGCAGGCGTCGCTCCACAACCTCGGTAGTCCGAAAGCTGGGTGTAGGCGAGTACGCGCCTCGCGGTGACCAGCTCATCAAGTCCGCGATTCCTTTCGCGCTCCCGCGGACTCGAGTGTGCGGCTCGCGCCGCCGCTTGGGCGACGCGGGCCGCTCTTCGACTCAGCGCGCGAGAAACGCGAGCAGCGCTGTGTTGAACTCGTCGGCGTGGGAGGCGTTGACGCCGTGCGGGCCGCCCTCGATCACGACGAGCTCCGCGCCCTCGACGGTCTCGGCCGTGCGCTTGCCGCTCGCCTCAAACGGGACGATCGCGTCGTGGTCTCCGTGGATCACGAGCGTCGGCACAGTGACCTGCTCAAGGTCGCCGCGGAAGTCGGTGCGCCCGAATGCCGCGATGCAGTCGAGGGTTGCTTTCGGCGAGGCCATCGCCGCAATGTCGCGTGTGTATTCCCGATGCGGCTGGCTCACCTTCAGGTCGTTACCGGCGCTGAAGAAATTCGTCGAGAACTCGTCGAGTAGCGCGATCCGGTCGCTCCTCACGCCTGCCTCGAGACCGGCGATCGCGTCGTCGTCGAACGCGCCGTTGGGGTTGTCGTCGGACTTGTAGAGGTATGGCGGCACTGCGCTCGCGAAGACGGCCTTCGCGATCCGATCAATACCCCGGGTGCCGATGTAGCGCGCGACCTCGCCGCCGCCCATCGAGAAGCCAACGAGCGTCACCTCGCGCAGGTCGAGATGCTGGAGCAGCGCGTCGAGATCCGTCGTGAACGTGTCATAGTCGTAGCCGTCCCACGGCTGCGACGAGTCGCCGAAGCCGCGCCGGTCGTAAGCGATCACGCGGTAGCCGGCATCGACGAGCGCCGGCACCTGGCTCTCCCAGGAACGGCCGCTCAATGGCCAGCCATGGATCAACACGACAGGCTTCCCGGTTCCGTAATCCTCGTAGTGCAGTTCAATCGGATTTTCATTCTCGGTTCCCACGCGCACCTTGGGCATTTGGCCTCCGTCTCGTCGCTCGCAACGTTGAACAGTTGAAAGACAACAACGTACGCAGGGGCTATACGATTCCCGACGCCGAACAGATGCAGTCGTCGCATCACCTGCGCACCCCTCAGGGTGCATTGCAGAACACTGGCGCAAGCCGCAACGATCCGCCTTGGCCGTGCGGTGGTTTCAGTGGGCGTGGCGCCACATGGTGGTTATGGGGAAGGTCTTGGCGGGCTCTGTCTATGTCTCCGGTGGTGGTCGGTTGGCCCGCAACGAGACGTAGCCGGTCGGGAGAGGTCCGCGACCGGCTACGCCTGTCCTCCAAAGTTCGGTCAGGGAGTGATGACCGAAGCACCCGGGCCTGGCGGCGGGTCCGTCTCGTGGCGGGCAGCTTCGTCCTCGCTCCGGCGAACAGCCTCGCGCTCTTCCTCAGCCTCTTCGAACTTCTCCTTCACGTCCTCCAATGCGTCCTCGGCCTTCTCCTTCAGGTCCGACACCTTCTCCTTCGCATCGCCCAAGAGCTCCTGCAGCTTGCCCTCGCCCTGCTTGGCCTTCCCCTCAACTTGATCTTCGTTCACGTTCCCTCCGATTCCGCGCGACACGAGCGCCTTCGGCGCTCTGTGGCTTCGTGTACCCAGCGAGGATAGGTCTCAGCCGAGGCTCGTGACGCGAGCCGACCGTGAGATCCTGCTGCCTCATGGTACCGAGGGCGCGGGCAGCGGTGGTGCGAACAACGGGTCGATCGCAGGGAGCGGCCTGGGTGCTACCGCTCGGCCCCGCGCTCGCCTCGGAGCGCGCATCGAGGCTGAGATCGGGCTGAGATTCACGAAAACTGGGTATGAGATAGAACCAGACAAGGTAAGGCGTGGAAGGCGATGCGAGAAGGAGGCAGCAATGACGACAGGGACGGTGCGTGGCCATGCCGACACGGCCCTGCCGCGGGTGGTGTCCCCGGAGAACTGGCGGCAGGCACGCGACGAGTTGTTGGTCGACGAGAAGGCACATACGCGTGCTGGTGACGCAGTGGCGGCGCAGCGTCGTCGCCTGCCGATGACCGAGGTCGATGCGACGCTCGAGGCAACCGGCACCGACGGGCCTACGAGCGTTCTCGACATGTTCGAAGGGCGACGCCAGCTGATCGTCTATCACCACATGCTGAGGCCCGACGACGAGCACCCCTGCCCCGGGTGCTCTGCGTTCACCGATCACGTTCCCCATTTGGCTCATCTACATGTGGACGATGTGACCTTCGCGATGGAGGCTGCCGCACCGCTCGACCAGTTCCAGGGATATATGGAGCGCATGGGAAGACGGGACATTCCCGTGTACTCGTCGGCGGGCGGCGGGTTCCGCGACGAGCTGCATCCGTCGCCCCACGGGACAGGCTCGTTTGGATTGAGCGTGTTTCTGCGGGATGGCGAGCGCGTCTACCGCACCTATTCCACCCAGGGTCGTGGAGTCGACGGTGTACCACTGATCGACCTGACGCCATACGGCAGGCAGGAGTCATTCGAGAACTCACCCGACGGCTGGCCGCAACGCGAAACGTATTCCTTCGGCAAGGTCCATGACGAATACACGGCCGACGAGCTCGCCGGCCTCGCCGCACCCTCGACCACCGGAGAGGTCTACCAAGCCAAGTGATCGCCCATGCGACAGTCACGAACACGGGCCACCGTAGCGCGGCCTGGCGTGAGCTACAGCCAACGAGCGTCAGGAGGGTGCTAGTCGCTCCACCAGCCCTGCACCATCTCGGCGTCCGCAGCGTCGGTACCGGCGCCGAAGGCGAGGTACTCAACGCCGTCAGGGCCCGCCTCGACAGCCCGCATCGTGTTCTTGTCGAACCGGATCGCGTCCCACTCGCCCAGCTCGACAATCTCGTCCTCAACCTTGACCCGAGCGGAACCGCGCACCACGACGTAGACCTCTTCTTGCCCCGCGTGCTTGTGACCAAACGGGACGCGGAAGCCGGGAGCGAGCTTCAGATGGCTCAGGCCCAGCGTCTCGCCGCCAAGCGCCGTACGGGCGAAGCGAGCCTCCATCTCTGCTGGCATGCCGAACCTCGGCGCCTGATTCTCGACATCATGCTTCAGATTCTTTTTCGTATATCCGCTCATGTCTTGCTCCCCTTCGTTCTCTCGGTCGGACTGCCCCGCGTCCGGCTGCGGCGCTCTGAACGGCTCGTTGCCAAGCCGGTCCCGCTCTTCCTGCCGATCCTCCTCCGTAGCCACGCCCGCCTCCTCGTCGATGTGGGCCGTTATACCCTCCCGCCGCTCCCGCAACACACACGTCTCCCTGCCGCGTCGATTCGTCCAGGCCCGCGATAGAAGCAATCTACGCGCCGCCGAGCAGTCGCGATCAGGCGTCTAGTTTCCTGAGGAGCGAACGGGTGGCTCGATTGTGCCCGAACGACACCGAGACTGAGTTGGCTCGCACCCTCCGAATGCCCGTATGCCAAACCCTCTCGGACGACAATCAGCGTCAACGCTCACTTGTCCTTCCGATCGATTGCTGCCGGGGCGCGGCGAACTCGTCGATGTCATCGGCGCGGGCGGACTCTAACTTCGGACGTCTTCGTAGCCCAAGAAATGCGATGCCTCCCGAACGAGAGCCGCACAGAGAGCAGTGGTTTCCTGCACTCCGGGCAGAAGGTAAGCAGGTTCCCCAGTCCGTCCGACGCGACCCGTCACTCGTCAGCGCCGTTCCACCGGAAGATCGACGCGCACGTCGCTGCGGTGATGGCCCACCACCTGCTCGCGCAGACGGCGATCCGTCTACGTCTGAGCGATTGACCAAGTGGTCGCGGGCTGGCTCAGTTCGCGAGTCCCGCAACCCTAGAGGGGTTCAGGTTCTTGCTGTCTACGCTTGTAAATCTTTCGTATGCGGGGGGTTTTCCCCGTCTCGCAACGTCCGATACATCAGTGTCAGTCGGTAACTCACGTTTCACACGCCCGGGAGGGTCCTAATGAAGAACGTCAAGTTCAGGCTGGGAGCGGTCGGCGCACTCGTACTCGTCACGCTCGTGGCAGTAACGCTCGTCAGCGGCGGCACGGCCGCGACACAGGTGGCTCCGGTGAACACCGCGCCTCCGACGATCTCGGGCACGGCTCGTGAAGGCGAGACGTTGACCGCGCATAAGGGCACCTGGACGAGCACCGCAACGATCACGTATGCGTACAGGTGGCAGCGGTGCGACGCCGACGGCGGAAGTTGTGCCGCGATCAGCGGTGCCACCGAGAAGACCTACGTCTTGAAGAACCCCGACGTCAAGAACACGGTTCGCGTTCGGGTGACCGCCACCAACCCCGACGGTTCGGCCGCAATGACGACACCGCCCACCGCGGTCGTCGCCAAAAAGGACGTTACGCCTCCTCCAGCAGCGACAGATTGTCCTGCCGGGGCGGGACCGATCTCGGTAACAGACATCTCCCCTCCGGCACGCCTCCTCATCGACGGGCAGAGCATCAACCCCACCCCGGTCGGGAGATCGACGCAAAGCGTGACAGTCCGCTTCCACGTCTCGGCCTGTGGCGGCCGTCCGGTTCAGGGAGCGCTCGTCTACACGACGGCCGTGCCCTACAACCAGTTCAACATCCCGAACGAACAGGCGACAGGCGCTGACGGCTGGGCAACGCAGACGATGAATCGGCAGCGCGGCTACCCCGCCACGCCCAATCAGCAGCTGCTCGTCAACTTCGTGCGAGCACGCAAGTCCGGCGAGAACCTGCTCGGCGGAATCTCCACCCGCCGGCTCGTCTCCTTCCCGGTCGACCTCAACCGCTAGGCACATCACCCAATCGAGCGCGGGGGCAGCCGACCTACCGGCTGCCCCCGCGACGCCCGCTGTCCAAGACTTCTCGCGTAATTCTCAGGCCTCCGTTCGCCCGCCTCGCCGGCGTCGCACCCGTCCCCGCCTCCTCAGGACAGACGACCCGGTACAGGCTCGACCGCAGCGGCGACCGACAACTCAACCGAGCACTGCACACCGTCATCCTCCACCGGCGTCTGCACGACCCCGCCGCCCGGGACTACATTGCCCGCCGGATCGCCAGTCATAGGAGCTTCATTCCTGAACGCTGGCGCGGCCCGAGGTCAGCTTAGGCATCGACGGTCTCTCCTCTGAGGGCTGCCTCGATCGCAGCGACGTCGATCTTCTTCATGGGCATCATTGCCTCGAAAGCGCGCTTGGCCGCTGCCTTGTCAGAGCTGGTGGTGGCGTCGAGCAGGACGCGCGGCGTGATCTGCCAGGAGAAGCCCCACCTGTCCTTGCACCAGCCACAGGCACTCTCCTCGCCGCCGTTGCCGACGATGGCGTTCCAGTAACGGTCAGTCTCGGCTTGATCCGCCGTCAGGACCATGAAGCTCACCGCTTCGTTCGGCGTGAAGTTGGGGCCGCCATTGAGGCCGACGAACTTCTGGCCGAGCACGCTGAACTCGACCGTCAACTCGTTGCCTCCCTCGCCGCCGGGGAAGTCCGCCGGCGCCTTGTGGACGGAGCCGACCTGACTGTCGGGAAAAACGGTGGCGTAGAATTCCGCCGCCTTGCGGGCTTCGCCATGGTCGAACCACAGGCAGGTGATCATCGTGCCGTCAGCCATTCTTCCTCTCCTTGTGCCGTGCCGATAGTAATGTGGTAGTCCTGCTTCCCCCCGGGCGGCACTCCGGAACGCCCGCGCAGCCGAAGCTGTCTCATTAACCGGAGGCCGAGGTCGTCGGGATGACATTCCCGAACTGGCGCAGGCGACGGTCAGTGCGCCGCGCATGGCCCCTGCATGATGACGCGTCCCGGGGCGAGCTGGTATCCGAGTCCCGTGTTGAGGTGTCAGATCGGAGTGTTTCGAAGCTCGTTGTTGGTTTGCAGCCTCGTGAAGCCGGATTGCGTCGCCCACGAGATCTGGGCGCACTTGAGGGCGCGTGCGACACCTCGTCCGCGCCAGGCACGTTTGACGCCCGATGTCATGTGCCGCCGTCTCGGGCCGCGCCTGCGTGAACGAGAACTTGGCGTAGCCGACAACCTCGTCTCCTGCAACGGCGATAAAGGTCGCGTCGGGACTGGCTCGAGCCTCTCATGTCGTGCTCGAGCCAGTCCTCGAACGACTCCATCTCGTCGTCCTCGGCCCCGGGGACGTCCGCGTACGCCGCGACGGCGACCTCATAGATGCCTACGCCGGCCCGATGCGTTCAGCCCCGGGACACCTGAGGTGGTCGAGCTCATTCGCACCGGCGGCTACGAGTCGGTGCTCACGTTGGTGATTGGTCGGAACGACCGCTTCGACTTCGGGTGCTCCGGCTGCAGGATCTACCGCGGCTCGTGATCGACCTCCGCAACCACTGAGGTGGCGCCAGATGAGAGCACCGTCGTGCAGGCAGCGCGGCTACTCGCGAGTCGGGGCCGCCGTCGTCAGGGTCAGATAGCTAGAACCGCTTCACAACCGTGTAGGCTCCGCGATCGATTAACTCGACGCCTGTTGCCTCGACCGTGCTGGCGCGGCTTTGGTCAGCGAATTTGTCTGTCGCGGTGGCGGCCTCCTCGGTTTCCCAGAACGTGAGCGTCAAGGCCTGACCGGCCTCGCGATCGATGAAAAACGCCCCGCCCGCATTCCCCTGGGAGTCCGGCCACGAAGCCGCTCACCTGGGTCGTTACATGCTCCGCCCACTTGTCGAGCGCCTCGGGTGATCCTGTCCACGTTGACGTCCTCGCAACCATCGCTGCCTCCGGAGTCTCTCGCCGCAAATCATCTGCGCGCCCAGCCAGTCTCACACGCCCGAGCCGCTTATGGCGAGCGCGTACCAACAGCGAGCACGATGCAACGCGTTCTTGAGCCAGGAGGATCGGGTGACATTGCTGAACTGTGGCGCAGTCGAAGTGGCTGTCGCTCGGTCGGTGGCGGGGGTAGGTGTGACCGGCTCGAACGGACGTGCAGCTCAGTTCGGGTCGATGTTGTGGTTGTGGTGGAAGACGTTCTCCGGGTCGTACCGCCGCTTGACGTCGAGTAACCGCTCGTAGTTCGGCCCGTAGGCGGCCCGCACTGCGTCGCCGAGCTGGTCGTCGCCGAGATAGTTGAGCCATCGGGCCTCG
>JBKJVI010000013.1:0-7671 GCA_046590225.1 Gaiella sp. | reverse complement strand
GGGCCGGCAAAGCGAGCGATCGATTTCGTCAGAGCGACGACGCCCGCCTTCGAGGCTGCGTACGAGGCACCTGCCCCGATGCCGCCCGTCTGTCCGGCGAGCGATGCGACGGTGACGATCCGTCCGCTTCCTCGGGAAATCATCACCTCGAGCGCCGCCTGGGCGACGAGGAATGTTCCCTTCAGATTCACTGCCTGGACACTGTCCCACTCGGCAGCAGTGATCTCGTCGAGGGGGGTTGCGTGGAAGACACCGGCGCAGGTGACGAGCACGTCGAGTCGGCCGAACGCGGAAACCGCGGCCGCGACGAGGCGCTCGGCGTCGTCGGCGTTCGCGACATCCGCTCCGACCCCGACGCACGTCGTGCCGAGCTCGCGGGCTCGCGCTCCCGCGGCAGTCCCGTCGAGGTCGGCGACGACGACGCTTGCGCCTTCACCGACGAGGGCGCGGCAGCACGCGAGCCCGATGCCCCCCGCGGCCCCTGTGACGATCGCTGCCTTCCCTGCCAATCCGTAGTCCATGAGCTAGCCACCCCTCGCCGTCGGCCAGGGCCGTGCGAGCTGGATGATCTCGACCCCGTTTCCGTCCGGATCCTCGACGTACAGTCCCTTGCCTCCGTCGTTCGGGCCGCCGACGACGGCGACGGTGGCGCCGTCGCGCGATCGGATCGTCACGCCTTTCGCTGCCAGTGCGGCGCACACCGTGTCGAGGTCATCGGCGATGAAGCAGAGGTGAGCGCTCCCGGCATGATTGAACTCGCGCGCCCTCGTGTCACCGCGCGGCTCGATGTACTCGAGCAGTTCGACGTTGACGCCGTAGCCCTGGTTGACGCCGTAGCCCTGGAGGTGCACGAGTCGCACCCGTGCGCCCTGTACCCCCGTGACGTCCTGGACGAAACCGCCACTTGGTACCTCGCGGTCTGCGATCAACGTCATGCCGAAGAGGTCGCAATAGAACGCGATCGACCGATCGGCGTTCGCGCAGGTGATTCCAAAGTGATGCAGTCCACTGATCACACGACCATCTCCGGGTACTTCCACTCTCGTCCGGCAAACGTCTCCCGCAGGCGATCCCGCAGCAGGATCGTCTCCGACAGGTTGTCACACTCGTTACAGTGCTCCCAGTCGAGCCAGACGTACTCGAGTCCGACGAAGCCGTCGTAGTCGGCCCCTTCGAGGACGTCGATCATGCGCTCGAAGTCGATCTTGTTCTCGCGCAGCGGGGCCTGCATGCGACCCTGCCGGGCGCCGCGCACGTGGCAGTGGCGGGCAAAGGGGGCGAGGGCCTCGATCTCGCTCTCGGCGATGCCCTGGTAGACGAAATGACTGTAGTCGAGGGTCAGCTCGAGCCCGGGGACTCGTTCGAGCAGTGCGAGCGCACGAGCCGGAGTGGGGGCGATCGAGTCGAGATGGGGCTCGATCGAGAGACGGACGCCCCGCGCGCGGGCGGCGTCGACGCGGCGGCCGAGCTCGACCGCCGCTCGCGCAAGCGAGTCCTCTGGCGTCTCGTGCTCCCAGTCGATCCCCGGCAGGATCGTCATACCCGGTGAACGAAGTCTGGCTGCGAAGTCCAGCATGTCCTCGAACAGCGCCAACGACGCCGTCCGCTCCTCCGCATCGGGATGGTTGGGCGCCAGCGTGCGGAAGTCGGTCCACGGAATCACGAAAACGTCGGCGACCTCGAGACCACGACCGCGCACCTGCTCGTCGAGGCGTGCCGCGGAGCGGGCGACGTCGGCGCGGACGTCCTCGAGCCGGAGTGAGGAGCGGGCCTCCATCAGGCAGATGTCGACACCGTCGAGCCCGAGCAGGCGGACGAGTTCGAGGATGTGCTCGTGCTCGAGCAGGCGGAACGTGTCGTCGGCGCACGCGAGCTTCATGTCGGTCGTCTCCTCTTCGTCGACTCGGGCTCGTAGAAGACTGCTGCTTTCATGACGTGCTCTCCTTTCAGCGTGATCGGACGTGCTTGTCGAGCAGGGCGTCGAGTGCCAGGCGGTCGCTCCACGTGTCGGCCCACGAGTCCGCGTTCATCGGGATTGCATCGACCGACCACCATGTGCTCGTGTAGCCCGCATCGACGACAGCAGGGATGAGCGCGTCGAAGTCGATGATCCCCTTGCCGATGCCGAGGTGCGTACCGAAGGCGTTGTGCCAGGTGTTGGAATCCGTGTCGCACACGTGCATGTGGCCGATCTTGCCCTTCATCATCTCCACGAATTCGAGCTGACCACCCGCCAGGCGCTCCTGCGGCTGAACCTGGTTGTGGGCGAGGACGGCACACGCTTCGACGTGGCCGATGTCGTACATGAGCTTGAGGTTGTCGTCCCCGACGTCGTTCAGGAGCTTCACGACCTCGGACGGCTTGACGAAGATCTGGCCGGACTCGAGCTCCCACAGCATCTCGACGCCTTCCTCGCGACCACGCTGGGCGTGCTTCCGAAACACCGTCACGACGCGATCCCAGACCTTGTCGTAGTCGGCGTCGTGTGCGAGCGGGCCGAAGTCGCCGGGATCGACGCGCATCGACGGAATCCCGCAGTCGACGCAGAACGCCAGGTACTCCTCGAAGCACTTCTCGTATTCAGCCACGACCCCGTCGGAGCCGGTCGCCCACGGGAGGCGGCCGAAGTCGCCGTAGGGGCCGGGTGCGTAGCCCACGAGCTCGAGGCCGTGCTCCTCCGTGATCCACTGGACAAGCTTTCTGCGGCTTGCCGCGTCCGGGTACTTCTCGACTGTCGCATGGTCGAAAAATCCCGCCAGCTCGATTCCGTCGTACTCGAATGCAGACAGCACCTTCACCACCTGCTCGAGCGTCGGCATCGGATCGAACCCGAACGCGAGGCACCAGCTTCCTCGAGAGATCTTTGCTTCCATCGTTCTCCTCCTCCTTTAGATCTGGGGTTGTGGGCTCACGTTGTCACCCGCTGCCGCGACCGTGGCACGGCAGAGCTACCGCGGGCCTCGAAGATCGTCGGCAGCACCACTTGCCGTCGCCGCCGGTTCGGAGTCTCGAGGCGGGCAAGCAGCAGCTCCGCAGCCGTCCTCCCGAGAGCGTCCATGTCGCGACGCACGACGTCGAGAGGTGGAGCGTGGAAGCTCGTCAGCTCGGTCTCCTCGCAGGCGACAACCGAGAGATCCTCGGGAATCCGTGCGCCGATGTCCCGGATCGCGCCGAAGAAGCCGGCGAAGAGCTGGTTGTTGCCGGCGATGATTGCCGTCGGGGGCTCGGACAGGGCCAGGATCTCGCCGACTGCCCGGTACCCGTCCTCAACCGTCATCCCGCCCGACCTGCACAGAGTGGCGTCACGCGGGATCCGGAGCCGATCGAGTTCGGCGTTGAACGTTTCGATGCGCACACGGCTCCCTCGCTGCGCCGGGGTGCCCGCGATGAGCGCGATGCGACGGTGGCCCAGGCTCGTGAGATGCCTGACGGCCTCGCCGAGCCCGGCGCCGTGGTCCGACAGCACGGCGTCGGCGCGAGAGCCCGACACCTCGCGATCGAGGAGCACGGACGCCTGAAACGAGCTGATTCTGTCGCCCAGGCCGGTGGCGCCTTCGTTCGCGGCGGCGATGATGAGTCCGTCGAGGCGGCGCTGGCGGAAGGCGGAGATCAACTCCGCCTCGTGATCGGCGTCGTTCGCGGAGTTGGCGATCATCAATGCGTACCCACGCGGGCTGAGAGCGGTGTCTGCGGACCTTGCGATAGCCGCGAACAGCGGGTTCGAGATGTCGCTGACGATGAGGCCAACGGCGCCCGTCGTCCCGGTGCGCATGCTCCTCGCAGAGACGTCCGGCCGATAGCCGAGCGCCTCGCTGGCGAGGAGCACGCGATCGCGTACCTCGGGACGAACGAAGGGCTGATGGTTCAGAGCACGCGAGACGGTCGAGACGGAAACCCCGGCCTCGCGGGCGACATCGTGGAGCGTGGCGGTCTTCACTGACTCACTTGGGTTGGGAACGTTTGTTGGGAACGTTTGCAACGTTAATCCTCGTGTGCTCTCCGTGTCAAGGCGTCACTCGCCTGCCGACCTAGTCGAACGTGGGCAGCGGGTCGAGCAACCCGACGCCGGGTGGGTCGAGGGCAAAGACAGAGACGAAGCGAACGGTGTCCGACCCGATGTTTCGGATCGCGTGACGCGCCCCCGACGGGACGTGGACGAAGCCGTGGGGCTCAACCGTGCCGGAGAGCCGATCGATCGTGATCTCCGCGTCACCGGCGAGCACGTAGATCAGTCGCTCCGAGCCGGCGCGCCACTCCAGGCGTTCCTCGCTCTCTCCGGGTGCGAGCTCGACGCACGTCGACTCGAGCAGCTCGTTGCTCGGGAGCGCGCCGGCACCTTCGACGCGCGCGACGACGGGAACCGGATCGAGCTCGGCCGGGCCGAAGTGCTCGGTCTGGAGGCGGCGGCCACGCCAGTTCGGCGCGACGACGCACCACATGCAGCAGTCGGTGCCGTTCGTGCCGAACGGGTCGTGGAACGCTCCGGTCGGAATCAGGCAGAAGTCCATTGCTTCCATCACGAACGACGTGCTGCCGACCGTCAGCTCGAGGTTCCCTTCGACGACGAAGTACACCTCGGCCGCTCGCGGGTGGGAATGCGCGATGGGTGGCAGGGGATCGTTCGCAAACCAGTCGCTGCCCGCGGGCCAGTACAGCGTCTTGCCCCGGGTGCGCTCCGAGAAGAAGTACGGCTGAGCGATCCAGCCGTCGGAGTCGACGGTTCCGTCCGCGCGCGATGCCCTTGGCAACAGAGCCTGGTTCGGCTGCTCGGTCACGCGTCTCGCCGCCTTCGGCCGCTCGGGCTCACGATGCTCCTGCTTCGCCCGGCGACTCGACGAGCTGCCTGACCGATGCCACGATCGCCTCTGCGGTCGGGATCAGTGCTGCTTGTAGCTCTGGTGCAGCCGGCATGCGGACGTCCGGCGTCGCGAGCCGCATGATCGGCCCGTCGAGCTCGTACAGCAGATGCTCCGCGATCCCCGCTGCGATCTCCGCTCCGAAGCCGCCCGTGCGGTTCGCTTCGTGCACGACGATGACGCGCCCATGGGCTGCGCGCACGGCAGCCGCGATCGCAGCCTCGTCGAGTGGTGCGAGCCAGCGAAGGTCGAGGACGCCCACCTCGATCCCCTCGGACGCGAGCAGGGAAGCCGCCTCGAGAGATCGGTGAAGCATCGTTCCCCAGGTGATGATGACGGCGTCCGCCCCGGCACGGCGCATCCTCGCGCCCCCGACGGACTCGAGCATCTCCTCGTCGACCTCGCCCTCGACCATGTAGAGGGATCGCGATTCGATGATGACGCACGGATCGTCGTCGGCCACCGCTGCGCGGAGCATCGTGTAGGCGTCCTGCGGGGTTGCGGGGAGCCCGACGCGGAGCCCGGGAATGTGAGCCAGGAGCGCCTCGAGGCTCTGGGAGTGCTGTGCACATGAACCCGGTGTGGCTCCCTGCTGCGTCCGCACGACGAGCGGCGCGCTTGCTCTGCCCGATGTCACGTAACGGACGTTCGCCGCCTGATTGACGAGTTGGTCGAGGGCGACGAGCAAGAAGTCTGCCCACATCACCTCCACGATCGGCCGCAACCCCTCCAGTGAGGCGCCAACAGCAGCGCCGAGGATCGCGCTCTCGCTGATCGGCGTGTCGAACACGCGATCGGCACCGAACCGCTTCTGCAGTCCCCGTGTGACGCCGAAGATGCCTCCTGCCGCCCCGACGTCCTCGCCGAAGACGAGCGCCTCGGGCCTGCTCTCGAGCTCGTTGCCGAGTGCCCGGTTGACCGCCTGGCCGAACGTGAGAGATTCTGCGCCGCTGCCGGGAGCCCGCTCCGGGGTCGCGGGAATCGCTGCGCTGACGTGCTGCCGCGCCGTGCTTCGGTCCGGCAGGGGAGCAGCGAGCGCACGCGCGGAGGCAACGTCGATCAGCTCCTGCACCTCCCGTTCGACTGTCGCGACCTCTGCGGCCGAGCTGCTCGCCTCGGCGGCGGCCCTCGCCCGCGGGATGGGATCACGCGCGCGAGCAGCTTCGAGGTCATCGGCGGGGCGGTAGTGCTCGATGTCCCTGTTGTAGTGCGCCATCAGGCGTACAGCGTCGCACTCGACGAAACTTGGTCCCTCGCCGCGTCGTGCCCTCGTTGCCGCGTCGGCGATCGCATCGCGAACGGCGAACGGATCGCAGCCGTCGACCGTGACCGCGGGAATGCCGTACCCCGTCGCGCGATCGGCGAGGCGGGGGAACGGCACCGTCTCGGAGATCGGGGTCATCTCCGACCAGCCGTTGTTCTCACAGACGAGCACGACGGGAAGGCGTCGAGCCGCAGCGAAGGCAATCCCCTCGTGCAGCGCCCCCTGGTTGACAGCGCCGTCACCGAAGGAGACGACGGCGATTCGTCCGGTCCCGAGGAAGACGCTTGCGAGCGCGCACCCCGCTGCGATCGGGACACCGGCTCCGACGATCGAGTTCTCGCCGACGAACCCGAGCCATGGTGCCATCACGTACGGAGACCCGGCGCGGCCGCCGTTGATGCCCGACGCGCGATGGAGGCACTCGGCGAGGAGTTCCTCGACTCCGATGCCGCGCTCGAGCGCCCATCCGTGGCCACGGTAGGTGGCAACGACGCGATCGTCGTCTGTGAGTGCAGCCATTGCGCCGACCGGAATCGCCTCCTGGCCGGCGCAGAAGTGCAGCGAGCCGGCCATTGCGGGCGGCGTCGACGTGCTCAACTCGAGGCAGCGCTCCTCGAACCGCCGGATCACGAGCATCCGGCGGTAGGCCAGAAGCGGTGTCAGGACGTCTAACTCGGTGGCGACGCTCATACCACGGTGATCCTACTCCGGTGAGCCAGGTCTAGTCAAGAAATGACCGTTTGATCAAATAGTGAGTACACAACCGCGGTGCCTACCCGTGCCGAGGGTCTTCCAGCGGGTGGAGAGCAAGGGGCTCGACGTCGACGTCCATCCACGGGAACAGGGGCAGCGATGTCAGGAGCTCGTGGAGATCGGTCGCGTCGGCTGCCTTCCAAACCGCGACGTTGGCGTACCTTCCGGGGATCCGCCAGATGCGGACGATGGTGCCTGCGTCCTGCAGCGCCCGCCCGCGCGCCACCTCGCGTGCGGCAAGGGCTGCGCGTTCCCCGTCTGGTACGTCCGCCGGTAGGCGAACCTCGATTCTGACAAGGAATTCCATTACCCCTCGTCCTTCGCACGGCCGGTGGCGAGTCCTGCGGCGTGGTTCATGATCTCGAGGTAGACATTGAACGAAGTGGTGAACCGCTCGGCCGGCGCAGAGACGCCGAATGTGTAGGGCGCACCCCCGTCATCGAGTGGGACGGCGAGGCAGCAGAGGCCCAGCGTGAACTCTTCGCGGTCGGTTGCGTAGCCGAGGCGACGAATCTCGTCGAACTCACCCTCGAGTCGATCGCGGCTCGTGATCGTGTACGGCGTCCGTTGTGTCAGGGCGTGGTGGCCGAAGTAGTCGTTGCGCACGCCGGACGTCGCGTAGGCAAGAAGCAGCTTGCCGGAGGCACGGGCGTGACCATCGGCTGCGAGACCTTGCGGTATTGCCGATGCCTGGACTGCGTTCTGGCCGCGAACGACCGACAGGGTCACGATCTCCCCCTCGACCCAACCCGCCGCGTATGCCGTCTCTCCTGTCTCGCTCGCGATCCGGCGGACGAA
>JBKJVI010000001.1:0-2871 GCA_046590225.1 Gaiella sp. | reverse complement strand
GTACGGAGAGATCCGGTTGTGTACCGTGTCGAACCCCCACATCGGCCAGGCGATCCCGGGGAGCGGCGGGGGCTTCGGGGTCGGCGCCTGCGTCTCGATGAACTCCTGCGTCGAGTTACCCTGCACATCAGCGCTCTCCTGCTGCTTCGCAACGACATACCCACCCGCAAAACCGCCGATCACGAGCACGACGCCGGCAAGGACGAGGAGCAGGATCTTGAGCCAGCGATCCACTCCGCTACACCGCGTCGACGGGACGGAGGCCGCCGGCGCCATCGTCGACGAGGCAGACATCCGAGAAGAAGCGTGTCATCACGACGCCGGAACGGAAGTCGCCGAGCCGTGGTTCCGGGCGTTCGCCGCGCGCGAGAGCGAGCGCGAGCTCCGGGTACCGGCTGCCGGAAGCCAGAGGCAACGGGAACCCACCGCCGAAGCGAGGATTCACGTCAGTCACGGGAAGCGATCCATCCGCTTCGCGGAAGCACTGGATGTTCGCCGGGCCGACGATGCCAATCGCCTCGGCAACACGCGCACCGTGCGCGATCAGCTCCGGATCCTGGATCGACATGCCCTTGACCGATTCGCCGCCCTTCGACTGGATCATGGTGCGGGGGATCGCGTTCAGGCAGCGGCCATCGAGGTCACAGAAGACGTCAATCGAGAACTCCTCGCCCCGGCACAGCTCCTGCACCATCGAGTCGACGGTCGTGTGTCCGAGGAAGAACTCGAGCTCGGTCGCGTCGTCGGCGCGATAGATGTGCCGGGAGCCGAAGCCCTCACGGATCTTTACGAGCACGGGAAATGGAGGGTCATCCGGGAGATCCGCGGGAAGCCACGTTCGTGGGCTCGCGATGCCGTGCTCCTCGAAGAAGAGATGAGCCAGATACTTGTCACCCATCGTCTCGCACACCTCCGGCGGCGGTGCGAGCACGAGGGCCGGGGCCAGCACCGATCGATTGAGCGAGAGGATGCCTTGGTCGAGATCGGTCAACGGGACGATGAGTCGCACAGCGTGCTCGGCGACGAGATCCGCCAGAGCGGTGATGTACTCTGGATCGTCGACCCTGGGGACGAGCGCATTGTGGTCAGAGTTGTAAAGGGCGGGCGCAAGTGCGTCGGCGTCCGACGCGACCGTTACCGCACCGGCGCGACGGAAGGCGGTGACGATGTCGACACGCTGACCCGAGCAGGTGAAGAGGACGGCAGTCACGATGGCGCAGAGGGTAGCTAGAGGATCCCGAGCGGAGATCCGAAGAGCGCAATCCGCAGGCCGGAAAGCGCGGCGAGTCCGAGCAGGGCAACGAGCACGGGCAGAAGCCGTGGCCATCGCGACAGGACACCGTCGACGCCGAAGCCGAAGCAGATCGCCCACACCGGAACGGTCGTCAGCATGTACGTCGCCTTGATCACATCACCGTCAGGAGTCGGATAGCTGACGGCGAAATACAGCATCCCGACAACCCCCCCGAGTGGAAGGAGCGCAACGAGGAGCCACTCGGGCTCCTCGCAGAACCGTCGGCGGGTCAGTGATCCCACGAGGAGGAAGAGCCACCCGCCGACGAGCAGAAGGGTCGGAATAATGGCAAGGAACATCTGTGACTTGAGCGTCCTCGACTCACTCGACGACGGCACCTGGCCACCGTTGTTCCAGACGAAGACGCCGTAGTAATCCCCCCATCCGTCCGCGTACAGCTGCGGTACGAATCGGTTGTCGAGATGGGGCGCTGTCGGCGACCCGAAGATTTCGCGCAGGCGTGGTTCGGTGTAGAAGGACGGTGGACGGCGTTTCCAGAGCGGCTCCTCCACCTGGGGGCGATCGAAGATCGGGTTCGTGTACCGGGATGCCTGATACCCGTACCAGGGCCCAGCGACGACTGCCGTCGCGAGAAGCGTCACGACGATCGCCCTGAGAATCCGGCGGCGCTCGTCCGAACGGGTGATCAGAGTCGCCATCAGTACGAGCACGACGACGGCAAACGTCCAGAGCGAGAACGCCCGGATCAGCTGCCCAGCCCCGAGCGCAGCGCCGAGGGCTGCCGCAGCCGCAATCGACCAGGAGCGCCGCACGATCATCCGCGCGGCAAGAACCAGGGCGAGCGTGCTGAAGAACATCGACATGGTCTCGGGATGCACCATCGCCGCCGACCGGGGCGCAAGCACGCCGAACACGAACAGACCGAGCGCCGCGGCGTGGAGACGCCGGCGGGTCGGAAAGACGAGGCGAGCGAGCTCGAGCAGAAGCACGGCGGTTGCGAGGAGGAAGCCAGCGTTGACGAGCTGGACGATCCGAAGCGGCTCACCAAGGCCCGCCGCCTCCCCGAGCCAGATCGCTGTGGCGGTGACTGCGTAAAAGCCAGGCGGCGTGTAGTACTCGCCGATCCCGTCGGGAAATCCCATGCCGTCGAGGATTCCCCGGGCATACGCGATGTGGTCGGCGGCGTCGTAGCCGAGGCCCGGCGGATAGCGCAGCGTGTTCCAGGCTGCGATCACTGCCAGCAGGGCGAGGATCGCGACCGCCAAGCGACCGTACCTCGTGATCATTCCGGGCTCTGACCCCGGTCGCCGAGAAGATCCGCAAGGAGGTCCCGGTAGCTGACGATCGCGGCATCCTTCGCCCTGTGCCGGACGATCCACCTGCGCCCCTCGGCCCCCATCGTGGCGAGATCCAACTCCCCGGAGTAGGCGGAGCGGATCGCAGCTGCCAGAGCGGCGCCATCACCGGGTGGGACGGTAATCCCGCATTCGGCGGTCTCGACCATGATCACCGGCTCGCTCTGACTATCCGCAGCCACGATCACAGGACGACCGGCGGACAGGATCCCATTCAGGCGGCTCGGCACCACGTAGCCGGCGAGCCCACGGACGAGGCCG
>JBKJVI010000125.1:0-12534 GCA_046590225.1 Gaiella sp. | reverse complement strand
CACAGCCTCCGAGGCGACCACGGCCTGCCCAAGCGATACGGTCTTCTTCACGGCGGTTCCTCCTTCGATCTTTGGCGGATCGCCCCGAACGCTCCCAACCGGAGCGGACGAGGCAGGAGGGACCGCCGACTACAAAGTTCTACGAGCTACGGGACAACCTCAGCGCCGCAGGTCGCAGTTGGCAAAGGGACTCCTTTGGTAGGGACAGGAAATGGGGTTTCAAAGTTTCGGTCGTACTTCTCGCGGCGGGATGACAGGAAACGGAACGGCGCGCCAGAGGGGTGGGGGGCCTGCCGTGTCAGGGTCGGTCGGATACCGAGGTTCGGGTTCCGCGAACAGGCATCTCCGAGCCTTCCCCGCGGCGCCTTCACCGAATACGGGGCTGTACCAACGCCGTACCAACGCTTCCACGAGCCACCTGATTAGGGGGTTTGCGGCGCGACCTCCGACTAGCTCAGCCTGCGCTCGATCCTTGAAATACCGAGGGGCCACGAGTACGGTTAGAGGTACGGCGGCCTTGAGGATCAGCCTGGGCCGAGCCGTAGCCTCGGGGGGAAAGGATCAGCCCTCCGGGGTTCCTTACGTGTGCGCGCGCCTGCGCGGGTTCCGGTGGTGCTGCCCGAGGCCCCTACGCCAAGCCCGGGATAGCCTCGTTCAGTTTCGCTTTGAACACCATTACCCGGGACTGGATCGTGCGATGGTCGGCCTGTTCCGTTTCGAGCTTGGCTCGTACTTCCTGTAGTTCTACGGTCATAGCGTCGAGCTGGGTCTGAAGCTCGTCGGCCCGTCTGTTTGCGCCGACAGCGTTCGCCGTGCTTGCGTCGATCTGTGCCTGCACGGCCTGCAGTGCTTTCGCGTCAGCCCCGGCGATATGACTACGGGTCTCGTTCAGCTCCGACCGGAGTGCTTCGCTTTCCGCACGGGACACTACGAGTTTCGTTCCGAGGGTTGCAACCTCGTTCGCCAGTTTCTTGAGCTTCAGGTCGGCCTTGTCCAAATAATCGGTTCTCCTTAGATGCGGGCTTGGAAGGGAATGCTTGATATCCCGAAGTAGGGGAGAGCCAGCGGGGGACACCCATCGAAGGAACCCGGCCAGCTCGATCCCCGGTGCCGCCCCCGAACCTGCGAAGGAAGGAACAGGATTAGGGAGCAACCGTTGACGACTTAGGACACAAAGGACTATCAGATTGAGACCGGACAGCAACCCGGAAACAGAATCAGTAGGAACCGTTGACCAGTACCGAATACCGGACGACCGTCACCGTACCGTCCTTAGCCTCTACCTACCTGCCGGGGACAAGAAGCGTGGGGCATCACCTGGGCAGAGGTAACCGGGAGAAGTGGTTACGTACCCAGGGAGCCCTCTTGCCGTTGACTGTTGCTTAGGGGCGCGGGGATCTCACCCGCCCGAACTCAGAAGGGATTCACTCCAGCTCACCCTTGGTACTTACTTCTGATGTTCGTCCACCACATGCTGAAGGTTGTGACGGAATGAGTAACGGTGTACACATTTACCGTCACTCATTCATACGACCATTTCTTTGCCGGTATCCGAATCCGTGGCTGAATGGACGAGCGATAGATGAGGCGTCTTTGCCGTTTCCCCAAACAGCCGGTCACTCATATCCCTGACCGTCGCCTCGATCCGGTCTAGTTGTGTTCGGTCAACGATCACGCCGTTACGTACTGCCTGATAGTTCATCCAGAAATCTCCTAACTTTTGATCGGTGCTTTCGACTGAACGAAACTCGGGTCGGACGGTGATCGTTGGCGACTCCACCCAATCGAGCGAGGACACCCACGCCTTGCCCTGCCTGGTCGTCCCCCGGCGAATCTCTGTCTCTAACGAGCCGGTGATATCGACCGCACCGGTCAGATCGGTGAGAGTGTCGACTGCGGATCGTTTCCGGGTCTTGATGATCCGGGTGAGAGTCCCAAGCGGTACTCGCAGAGCACCGTTTCCGTCAGCGTGGAGGGACAACTCCCTGAGAGCACGGGTAGCTCGCTCCCGTCGGTCTTTCCGAATCGGAGTAAGGCCGAGTCCCCATCGTGCGATCCGATCTTCCGGGGCTTCGAGCTGAAGGACGGTAAGACCGTCTATCGGACGCCCACTGCCGAGATAGTCGTCTATCCCCTTCAGGTGATTCTCTGCGAGCCATAGATCATGCGGGGGTGCTGCTATTTGGGAATGAACACCGGCCCCGCGCAAGACGGAACGAACGAGAAGCGCCTGACGTTTGACCTGCGGGATGCGGGACCAATCGGCATCGGGAACGATGAAAACGCACTTGCCTGGAAGGAACTCTCGTGCGAACCGGGCAAGCTCGTCTTGATCCCAGACGGTCACGCTCGGAACCGAGAACACCGCCTCACCCGCCGAGAGCACCGCATCGTTCTTCAGCGTGCCTTCCAACACGAAGAAAACACGCTCGGCGTCGGCTATCCGTCGCACGCCCCAGGGATGAACGTCAATGCGCTTGCAAATCCCTTTCCCCAAGAGCGTGTATTTCGCTTGGCCCAGATGAAAATGCACATCGTCACGGTTACCGCCCCGATGGTCACCGAAGCCAGTCGAGGGGTCATAGTCGGCGCTCTTGGCACGGCTGACGTGGGCGGCTGCGTCGGCGGGTGCGAGGACGAGGCTCGGTCTCAACTTCCGCCCGGCGAGCTTCCCGGCTTCCGGTGGGAACACCGGCCACTCAGTCAGCTTGTCAGGATGGCAATGCCACCGCTTCTGCGGGTTCGTAACGACCGGGTCATCTGGGCGTAGCTGCGGCGGGATCGGAGCGTATCCGGGGGCTGCATGTTTCGGCATCACAAGACCGCCGGACTGTCTGACGATCCTCCTCACCGTGGGCACATCGACCGCGAAACCGGCGAACGATTCCTTCACTCGTTCCTCATCATGCACCCCGTACCTGTAAACACCTCGCGCCGCCCAAACGGTTGGACTGATCCCGTGCTCTCGACACCACGCCTCCGTGCCCGGAGCATCGTCGGCCAGGGGAGCCTCACCGGCCGTCTGGGTGGGACGCCTCGTTTTGTTTCGGAGGAGCCGCTGGCAGCTTTGCTTCCCGCACGTCCTCTTGTTGCTCCGCGCTGCCCAGTGGATCTCAGTACCGCAGACGCAGACGCGGTTTACACGTTTCATCGATGGGTTTCCTTCCGTGCTGATACGTCTCGTCGGGGGTTTCCTTCGTTGATTCCCGAACCCCGTTTCGAACGGGTGGAGGATCGTAGACGCCCCATCGGACGCAAGACGAACGTATGTTCGTTTCCGTCAGTTCAGTGGGTTACTCTCTGAAACCCGCTGCCAAGGAGCGCCGGGGACGCTCAAAGATCACGGAGGCAGACTGATGGGAGACCGGCCGGGGAACGAACAAAAAAGACGGACTGGACCTGGGGCGAGAAACGCCGTACACTCACAGGGCCAACATAAAAAGCCGGGGCACGGTTGGAGCCGCCCCCGGCGCGGACACGGAAGGTAGGCCTCCCATGTCAACACCCGACACTAGTAGTAACTACACGTCGCAGGACGTATTGACAGTTTCTCCCGACCCGTACAAAAGGGTCGCCACACAGACGCCGGGGATCACGTACCGGGAGCGGAGAGACGGGACGCGGAAGTATTCGGTCAGACACGGGTCGAGCTGGGTTCCGGTGCACGGCGGGTTGGCCGAGGCGCGGGCAGTAAAAGCTGACTTGGACTTGCGCAAGGCGAAAGGTCAGCGGGTCGTCGTCCCACCTAAAAAGACTTTCGGTGAAGCGAACGCCGAGTGGTTTGAGTTCGCCAAACGGAAGCTGCGTCCCGGCACGGTCAAGGACTATCAGAACGTGATTGACAAGTACCTGATCCCGAGGTTCGGGACAATGCGGCTCGCGGCGATCGACGCCGAAACCATCGTCCTGTTCATTCAAGACCTGCAAGACGGCAAGCTGTCCGAGAAGAAGATCAGCGAATCACGGATAGCGAACATCTGTAAACCGTTGTCGGCCACTCTGGGCTACGCGGTGTTTCGAGGGTGGGTCGCATCGAACGCTTGGCGGATCATCCCCGACGCGTGTAAGCCGTCAACCTCCGTGACGCGCGAGCACCGCTCCTGGTCAACCGAGGACGTTCAGAAGGTCATCGACGCCGCTTACAGTCTCGGCAGCCGCAAGGACGCTCGGTATGACTACGCGCCGCTAATCGAGTTCATGTTATGGAGCGGTGCCCGCCTCGGTGAAGCCCTGGGAGCCTGCTGGAAAGACGTCGAGTGGGATACCGCCACCTTTACCGTGCAGCGTCAGTGGACGCGAGACAATGCCGTGGCGGTTCCTAAGACCGAGGCGGGTAAGCGGGAGATCCCTCTCGCTCCTGAGATCGTCGCGTCACTCAGGAAGCATCTCAGGGCACAGATGGGGCGCGGCCTCGCCGGAGCCGACGCGTTCATCTTCGCCGGAAGGAACGGCAACCCGCCGACGCACTCAAACTTCCGGCGTAGGGGGTGGACGGAAGTTATCGAGAAGGCAGGCCTCGCCGGGGGAGTGAAACTAACGCCGCACGACACCCGCCACGGCTTCGCTTCGATCCTCGGCGATCGTGGAGTGTCCTCTCACATCGCCGCCCGAGTTATGGGGCATACGACGGCAGCCGTCACGGAAGGCATCTACTCCCACTCCTTCAACAAGAAGGATCAAGACCGGCAGGTTAGGGAAGCACTCTCAACCGCGATCAGTGGTGTGTCGTGATGTCCACCACGGCGGCGGAAGCCGTCCTCCTGTGTCCGTCCTGCATGTTTCCGTATCAGGAGGCTCTACCCGGAGCTGACTCGGACGAGTGGCCTGAGTGCTGCGGCCAAGCCTCGATACTTCTGCGGGTGCTGCCGGTCGACCCGGAGGAGGAGAGAGAGGACTAGCCCCAGAGACTGAACCGAACGCTTGGAGCGGCTCCGAAAGGAGCCGTTCCTTTTGGGTACAGATTGGTACACGCTTGGTACGTATGGAACGTGGGAACGCTGTATGACGGCTACGGAGCATTTCCGTACACCCGCATAAACAGGCTGAAACGTGCTCTCCCGTGCTGGTTCTAATGGGGTTCCTTCGGCTTGGGAAGCCGACGCTCTACCAACTGAGCTACGCCCGCAAGGCGCTTAGGGTAGCCGCTGGCGGCTCCCGACTCGGCCGGGCGTCGCCGACGACTCATCTACGATTGAACTCATGCGCGTCGCAGGCATTGAGGTATCCGGCAACGACGGCCGCACGCTCGTCGACCTGCTCCTCCGGATCGGCCGCGACGGCGACCTCTCGCTCGCTCATCGCATCGAACGAGGATTCTCGCGCCAGAACCCGACCCTCGAGCTGTCGAACACCGAGCGCGACCATCTACTCGGCGTCCTCGACGATCCGGCGACGCCCGGCCTCGCGAAGCTCCGCGCCGTACTCGTGGAGGGAGCGTGAACGGCGGGCGCGATAGGGGCTGCTGGCGCCCCGTAGGACGACGCCACGACACGCTTCACGGTTCCCTCATACCCGGGCCGTACACTCGGGCGGATGCGCCGTCTAGCACTCGCCGCCGCTCTCACCGCTCTCGCACTCGCTCCGCTCGGAGCACAGGCTTCACCGAGGGCCGACGTGGACGTCTTTGCGGGCCTCGGCACTTGGGTCGACATCTATGACGCTCCGGCCTACCGCAGCCCTGCCGCGACTGCAGCGAAGATTGCGGCCCGTGGCGTTCGTACCGTTTACGTCGAGACCGCCAACGATCGCAGCACGGTGGACGTCGTCAACCTGAAGCAGCTCGGCGTGTTCGTCGACGAGCTCCAAAACCGCGGCCTGCGCGTCGTTGCGTGGTACCTGCCAGGCTTCGTCCAACCGGCTGTGGACGTCCGGCGCACGCGGGCAATGCTCTCGTTTCGGACGCGAAACGGTGGATCGTTCGACGGCGTTTCGCTGGACATCGAATCCCTCCGGCTCAAGAGCGCCGGCCTGCGGACGAAGCGCCTCCTCGCGCTGAGCCGTATTCTTCGCGCCGAGGCTGGAGAGATGCCGATCGCCGCGATCACCTACCCCTCCCGTGGCTTCGAGCGGCATCCGACGTGGTGGCCAGGATTCCCCTGGCAGGAACTCACAGGCCTCGTCGACGCCTGGATCCCGATGACGTACACGGGGGGCGGCTTCCGTGGCTATGACGCGACCTACGGGTACGTGGCGCGATCACTTCGACTTCTGCGCACCGCGGTCGGGCCGGACATTCCCGTCCATGCCGCCGGCGGGGTCGCGAATCGCATGACCGCTGACGAGTTGAAGGCCTTCGTCGACGCCGTGACGGACGAGGGCACCGTCACGGGCTGGAGTCTCTACGACTTCCAGACGACCGGCCCGAAGGCGTGGGCCGCGCTGAAGCCGCTCGGCACCGGCTAGGAAGGCTCGGGGCTCGCAGCCTGGGGGATCGTGAGCAGGTGCCCCTCTTCACGAGCCTGCTGGAACGCGGGGCCGTCGGCGCGCAGGACGAGTGCTTCGAGTTCCTCCGCATGCTGTTCCCATCGACCGACGTGTCCCGCGCGCACCTGTGCCTCCACAGCCCCCCAGAGAAGCCCTGCTCGCGTCGGCTCGGCTTGCTCCGCGGCAATGATCGCGAGCTGGGCAGCATTGAAGACGATGCCCTGAAGGTCGCCAAGCCCGAGGCCAAGCTCGAGAGCCCGACGAGCATATCGCTCGGCGGCATCGAGATTACCTCTCTCACGCTCGAGAGTGGCGGCACCACGGAGCTGGCCGGCCTCGAACCAGGTCCACCCGACCTCTCGGGCGATCGTGGCGCTTTCGAGGGTCATCTCCAACGCGCCCGCATGGTCGCCCTGACGCTCCAGTCTTTCGGCAAGGTATGCGAGTGCCTGGGATTCACCGGGCCGGTTGCCACGCATCCGCGACTCCCGGAGCACGCCCTCGAGCAAAGGCCAGGCGGCGGCAGCGTCACCTCCGATGACCATGCTGGAGGCGATGCGGAACCGCATGTGCATTGCCTCGACATCTTCTCCTGCGGCCATGAAGAGCTCGAGGCTCGTTGGGTAGCACTTCGCCTCACGCTCGTGCTGGCCGCTCATGAAGAGTGATCCGCCGAGCGCACGCCACGCGCGACCGCGGAGCACCGGGTCGGCATCAGGAGCTGCGGCGATGAGACGCTCGAGCCACGATGCACCCTCGACCGGCTCGCGAACGACCCAGAATGCCTCGAGCCAGGTCGCGAGGTGAAGACCGCGCACGGGGTCATGTTCCAGGCTCCAATCGAGTACAGCACGCACGTTGTCGATCTCGGGCGTCAGAAGGTCAAAGTTCCACTCCCCGGGGGCGTCGACGACCGCGAGCAAGCCCGCCCGGTCGGCGAGGGCGATCAGGCCGTCGGCCTGTGCCCGCCGCAACGTGTCCTCTTTGCCGGTCGAGCGGAGGAGCTCGGTTGCGAACTCGCGGATCGTCTCGAGCATCCAGAAGCGCTCTGTGCCGTCTGCCTCGGTCCGGCGCCGGACGAGGCTCTTGTCGAGAAGCGACGCGAGCGTGCCGAGGTCTGCCTCGCAGACCGCTTCGGCTGCGTCGAGCGTGCAGCCGCCGCGGAAGACAGCGAGTTGGGCGAAGAGTCGCTGCTCCTCTTCGGTGAGGAGGTCATAGCTCCAGGCGATCGTGGCGCGAAGCGTGGCATGGCGCTCGTCGGTGTCTCGTCCACCTTTGAGCAGGTCGAGCCGCTGCGCGATGCGCTCCAGGAGCTGCTCCGGGCCGAGGAGCTTCACGCGGGCCGCAGCGAGCTCGATCGCGAGTGGGAGGCCGTCGAGGCGGCGAATCAGCTCGTGGACGGCGGGTGAGTCGGCAACGTCGGAGCGGATCGCCTGGGCTCGCTCGAGGAAGAGTGAGACGGCATCGCGCTCCTGCATCGGCGCCAGATCGTACTCGGACTCGCCTGCGATCCTGAGCGGCTCGCGACTGGTCGCGATGAGACACAGCGCGGGAGCGGCAGCCAGCAGTTCGGCAAGTGGTCGGGCGACGTCAGGGAGGAGCTGCTCGAGGTTGTCGAGGACGACGTGGGTTCGCTTGTCGCCGACGCGCGTCGCGATCGCAGCCGCAGTGTCGCCGGAGGAACCGAGGTGCGCGGCGATCAGCGCCACAACGAGGGCGGGGTCACGGACGGGGGCGAGCGGAACGAGAACCGTGCCACCGTCGGCCTCTTCCGCGAGGAACCGCGCGAGCTCGATTGAGAACCGGGTCTTGCCGGTTCCACCGGGGCCGACGATCGTAAGCGCACGCGGATCGCGTTCGAGCCAGAGCGTCGCAGCCTCTAACAGCTCTTGCTCGCGGCCGAGGAAGTGGGTTGCAGGAGTCGGGAGCTCGACGGCTCCGGGAGTTCGCAGAGGCGGAAACTCGGTGGTGCCGACCTGGAATAGTTGCACGGGAGCGTCGAAGTCCTTGAGTCGATGCCGCCCGAGATCCCTCCGGGGCTGGTTCTCGACGAGAGCCGCCGTCGCCGAGGAGACGATGATCTGGCCGCCGTGTGCAAGCGCTCCGACTCGTGCGCCGCGATGGACGTCGATCCCGACATATCCCTCGGCAGTCGTCATGGGCGTCCCGGTGTGCAGGCCCATCCGCACCGTGATCGGGCCGGACGCAAGCGCCTTCTGCCCCGAGACCGCCGCTGCGACACCTCCAGCCGCAGTCGGAAAAGCGACGAAGAATGCGTCACCCTGCGTGTCGACCTCCACACCACCGTGCGCCGCAAACACCACGCGCAGTGCACGGCGATGCTCTGCGAGCGCCGCGGCATAGGAGTCCGACCCGAGCTCCCTCAACAGGCGTGTCGAGCCCTCGATGTCCGTGAACAGGAACGTCACTGTTCCCACAGGCAATTCGCTTCGCACGAGCCGAGTATGGACGAAGGAGGTACCGTCGCGCCCATGCGCGTCGGCGTCCGCCTGATCCAGTACCTCGGCACGCCGGCCGACGTCGTCGATCTCGCAGTCCATGCCGAGGAATGTGGCCTCGACGAGGTGTGGATCCCGCACGACCCGTTCATGACGAGCGCGTGGGCGGTGACGTCGGCGATCGCGGCGCGCACGGAGCGGATCACGATCGGGAGCATCGGCACGAACCCGTACACGACGGATCCCTCGGAGATCGCTGCCTACCTTGCGACTCTCGACCTGCTCTCGAACGGTCGCGCGGCCCTCGGGCTCGGGCTGCACAGCGAGGAGATGGTGCGTTGGCTCGGCTACGACCCGGGAGATCTTCCGGAACGACTCCGCTCCTCGGTTACAACGCTCCGGGCACTGCTCAGTGGCGAGGCAGTAAGCGAGCCCAACGGACCGTATGCCTGGGGCGACGAGTGCCGGCTTCGCTTCGAGCCGTTCCGACCCGATCCGCCCGTCTACGTCGCGGGGTTCGGCGCCGAGCTCCTGCGGCTCGGAGGAGCGATCGGCGACGGCGTGATGCCGATGGCGACGCCACCCGAGTCAGTGTGCGAGCTGGCGAGCGACATCCACGCCGGTGCTATCGCGGCTGGGCGCGACCCAACCGACGTCGAGGTCGTCGCCTGCGCATGGCTCTCGATCGGATCTCCGGACGGGCCGGCCACGCATCTCCTCCGGCAGATGGTTGCGACGTTCGGCCCCTACCTCGAGGAGCGGGCGCTCGCCACGCTCGGTCTCAGACGAACCGATTTCGTCGAGATTCGCGGACTCGTGGACGCCGGTCGCCTCGACGAGGCGGCCGCATCGGTGACACCGGAGATGCTGCGTCTCGCCCTGGTCGGTACCGCGGAGGAGGCGGGGGAGAGGATCGTGGCACTCCACGAGGCGGGCGTGACGAACGTGAGCCTCGGCGGCGCGCTCGGTGACGACCCACGCGAGGCGATTCGCCTCGTCGGTGAGGTCATCGCCCCCATGTGCCGGCGTACCTAGAAGACGTCGAGCAGCCGGTCGATCCGCGCCACCGGCCTGAAGCCGAGGCGCTCGAGGATCGGCCGCGACATCTGGCCGGCGTGGGTGACGAGCACCGGCGTGCCCCGGTCGACCGCCTCGCTGGCGCGCGCCGCGACGAGCGCGCGGTACACGCCTCGCCCACGCGCGGACGGGAGCGTCGCCCCACCGAACAGCAGGATTCCAATCGGTGTGTACGAGGCATACGCCGCCGCAACGGGCATGTCCTCCACGAACGCGAGGAAGGTCGAGCCGATCACGCCCTCCGCCGCGAAGTCCGTCTCGGCCTGCGCGAGCTCGACGACATCGGCACTGCCCCCAAACGCCTCGCTCTGGATCCGACGAGCTATCACGAGTTCGTCGATCGTGGCCACCGGTCGCGCAGAGACACCGGGAGGTGGCGACAGTCCCGTTCCGGCCTCGAGCACCATGCCGATCGCTACTGGCTCGTTCTCGTCAGGCACGATGCCAAGCGCCGCGAGCCGGCTCACGAGATCCGACGGCGTGCACGACTCACCGAGCTCCCATTCCGCACCCGCTCGCCCGTGGTCGCGGAGAATCGCCCGGATCTCTGCCACTGCCCCGCTGACCTCCTCGGCGCCGAGGCGGACGCGCTGCACCGTCGCGCTGTGGACGCTCGTTCCCGCGGCAAGGTAGATCACAAAGCGCCCGGCCCAATCGGTGACGAGCTCGCGCCCGGCGGCGAGCGGCTGATGGACATTCGGGTTCTCGGCGAGCTCCCGGATCGACGCATCGACTTCCACTCGAGGTCTTGTAGCACTATGCTGCACCTGGCTGCGGCGCCGATCCCGGGAGGGCGTGTGCCGTACGACTTCATCGAGAGCCCTCACAAGACGAGTGTGGAGAGCCGCACGATCTCGTTCGTCGTGATCCACACGATGGAGGTCGGCGAACGAGACGGTGCCGCGGAGGCGTGCGCTGCCTGGTTCGCAAGCCCGGTCTCCGAGGTCTCGGCCCACTACTGCATCGATGCGGATACGACGATCCAGTGTGTGCGCGAGAAGGACGTCGCATGGCACGCGCGTGGCGGCAACGCGAACTCGATCGGCGTCGAACTGGCGGGCTATGCCGGCCAGCAAGCAAGCGACTGGAACGACACGTACAGCCAGGCCGTTCTCGAGCGAGCGGCGGCGGTGACGGCCGAGGTGTGCGCCCGATACCAGATACCGATCCGACGACTGCGCGCGTCCGGACTCGTCGCGGGCCGCAGAGGCATCACCGGACATGCCGACGTCAGCGCGGCGTTCCACAGGAGCGACCATTGGGATCCAGGACCCGCGTTCCCCTGGGGAGCATTCCTCGATCGCACGAAACGTGCCCGTTCCGGAGCCGTGGCCTGATCAGGACGCGGCTGGTCTCTCCGAAAGCCGGCCCCCGAGGAAGCGAGGGCGTGGTCTAGCGCGCAGCCGCGACGTCGTCGAGCGCACCGCGAATCCCGGCGGCAATCTCCGCCAGGTCGTCCGTCGTGACCACGAGCGGAGGCGAGATCTGAAGGCCGCCACCGACGAGCGTCCGCGTGAGCACGCCGTAGTCCCGTGATCTGAGCGTGACCCTGTCCGTCAAGCCGGGGTCGTCGGCAAGGACTACCGGGTCGATCTGGATCGCTGCGAGAGCGCCGAAGCCGGCGCGGATCTCGCTGACGAGTTCGTGCTCAAGCAGGGGAGAAAGCGCAGCGGATATCTCCACCTCGAGCGCGAGACCGCGTGCCACAAGCCCTTCGCGCTCGATGATGTCGAGGTTCGTATGGGCTGCTGCTGCGGCGCTCGCGTGGCCTGAATACGTGTAGCCGTGCCTCCAGATGCCCGCCTCAGCCGTACCCCAGAAGGGCTGCTGAATTGTGCTTCCGACGATGACGCCTCCGAGCGGCACGTAGCCGGACGTGATGCCCTTCGCGAACGTGACGGCGTCGGGATCGAGCCCGAGGCGGCTGCATGCAAACCAGTCGCCGACTCTCCCGTAGCCGCAGACCACCTCGTCGGCGACGAAGAGGATTCCGTGGTCACGGCAGATCTGCCGCACGGCCTGGAGGTACCCGTCGGGTGGGAGCAGGACGCCGCCGGCGCCGATGATCGGCTCGCAGAAGAACGCTGCGATGTGCTCCGGGCCGAGCTCGTGGATTGTTGCCTCGAGCGCTTCGGGGGAGTCCCAGGAGACCCTAGCCGTGCCGCCGGCGAGCGGGCCGACCCCGACCTTGAAGGCGTCCGTCCCGACAATGCTGGTGCCGAAGCCTGCGAGACCGTGGTAGGCACGCTCCCGCGAGATGATGGTCGTGCGCTCCGGGCGGCCGAGGAGGCTCCAGTAGCGGCGCACGAGCTTGACGACGGTCTCGATCGACTCTCCGCCACCGCTCGTGAAGAAGACAGCCGCGTCCTTCATCGGAGCAATCGAGGAGATGCGCTCGGCGAGATCCGTCGTGGGGCGGCTCGAGACGTCGCCGTAGTGCGAGTAGGCGTGGAGCTTGCGCATCTGTGCAGCCACCGCGTCGGCAATCTCGGCGCGACCGTAGCCGACGTTTGCGTACCAGAGGCCTCCCGTCGAGTCGATGTAGCGGTTGCCGGCCTCGTCCCAGAGATGGCAG
>JBKJVI010000040.1:0-20433 GCA_046590225.1 Gaiella sp. | reverse complement strand
ACAGGACTACCCGTTACGCCGAGCTCGCGAGATCGAACTGTTCTTCGGCGATGCAGGCGGCAATTCGTATCTCGACGCCTTCGCGCTGCCCCGCCCGGACGGCTGGGGTCCCCGAGGTGGCCTCGACAGGGTTGAGGATTGGCATCTGATCCGTCGGCGAGCTCTCCACGTTCGACTGCCGCGGGCGCGGACGCTACCCGGCGAACTCCGGCCGTACGGCGGGGGCGCGTGGTGGTCGTTGGCGCGCCCGATGGTCGAGTACATCGACCGGTTCGTGCGGGAGAACCCGGCAGCAACGCACTTCTTCGAACATGTTCTGCATCCGAGCGAGGTGTTCTTCCAGTCGATCGTGATGACCTCCCCGCTCGCAGGCACCATCGTGCCCGAGAGTCTTCACTACATCCGCTGGGAAGACGACGCCGCGAATCCTGTCACTCTAGGAGTAGCCGATCTCGATGCGATGCTTGGCTCCGGGATGCTGTTTGCGCGCAAGTTCGACACAACGAGGGATCACGAGGTGCTTGACGCACTCGACGAAATCGCCTCGGAGGTGTCGATCGATGTCTGATCTCGACGGGGGCGACATCGTCGCTTCGAGCAGGCTCGCGAATCGGCAACCAGCGTGGGTCGAGAATCGCCCGCAGCAACGATGGCTGCCCCACCTCGATTTTCGTGAGTTGTGGAGCTACCGCGAGCTCGGGTGGGCGCTGTCTCAGAAAACACTCCGTGTCCGCTACAAGCAGACCCTCTTCGGTGTTTCGTGGGCAGTGATTCAGCCACTGACAGCTGTTCTGGTTTTCACCGTTGTTTTCGGAAAGCTCGCGAAACTTCCGACCGATGGAATTCCCTACTCCGTCTTCAGTTACGCGGGGATGATTCTCTGGCTCTACATCGCCTCCGCGGTCGGTGGCGCGGCCCAGAGCCTTGTTGAAAGCCGCGATCTGGTCACGAAGGTCTACTTTCCACGCCTCGTCGCACCGATGTCCTCGGCAATCCCCGGGCTCGTCGATCTTGCGATCGCCTTCGTCGTGCTGATCGGGATGATGGCTATCCTCGGCGTCGTTCCCGGCCTCGCGGTCGTTTTCCTGCCCTTCTGGATCGTCGCCGCAACGGTGACGGGACTCGTCTTCGGCATTCCGCTCGCGGCACTGAACGTCAAGTATCGCGACGTCCGAGTCGGATTGCCGCTGCTGTTACAGGTCTGGCTCTACGCAAGTCCTGTGGCCTACTCGGCATCACTCTTCACCGGTGTCTGGAGCTACGTCTACGCGCTCAACCCCGTGGTCACCGTCCTTGATGGCTTCCGCTGGTCGATAGCGGATGGCCCAGCTCCTGGGCCGCAAGCGTTCGTCTCACTGGCGGTCGTTGTGATCGTTGGCGTGCTCGGGATTGTCTACTTCCGCCGCGTCGAGCGGTCGTTTGCGGACGTGGTCTGATGGGAATCGCGATCGAGGTATCGGGCGTCTCCAAGCGATATCGCCTTGGACAGCGTCTCGGGCGCTACGGGACCCTGCGTGAGGCAGTGGCGGGGGCGGTGCGTCGTTCGTCCGAGGATGATGTAGCTGACCTCTGGGCACTCCGCGACGTCAGTTTTTCGGTCGCCCAGGGCGACGCGCTCGGTGTGATCGGCCCAAACGGAGCAGGGAAGACAACCCTGCTCAAGGTGCTCTCGCGGATCACGGAGCCGACAATCGGGGTCTCCCGAACTCGCGGCCGGGCCGGCACGCTGCTCGACGTTGGCACGGGCTTCCATCCGGAGTTGACGGGACGCGAGAACATCTACCTCAACGCTGCAATTCTGGGCATGTCGAGGCGAGATACGCGTGCGAAGTTCGACGAGATTGTCGATTTCGCCGGCCTCGAGCGCTTTCTCGACACACCCCTGAAGCGCTATTCGTGGGGGATGTACCTCCGACTCGCCTTCGCGGTGGCGGCGCACGTCGAGCCCGACGTGATGATTCTCGACGAGGTACTGGCCGTCGGCGACGCTCGGTTCCGCGAAAAGTGTTTGAACAAGGTTTCGGAGTTCGGGCGCGACGGCCGCACCGTGGTCTTTGTGAGTCACGATCTTGGATCAATCACGCAGGTGTGTCGACGCACCATCTGGCTCGAGGGAGGACGCATCGTCGCCGACGGCCCAAGCGAAGAGATTGTGCAGCGCTACATCCGTGGTGTCTCCGATGCGACCTCGCGCGCAGACTTCGAGCCGGATCCCGCGCGCGCCGTGCAGGTGCTGTCGGCCGCGGTGATCGACGCGGCTGGCGAGACTGTCAGTGTTGCGGAGCGGGGGGATCCGCTCACATTCGCTGTCAAGGTCATCGTCCGCGAGCCCCAGAAGGTGCTCGATCTCGGCATCTCCGTGCGGGACCGGCGCGGCATCGTTGTCCTCGACGAAATCTGGGGTGCAGACACGGGACGGACCTTCGAGGTCGGCTCGTCGCCTCAGGAGCTTCTGGCGCGTCTCACCATGCCGCCAATCCTCCCAGCCGGTGACTACGTGCTCAGCGTCTGGCTCGGATCAGCGTACGACACGCTCCTGAACGAAGAGGCACTGCGGTTTCGCGTTTGGGCCAAGGCCGATGACAACGCAGGTTCGCTTGAGCGCGACAGGGTCGTGCAACCTAGCGTCGAATGGCGGATAACGGCGGATTCGACGTTTTGACGAGGCGTTCCGGAGTGCTCCCGGTCTCGGTCGTGATTCCAACGGTTGGCCGGCCCGGCCCGCTGCGTTCCTGCCTCGATTCGATCGCTGCGTGCGATCCGGCGGCTGCGGAGGTGCTCGTCGTCGACCAGAGCCACCACCCGGAGGTGGCTGCCGTCGTGGCGGCGTTCGGCCACATCGATGCACGCATCATCGCTTGCCACGGGCGGGGCGTCGCCAGGGGCCGCAACGATGGCATCCGAGCCGCCGCGCATGCAGTTGTCCTTGTCACGGATGACGACTGCACTGTCCAGCCAGATTGGATCGGAACGGCTCTGCGGCTTGCCGAGGGGCGCCCCGGGGCGATCGTGACCGGGCGCGTGTTGCCGGTCGGAGATCCGCGCGCTGTGCCGTCGACGAAGGAGGCAACGGAGTCGCACGACTTCACCGGTGAGCGTCATGGAGGCTCCCTCTTCCCGAACAACATGGTGCTTCCGCGGGATGGGGTCCTGGCTGCCGGCGCTTTCGACGAGCGTTTCGGCCCGGGCGAGGCTGCCGAGGACAACGACTTCAGCTACAGCTGGCTGCGATCGGGAAATACGATCGTGTTCGAGCCCGCGCTCGTCGTCTGGCACCACGACTGGCGCTCGCCGGCAGAACTCGAACAGCTCTACATCCGCTACGCCCGTGGGCAGGGCTTCTTCTACGCCAAGCACCTGCGGCAGGGGGACATGCTCATGCTCCGCTGGATCGGACGTGACCTCGTCTGGGCCGCGCGCGGAGCACTTTCGACTGTCGTGAAGCGACGCCGACGTTGGACCGACCCGCGACGAGGGATCCTACGGGGCATGCCCGGTGGTTTCAGTGCAGGTTGGCGTGCTCATGGTCGTGCTCACAGGTGAGGAGGTTAAGGTGAGTCGGCCCGAGGCGACGGTCATTATCCCCACGCGTAACCGCTGGGAGATGCTTTCGCGTCGCGCGCTTCCAAGCGCGTTCGCCCAAGAGCGCATCGGGATCGAGGTCATCGTCGTCGACGAAGGGTCTTCGGACGCAACGGCGACAAGGCTGGCCGAGATCGTCGACCCGCGGCTACGGGTGATCCGACACGACCCGCCGAAGCGGCTTCCGGGGGCTCGCAATGCGGGCGCGGCCATGGCGACGGGCGCGTGGCTTGCCTTTCTTGACGACGATGACGTCTGGTCGCCGGAGAAACTGCGGGCCCAGATCGACGCGGCACGGGCGTTGGGTCGCGCGTGGGTGTACGGCCGTGCTGTCGTGATGGACGGAGATCTGCGGATGATCGAGGACGACCCGTTCCCCGCCCCCGAGGAGCTCAACGAACTCCTTCTCCAGGGAAACTGGATACCGGGCGGCGGCTCGAACGTGATCGTCGAGCGCGACGTGTTTCGCCGGGCAGGCGGCTTCGACGAGGAGCTCCGTTTTTTCGAGGACTGGGACCTCTGGTTGCGATTGCTCGACACAGGACTCCCTGCCATCGTGGACGAGGTCGTGCTCGCGCGAGTCGAGCATGGTGCCAACATGGTCGTGCGTGACCGCACCGAGGTTGCAGCCGCGCACGAGCGTCTACTCGCCAAGCGGCGTGCGGTCACGGTGGCTGATCGGCGCTCGGTGCTGGAATGGCTCGCCTTCGAGCAGCACCGCGCCGATCATCGGCTGGCCGCGGCCCGGCTCTACCTCGCGGCGGCCGTAACGTGCCGGAGTCCGGGAAACCTGGCGCCGGCGGTAGGAGCGCTCTTCGGCCGTCGTGGGATGCGCGCCGCGTCACGATTCCTGACGCGGGTCCGCAGCGTCTCCCATCTGACGGTCGAGAACCGGCCCGTGCCACCTGCGCCGGCGTGGATCGCCGCGTATAGACCGTGACCGGGCGCCCTGAGGTCAGTGTCGTCGTGCCAACCCGAGACCGTTGGCAACTGCTCTCTCGGCATGCTCTGCCGAGTGCCCTCGGCCAGGAAGGGGTCGATATCGAAGTCATCGTTGTCGATGACGGCTCCATCGACGGGACACCCGACCGCATCGAAGATCTCGGTGAACCGCGCGTACGTCTCCTCCGCCAAGCGGTTTCCCAGGGCGCGGCGGCTGCTAAAAACGTCGGAATCGCTGCTGCGCGGAGCCCCTGGGTCGCCTTTCTCGACGACGACGATCTATGGTCTCCAGCAAAGCTGGCAACGCAACTCGCGACGATCGGTAATGCCGGGTGGGGATATTGCGGCGGCGTCGTCGTGGACGAACGTCTTGAGATCGTCGACGTTCTTGCCGTGCGTCCAGCCGCCGGGATCGCTACGGAGTTGCGACGCGGAAACGTGGTTGCGGCGGGTTCGTCATCGGTCATCGCCCAAACATCGCTCCTACGCTCCGTCGGTGGCTTCGACGAGACATTGCGAGGTCCGGACGACTGGGATCTCTGGCTCCGGCTTGCCTCCTGCGCCCCCGCCGCGGCTGACGCGGAACTCCTCGTCGCCACGCTCGAGCACCCTGGCAGGTGGATCTTCCGCGATCCGCGCCTGGAGATGCGCTCGATCGACGTCTTTCTCGACAAGATAGAAGCGGACGGCGAGGTGAGGAAGGGCGTCGCCGAGTGGGCAGCGAACGAACGCTATCGAGGTGGAAAGCGACTACAGGCTTCTGCGTTGTACTTTCGTGCTGCCGTTCGATTCCGGTCGCCGGGTAATGCGCTGCCCGGGTTCGCCGCTCCGTTTGGCGATCACGCAATGCGCGCAGCCGCAGGGCTCCTCAGGCTGGCCGCGGGAGGCTCGCATCTCGATCTCGACCGTCGATCCGTCCCTGCTGAGCCGGATTGGCTTGCGCGACGTGGCGCCGAGCTACGCGCAGCCTAGGTCGGTGTCGCTGAAATCAAGCCACGATTCGGTGTAGCTCGATTCGTTCCCACCAATTGCGAACCTGGGAATCGGTACCGGGCCGTCATAGGAGTCGTACGCTTTGAAGCGAACTTCGATCGTGCCGCTTCGCAAATACAAGCGGATACCGGTGGGACACTGGGCGTCGGTGGCGCCCATGGTTTGGCTCGATTGGGCCCTGGCCGAAACCCATTTTTCGCAGTACAGTCCCGGTCGTGCGGCCCCCGACACGCGACGGCAGTCTTGCTTCGAATAACGCGATCCGGCCCAGTCGTTGCTCCTTGCCTGAGCGCCCGCGGTGACCAGAAGACTTATCGCTATCGGCACGGCGCAAAGCGTTGCTCTCCTCATTGATCCCCCGAGTTAATCGAATTGCGTTGGACAAAGCATACGAACTTGGCGCGGAGAATGTTGCTTGCGGTTCGGTTCGGAGCAGCATGACTCGTAAGATGCCACGGTGGGCGGACGGAGCGATCACGCGTGGCCAATGTTCATCGTTGGCGTTCCGCGATCAGGCACGACCTGGGTCGCCCGGGTTCTTGCCAGGGGAACGGGCGCACGCTACCTCGAGGAGCCAGACAACCACTTCCGTTTTGGCTTTGCGCTTCGCGCCAAGGCTGCCTTAGGGCAGAGGGGCTACCCGCAACTCGAACCGGGAGGCACGCCCGAGTCAGCGCGGGACTACGCACGTCTTTGGCACGACGCGTTTCAGACCCGAGCGAGTCCGCTCGGCTATCGCGGTAGCTTGAGCGACCGCCTCGTATCGCGCGTGGGCCACGTTAGGGCCTCCGCAGTTCTCGCCGGTGCGTCACCCGATCGCGATCTTCGTCTCGCGATGCGGTTTGCTGCTCCCCGACGCCCGAAGCGCGGCGACGGGCCGGTGCTCGTGAAGTCGGTGTACGCCACATTGGCGGTCGAGTGGATTGCGAGTCGCCACGACGTCGAAGTCGTGGTTACCGCGCGTCATCCGCTAAACATCGTCTCGAGTTGGCAGACGCTCGGGTGGCTGGACGAATCCGGGCCAGAACCGCTCGCGACGCTCGATCCGATGCTCGCTCGGGGGCTTGGTGAGCGCTTTGGCGTCGCACCTCCGTCGGGAGGCACACCTATCGGTCGCGCAGCATGGTTGGTGGGCGTGCTCACGCGCGTTCTCGACGAGGCGATCGTCCGAAACCCGTCGTGGCACCGAGTGGTGCACGAGGATCTGTGTCGCGCGCCGATCGAAGGCTTCCACCGGCTCGCCGCCGATCTCGGGCTTCCGTGGGATGCCGCCGGCGACCGTGCCATCAGTGGGTGGAATCGGCCCGGCGACGGGTACGAGACGCACCGCGTTGCGGCGGAGCTACCCGATCTCTGGGAGTCGCGCCTGCGTCCGCACGAGATCGAGGAAGCGACGGCCGTGCTGGCAGGGCTCGAGATGAGCATCCGGTGACGGTCATCGCTGCTCGGCCTCGCGGGTTCGTGGTGTGGCTCACCGGCTACCCGGCGGCGGGCAAGACGACGATTGGGTCGCTCCTCGCCGCGGAACTCGAGCGTCGAGGCCATCTTGTTGACGTTCTGGACGGGGACGAGGTACGCATGATGCTGTCCCGTGGGCTCGGTTTCTCGCAGGCCGACCGCGAGACCAATGTCGAGCGGGTCGGCTGGGTCGCGTCGCGTCTTGCCCGTGCAGGAGCCGTGGTCGTCGTCTCGCTGGTCTCGCCCTATGCGAGCGGCAGAGAGACAGCGCGCGCCCTCGTTGAGCAGCACTCCACCTTCGTCGAGGTCCACGTCGACACGGCGGTCGAGGTGTGCGCTCGCCGCGACCCAAAGGGCCTCTACCAAAGAGCCAACGCTGGCGAGCTCGAGGACTTCACGGGCATCTCCGCGCCGTATGAACGACCTGAGCGGCCCGACGTCCGTTTGCAGACGGAGAGGACGAACGCGGTCGAGTGCACACGTGAGGTCGTTGATCTCCTCGAACGGAGAGGTCTTGTCGAATCGTCGGCGCTCGGCGCCGGCCCTTGAGTCCTAGGGCGACGATTTTACGCGGTCCGGCGCGAGGGCGACGGTCGCCTCGTTCGTGATTGAAACGGAACACGCTGTGGACGCCCACAATGGCAGAAGCGAGAGAAACGAGGCGTCCCTGCACACGGTGAGGTGATTCCGCGTCCGTCGAGCCCGAGACGATCTCCCGCCAGTCGGTTCCAGTCAGGAGGGGATCGGGCTGTGCCTTCGTCTCGCAGTAGTCCATGAAGGCGGTGCTCGGACTGTCGAGTCGCTCCACCAGGACTCGCAGTTCATCCTCAACGGTCCGGCACCAAGCCCGTCTACCAGATGCCTGAGGCTCCGCAGCGAAGTAACGGGGGTGTCGCGCGAGCCGCTCGGATTCAAGGGTATTCACCGTCGGGGATCGTGCACCTGTTCAGAGGTTCGTCTGCGCTGGTTCTGCCCCGAGAAGGGTGTTAGCCTGTCCAGATGCAACTCAGGGGACGTCCTCCCAGGAGGGCGCGATCGCAGGATATCGTCAGCGCGCGGTTTAGCTATGTTCTCTTTGGGCTGACCGTTGTCGTGGTCTGCCTGCCCGCCGCATGGCTCGTTCGTTCTGCTGACAACAATGCAGGTGCTGAACCACTGCGGCTTGTGCTGTCCTCGCTCGCCCCGGCAATATCTGCAAAAAGCATGAGCACGAAGTCGCTCTACGCGAAGAACGACCCGTGGAGGCGGTTCCTCGCAAGTGAGGCCGTTTGTCCGGACGGTGAGCGTACGGATCGGCCGCTTGCTCGTCAGGCGGCTACAGTTGCCTGCCTCGTCAACTTTGCCCGGAGACGACAGGGTTTGCAGGAGCTCTCGGTCGCTTCGATTCTCAACGGTGCATCGATTCGAAAAGCGCGCGCGATTCTCCGCTGCCGTAACTTCGCTCACAACCCCTGTGGCGGAGACTGGACCGTGACGGTTCGGTCAACGGGGTACAAAGGCTCCTTCGGCGAGAATCTCTATCTCGCGAGCGGTCGATTCGGCGCCCCTCGTCCAACTGTCGACGCGTGGCTGAACAGCACCGCCCACCGCGAAAACCTCTTCCGTGCCGATTGGCGCGAACAGGGTCTTGCCGTTGTCACTCTCGACCAATTCGGTGATCGGACGAATGTCGCGCTCTGGGTCAGCGTTCTCGGTGACCGCTAGCGCCGTCGGTTTCTCGCCGGATGACAATTCACTGTTGCCTTGGAGCGCAAGGTGCGTGAGACTCCCTCACCAGTGTTGTCGCGCATCCTCACCGCCGCAGTCTTCTTGGTTCTCTCACTTGGCCTGAGCGGCGTCAGCGGCGCGGCCGGGACGCGAGATTCGGTCATCGTCCGCGCGGGCTGCACACCCGGCTCGATACAAGGAATGCGCACCAACCGGTCGGTGTTCGTAGCGACTGCGCTCCGGCCGCTTCGCGTCCACAAGGCACTCAACCAGCGTGCGAGCACACGTTTCGATCGACGCAACGGGAACGGTGTTCCTACCGTCTTCGGCGTCCTCGCTTCTCGGGTCGACCGCTCGTGCCGTGTGACGCTCTACAAGGTGCAGCTCGCGATTCGGCCGAACGGTTCCACCGGCTGGGTGCGGGCGGTCGACGTCCGGTTGAGTCCGGTACGCACCCGCATCGCAGTCGATCTCTCGCAGCGCCGGATCACGCTCTTCCGCGACGGGCGGGTGGTTCTGATCACGACTGCGGTCATCGGAGCCCCGTCGACACCGACGCCGACCGGTCAGTTCTACGTCAACCAGCGGCTCCGCGCCGCGAACCCGGTCGGTGGCTACGGGCCGGGCGCGGTCGGTATTTCCGCGTTCTCCCCGGTGTTGCTCAACTGGCCCCAAGGGGGGCCGATTGCGATCCACGGCACCGACGCGCCGGGCCTCATCGGGTCGGCCGTCTCGCACGGGTGCCTCCGCGTCCACAATCGAGACGCCTTGCGGTTTCTACGTCTGGCCGTCGAGGGGACTCCGGTCGAGATCAGACAGTGACGCGCCGATGGGATGTGGTCGGCCTGTGGTGACAGCCGAACCCTGGTCATGCGCCTGCTGCGAGGACTCGCGGAAGCTCGGCGAGCGACCCGATCACCGTATCGGCGATTGTGAGCGACGTGGGATCCGGCGGATAGTGGCGGTTCGGATAAGCGATCACCCGCATACCGGCCGCGGCCGCCGCGCGTATGCCGTTCGCCGAGTCCTCGACGGCCGCGCACTCCGCCGGGGCGACCGCCAGCCGTCGCGCTGCCTCGAGGTAGACGTCGGGGCTCGGCTTCCCGCGTGCCACCTCCTCCGACGAGACTGTCGCCGAGAAGCACGCGGTGATTCCGGCCGCCTCGAGCACCGCGTCGATCAGGGGGCGGTTGGAGGAGGAGGCCACAGCGAGGGGCAGAGACGCCGACAGCTCGGAGACGACGGCCACGGCGCCTTCGACGAGCGGCAGTGCGGTGCGATAGCGCTCGAGCATTCGCCGAACAACCTCGGCGTTGATCTCCGCGGGGCTCTGCGCCAGGCCGAGCTCGTCGTGCATGTAACGCGACCACTCGACCGAGCTCATGCCCATCATCGCCTGCTGCGCCTCCGACGAGTACCTGCCGCCCCAGTCGGCCACAAGAGCCTCGCGTACCTCGTCCCACACCTGCTCGGTGTCGACGATGACGCCGTCCATGTCGAAGATGATCGCTGCAACCACGCGACCGATCCTACGGGGAGCGTGCGGTCAGACGGCTTTGCAGAGACGATCGGACGTATACGTCGCGCGCTGGGTGTCGGCAAGCTCGCGGTCGAGGAGCTCGTCGTACGCGCCCGGCGAGTCTCCCTGCCACATCACGTCCGGCGTCACGCCCGGGCCGATGATCGTCGCGCGGTAGCGCTCGCCGTGACCTGCGGGGCGGTTGCCGTGCGGGTAGAAGCCGTAACAGAACGTCCCGGTGTTCTTGTGCATGAGGAAGCTGTTCTCGCGCTTCCAGCCAGCTCCGTAGGCGGAATCGAACGTGTCGACGTACAGGTTCCGGCCGAATGAGTCGAGCGGATTACCGCCGGCAGTCGACCGGAAGCCATGCACCGGCGTGCCGTCGTAGGCGAACGTCCCGAAGAGATGGTCGAACTTGCGATAGGCCCAGTTGGTGTTGACCGTCAACGTCGGGAAGTCGCCCGTCCAGTGCGAGAGTCGCAGCTCCCACACGGCCTGCTTCGGGCTCGGCGTGAGGCCGTAGTTCGGCAGCATCCGCTGCCAGGCCTGCAGGCCCCAGTGGCTGCCGTCGGGTGCCGTGCACGCCGTCACGTTCCACGCGAGCGACGGGCCGTTGTAGGGTTGGCATGCGTTCTTGAGCGTCTTCCAGACGTCACGTTTGGTCGTTCCCCAGCCGCCCGAGTAGTCCAGCTTGAAGTCGACCTGCTTTCCCGTGGGCGTGGGTGCGAGCGCATTGATCGCCCCCGAGGCGAGCACGTTCCACTGCTTCCCCCGCGCCGTGTAGGAGACGAGCGCCTGTCCGGTCCTGTCGACCTTGAGCGTCACCCCCGTGGCGTTGCGATCGATGATGGTCGACGCAGAAGCGCTCATCGGGGCGAGGAGAGCCACGAACAGGGTAAGGGGGACGAGGTGCCGCACGCGCATCGCTCCTTCATCGTTGAGCGAGGCGCTTTACCCGGCTATTCCCGTTTCGGGGGAGTCTCGCTCCCGTTCGAGGGATAACCGCGCGAGGAGCTCAGCTGGCGGAGCGGCGAATCAGCGTCATCCCGTCGCGAACGGTGAGGAGCACCTGGGAGCTCCGCGGGTCTGCTGCGACGTGCGCGTTGAAGGCGGCGAGCGTGTCCCCCGCCTCGAGCACACGGCCGCCGTGCAGCGTGTTGTCGGCCACGATCAGGCCGTGCTCGGAGAGGCGCGGGAGAACGGCCTCGTAGTAGTCGATGTACCCCGTCTTGTCCGCGTCCATGAAGACGAAGTCGAACTGACCTGGCAGGGCGTCGATCGATGTGCCGGCGGGACCAACGTGGATCGTGATCTGCTCCGCCCACGGGCTGCGGTCGAAGTACGTCTGGGCAATGGCGGCCCGCTCGGGGCCGAGCTCGCAGGTGTCGATGCGGCCGTCTGCGGGCAGGGCCGCAGCCATCGAGAGCGTGCCGTGGCCGCTGAAGGTGCCGATCTCGAGAATCCGTCGGGGCTGTGCCGTCGCGACGAGGAACTCGAGGAACCTGCCAGCAACGGGTCCCGTCAGCATCTGCGCCCAGCCGAGCGAGCGCTCTGTTTCGTCGGACAGCTCGACGAGGAGCGGATCGTGCGGTGACGAGACCTGCTCGGCGTAGTCCTGGAGCTGCTCGGTGATGTCCATCGCGCCACCCTAACGACGAGGCTTGCGTCGGGTGGCCGCACACGACACGATAGGGCGATGGAGAGTTCAGTCGTCGGAATCGAGCGGAGAGGCGCCGTCTGCGTGCTGATGCTGCGCCGACCCGACAAGCTCAATGCGCTCTCCTATGCGGTCGAGGAGGCTCTCACCTCGGCTCTCTCCTCGGAGGAGTTGCAGACGAGCTGTGCTGTCGTCATCGCCGGGGAGGTGCAGACGTGACCGAGTTTCGGGAGGCGACGCCCGAGTCGATCTTGCCTACTACCGCGCCACCGGCGCCGTCTACGAGCAGTTCGCATCGCTGCAGCAGCCGACGATCGCGGCGATCCACGGCTGGTGCGTCGGCGGCGGGCTCGAGCTCGAGCTCGCAGCGGATTTCCGGATCGCCGACGAGTCCGCACGGTTCAAGCTGCCCGAGGTCGCAATCGGGATCATTCCGAGCTCCGGCGGCACGCACCGTCTCGTCCGTCTCCTCGGCCTCGCCCGGGCCAAGGATCTCGTCATGCTCCGCGAGCGCATCGACGCGGCCGAGGCGTTGCGCATCGGCCTCGTGACCGAGGTCGTCGCCGAAGGCTCGGCGCACGATCGCGCTGTCGAGCTTGCAGCTGGTCTCGCCGAGCTACCGGCTCTCGCGCTCTCGCTCGCGAAGGAGGCGATCGACGCGATGGCCGAGTCCTCGCGCGATGCCGGGCTTCTGATCGAGCGTCTTGCCTACGCAGCGCTCGCCCAGACGCCCGACGCCCAGGGTGCCGTTGACGCGTTTGTCACGCGTCAGCACTCGAGCGGCGGCGGCAATTCGGCCTGACCCCAGGCGTCGGCTCCGCCGTCGACGACGCCGGTGGTGCCCGTGACGGAGCCGCCTCCGGGCGAGCAGAGGAACGCGATCAACGATGCGACCTCCTCCGGCGTGCCGAGCCGCTGCATGGGGATCGCACGAGCCCACTGCTCAAGGTCGGCGCCGTACTGATCCAGGCCCTCCGTCGCGATCGTGCCGGGCGAGACGCAGACCGATCGGATCCCGTAGCGACTCCATTCGAGGGAGAGCCCGGATGCGAGGTTCTCGAGCGCCGCGCGGGCAGACCCTGCGTGAGCGAAGCCCGGGATTCCGCGGCGGGGGCTGAAGCCGATGAAAACGACGACCCCGCTTCGTTGCGGGATCATTGACCGCTCGGCGACGAGTCGCGTGATCGCCCAGGAGGCATCGACGGCGAGTCGGTGCACGGCCCGCCAGCCGTTCGGCGAGATCGCCTCTGCCGGAGCGGTGAACTGGCCGCCGGCGTTGTTGACAAGGATGTCGATCGTGCCGAAGCGCTCGAGCGCCGCGCCGACGAGCGCCTCGATCTGGTCGAGCTCCCGGATGTCGGTCGGGACGGCGAGGCATGCGCCGCCGTCGGCCTCGATCTGTCTTTGCACTGCGACGAGCGGCGCGTCACGCTTCCCGCAGATCACCACGGATGCGCCGGTGCGGGCGAGCTCGAGGGCCGTCGCTGCCCCGATCCCGGTACCACCACCAGTGACGAGCGCGACGTTGCCCGCGTTCGCATCCGACCGCAGCACAGAGCGGCTGCCGCGAGCCCGGGGTTCGATGCTCTCAGAGCCCACGAGTGGAGTCTGCCCGAAACGGCAGCTCCTCGTGCTGCGCAGACGTTCGTGGCCAGGTTCCGATCGGGACCAGCCGGAACCGGGGCCTTTGTCAGCGGGACGTCGTCACGCGACGAAGCTGCCCGGCTGAGGCCCCGGTTGTACCGACGGTGTCCTAGTGGCCGTCGAAGAAGCCGCCGCCGAGCGAGGCAAGCGAGGCGAGTGCGGCGAGCGAGACGACGAGGCGGAGAAGATTTCCCTTGCTGAGCATGACCGCAGGTCCTTTCGGAGGGGGGCGCCCGCACGGATGCAGCGAGCAGATTCGAACTCCCTCTTTCTCGACGTTTCAGGGCGCCACGTCGTCCCCCAAACGGGGGCTTCTACTCTCTCGGCTCAGCGGGGCAGCCCGGTGGCGCGGGCGCTAGGACTCGGGCGGCTGAAAGGCCATCGCGGCTTCGCGATAGAGGCGTGCCGCTTCAGCGTCGTTCTCGCGGAGAAGCTCGAGCTCGCCACGGGCCATCCACGAGCGTGCCTGATGCGCGATGGATTCGGTGGCTGCGTAGCTCTCGTCGACGGCTCCGAGGATCTGTTCCGCCTCGTCGAGCTCCCCCTGCCCGAGGCGAGCGCGGGCGATGACGAGCTGCGCGGTGCCGATCTCCTGAATGTGGTCGATGCGCCCGTCGAGTAGGTCGAGGGCGCGCGCCGCAACGACCTCGGCCTCCTCGAGATCGCCCCGGGCGCGGTGAATCTCGGCGAGTGAGCTCAGGACGTAGCCGGCCTCGGCTTCGAGGTGCGCATCGACGAAAATGGCGAACGCCTCCCGCAGCTGCGCGACCGCGGCATCGTCGTCTCCGAGCTCGTGATTGATGCCTGCAATGTTGTTGAGTACGCGGCCCTTCGTGATCGTGTCGCCGACCTCGTCGTACAGGTCACGTGATGTCTCTGCGTACCGGCGCGCGAGGACCCAGCGGCCGAGCCGATCCGCGATGAGCGACGCCTGCAAGTAGACCTCGGCGCGGGGGCGGATGTCGTCGATCCCATTGCAGAGCTCGAGAGCGCGGTCGATGTCTTCGCGCGCGGCTTCGAAGTCGCGCTGCCGGCGATAGCAGCGCGACCGCCACTGGTGGATGTCCAGTCGGAGGCGATCGTTCGGCTCATCGGCCTCGTCGAGGAGTTCGAGCGCCCGCCCGAATTCGCTCTGCGCCGTTGCGATGTCCGAGATCGAGTAGCAGCAGACGGCGGTGAGATAGGCGACCTCGGACTGTTCGCCGCGTGTTCCGTTCGGGCCATACGCGAGGGTACGCGCCTCACCAAGCAGGTCGGCCGCCGCGGTCATGCGACCGAGGCGGATCAGCGCCCAGGTCTCCCCGCACATCGCGCCTCGCTCCGCGGAGCGCGGCGCGCCGCTCGTGAGTGAGCCGCGCAGTGGCTGGAAGACGTCGAGCGCGTCGGCGTACCGGTGCTCGTCGAGATGGTGCTCGCCGAGCGCGAGCTGTTCGGATACGCGCTCGAGATCTGCGGTGCTCAGTCCGGTCTCGAGAACGACCCGCTCGACACCGAGTCTCGAGGCAAGCCAGTCCAGAAGCTCGCCGGCAGGAACGATCTCTCCGCGCTCGATCTGGCTCACGTACTGCTTCGTGAACCGACCGTCCGCGAGCCCCTCCTGGGTCATTCCGGCGGCCTTGCGGAGCGTGCGGACGCGGCTCCCGATCCCGGGCGTCGCCGCAACCGTCGCAACTCGACTCACCACAGTCCCACCGCCATCCCCCACGCGCTCGCCAGGTCCCTTCCAGAAGTATGCAGCACAATTGGGGAAGGGCGGTAGCGCCGCCTGAGCTGCTCGTCCCTCTCAGAGAGACGAGCTGCTGACAGACGGTGCGCCATGGAGTATTGTCGGTCTGTGACGAGCGAACGCAGAACACCCGCTACCCGTCGCTCCCCGATGTTGCACGTCTGCACGACCGAGGGCTGCTCGACGATCGTGTTCGGGCGCGGGCCGTGCGTCGAACACGAGCCTCGTCGCCTCCCGCTTGCGGAGCAGTTGCTGGCCGACGCCGTGGCCGTAGCGCAGCTGGAGCAGGCGAACGCAGAGGCGGCGGCCGGCCTCGTGGAGTCGACCTCGCCGGAGTGAAAAGGCGGGTCTATCCCAATAATGGGCTGATCCGCGTGGACGGATAGATTGCGGAGAGTGACTGAGCACCTATTCACTGGTGCTCAGTGAACCCGTAAGGCTCGGTAGCGGATTAGCCAGCTTCGGCGTCGAGAGCGCTGATCAGCATTTCGAGATCGACCAAGGTGATCTTGTTATCCTCCTCGGCGGCCTGAATCAGGGCGGGTTCGAAGCCTGAACGGCAGAACAGGAGTATCTCAGGGCCAGCTGCCGTGACCTTGAGGTTTTTCTCCTCCGCGATTGCAGGGATCTTGAACGTTCTCAGATCTTTGAGAACGCTGATCGGCATTTTCCCGACCGTCCACTTGCACTCGCCAGCAATCTTCAGATTGCGGCGCTGAGCGGCGACAACGTCGATCTCTTCAGTGAAGCGCTCCTTGGCGCGACGATGCTTGTTGAGCGCTGGCCCCCACCAACTGCCGACGATCGGCGCGACGCTGCCATGCGCGATCCTCGTGTAACGGATGCAGAGTTCTTCATAGGTTGAGCCGACAAAGTCATCGAGCTGAGGCTCGATGTCGGCGTCCCAGAGATCAGTCGGCTTGAGGCCACTCTGAAGACCCTCCTGGTTCGAGAATACAAAGCGAAACCAGAATCGGATGAAGCCGTCCGTCACTCGATGCTTGTGTGCTCGGGAGTTGGATGGCGCTCCGACAGGAGAGGTGGAGCTGACAAGACGCATACCCCGGAGTGTGGTGAGATAGGGCGCGAGATGCGAGGCTGATAGCTGGAGCTTGTTCGTGAGATGCTCCGTCAGCACCGGGTTGGCCGACAGCTCTTCCAAGATAGAGAAGTACGTCGCTGGACTGCGAAGCTCCTGTTCCAACACGACCCTTGGGTCGTTGAACAGAGGGCTACGTCGGTCGAGAACGTTCTTGCAGACGGCAGATTTGAGAGAGCCTGTGCCAAGTTCAGCGAGATACCTAGCCATGCCGCCCGCCACTGCATAACGACTGACCCTTTGATCAGGCAAATCAGCAGAGTCAGTCAGAGCCTTGCCTTCCGCAAAGGTGAGGGGCCAGATATCGAGAGCTTGCAAGCGTCCGTGAAGAGGGCTTGAGACGGCGAGCAGCGACTCCATCTGTCCTATCAGCGATCCGCATAGAACAAGCTTTGTCTTCGATCCGTCACGGTGTTCCTCCATCATCGCCTGAACCTCGCTCAGCACATCGTCACGAGCTTTACCCTCGGGGATGAGGAAAGGGAACTCGTCGACTACGGCCATAACCTTCTTCTCACTGCCGAGGCGATAGAGCAGCCGCAGGAGCGTCGCGACATCTGGAATGTCCGGTCGCACGCCAAGATGAGGCTCCAACTCGTCAGCGAAGCGCGCCATCTGAGTTGTGACCAGACGCCGGTCAGCCACAAGGATGATCGCAGGCTTGCCGTCTGCGAAGCGGCGAAACAACCACGACTTGCCCACCCGCCTCCGTCCGACTAGGACAAGAGCGTCGCGAGTCGGGTGATCCCACCATGCTTCCAGCCGGGCGAGGTCATCTACGCGGTTTGAGAACTGATCCCGGGTTGACCAATCCCATGTCTTCATAAGATAATCCATCTTATCATAGAGTGGATTATCTTAGCTCGTCTTCCATTCGGCCGTACTCGCGGCGCTGAGCAGATCCACTGACTCGTCCACTCTCTTCGTAGCATAATGTCGATTAGCATAAGGCACATTATGCTATCTCGTTGAGTCGAAAGAAGGCATCTCAGTCTGGTTTCTTAGCCGTGGGTGAACGCAGGTTCCCACGCGGCCTCTTTCATCCCGCCGTTCCAGCTCCTCTTCGCCGAGATGCATCCAGGCCTTCGGGCCAGTTCGGCCCAACGTGGATGCTGCGGGCTGGAACGATTATTGGAACAGACCGAAGCGGCGGGGGTGGGATTCGAACCCACGGACGAGTTCCCCCGTCAGCGGTTTTCAAGACCGCCCGATTCGACCGCTCTCGCACCCCGCCGAACCCTCAGTGTATTCACGCGTGCTCCTGGAGCGGTTGATCGACGGCGCTCGCACTCGCTCCCGGTAGGCTCGCCTGGGGATGGAATCGCCAGGCGCCGCTCACGAGCTCGACGACCCGGAGGTGTCACCGTCCCCTTTTCGGGCTGCGTTCGACCGCGCTCGCCTGGAGGCGTTCTCGCCTCCTGGTGCATCGCGCGACCCGCTGGGTGACGCGCCTGATCGACCTCGGTTCGAATACCGCCTCGAACGGCGACGAGGTAAACGATCGGCAGACGAAGCCGACTGGAACGTGCTCGGTTGCAAGGGCTGGGAGCTCGTCGGCGTGACCCGGAAACACGCGGCGTTCAAGCGTCCGCTGCCGCCCGACCTCAGCCGCTGACGCGTTCGGGTGCGCCGTAGGCGCGAAGCACGTCGGGTACCTCCCCCTGGAAGTTCTCGAGGATCGCAAGCAGCGCGCGATCGGTGACGACGGTGCCGTTGAGCGTGTGCGGCGTCTCGAGGCCGTCCTCGCCGCGGAAGCGGATCCCGAGCCTCCGCGCCTGGAAGTCGGTCGTGTTCGAGCACGAGGTCACCTCGCGGTAGCGCTCCTGGGTCGGGAACCACGCCTCGATGTCGATCTTCTTCGCGGCCGGCGCGCCCAGGTCACCCGCAGCGACGTTGACCACGCGATAGGGGAGGCCAAGCTGCGTGAGGAGATCTTCCTCGAGCGCGACCATGCGATCGTGCTCGGCCCAGGCGTCGTCGGGCGTCGTGAAGACGAACATCTCGACCTTGTTGAACTGGTGGACTCGGAACATCCCGCGCGTGTCCTTGCCCGCGGCTCCCGCCTCGCGGCGGAAGCACGTCGAGAAGCCGGCGTAGCGGATCGGCAGCTCGCCGCCCTCGAGGATCTCGGTCATGTGCATGGCTGCGAGAGCGACCTCGGAGGTGCCGGTGAGGAAGAGTCCGTCCTGCTCGAGCTCGTAGATGTTCGACTTCTCGGTAGGGAAGAATCCCGTGCCGATCATCGCCTCCTCTCGCACGAGCACGGGCGGGAGCACTGGCGTGAACCCGGCGGACGCGACGTGATCGAGCGCGAAACGGTACAGCGCGAATGCAAGCAGGGCCGTGTCGCCGACGATGTAGCCGAAGCGCGAGCCCGAGAGCCGCGCGGCGCGCTCGAGCTCGAAGCGGCCGAGCTCGCTCGCCTCCTTCGCGTCGGGGAGCACGGGTTGCTCGCCGACACGGCGCAGCTCCTCTGCATCGTCCTCGGTGTCGCCGTCGGGGGCGGACGGATGCGGCGGGTTCGGAACGAGCGCGAGCGCTGCCTCGCGGGCAGCCTCGGCGGCCGCAAGCTCCTCCTCCGCGGCGCGAAGCTCCTCCTTCACGTGCTGCAGCTCCTCCAACTGCTCAGGATTCGGCTTGCCCTTCAGCTTGGTCGTGCTGCGCAGGTCGTCGACGCGCGGCACGAGTGCACGCCAGCGCTCGTCGGTGGCGAGCAGCACGTCGAACGCCTCTCCGGCGCCCTTGCGCGCGAGCGCGATGCGCCAGGTGTCGGGGTCGGCGCGGGCTGCCTTGAGGTCGATCATGCGAGCAAGTCTAGGTACGCGTCGATGACGGCGGCGACGCCCTCGACCTCCGCGCTCGGGCAGACCCAGTCGGCCTGCTCGAGGAGCAATGGGTTTGCGTCCTCGACGGCGATCCCGAAGCCCACCTCGCCGATTAGCTCGAGGTCGTTCTCGCCGTCGCCGAAGGCCACGATCCGGTCGAGCGAGATTCCGAGCCGCTCGGCAACGAACGCGATACCCGAGCCTTTGGACGCGGCCGGATTGCCCATCTCGAGCAGGTGGGGGAGCGAGGTCGTGAGGTACATTCGGTCAGCGAACTGCTCTGCCACGGCGCCTCTGAGCGCCGGGATCTCCTCCGGGTCGGCGACGGCGACGAGCTTCGTCGGGGCCTCCGTCAGCCACGCGACGAGATCGCCTACCTCCTCGACCGGAAGATGTTGGAAGTCCGCGTACCGGCGGGAGTACTCGGTGTGGCGCTCGACGTACAGCTGATCGTTGACGTAGCAATTCGGTGGATGCCCGAGCTCTGCGAGCAGCGCGATCACCTCGCGGGCCGCTTCGAGCTCGAGCGGCTCGTGGAGCAGGAACGTGCCGCTCGCGGGGTCGACGACGGCAGCGCCCTGGTAACAGACGACGGGCTCCTCGATGGCGGCCTCCGCGAGGTACGGCCGCACCGAGCGAAACATGCGCCCGGTCGCAAGGATCACCGGAATACCGGCGGCCTGCGAGCGCGCGATCGTGGCACGGGTTCGCGGGCGAAACAGCGCATCGCGACCGACGAGCGTGCGATCGAAGTCGCAGGCGAATGCCTGGACATCGCGCGGGAACGAAGGTGGGAGTCTCAGCCGCCGGTCGACTGCGTGATGTACGCGGCGACGTCCGCGATCTGCTGGGGCGTGAGCTGCTCACCGAAGGCGGGCATCCCGCCCTGGCCCTTGGTGACCCGGGTTACAACGAGCTCGTTGCTGGGTTTGGCTTGGTCGAGATTGGGGCCAACCGCGCCACTCGCGCCGGCATCGGCGAGCGTGTGGCAGCCGCCGCAACTCGACGCGCCTGTGAACACGGCCTTGCCGGCGACCGGGTCGCCCGTCAGCTCGAGCGCCGGAAGTGCCTCGGTGTCAGGTGCTGCAACAGGCACCTCGCCGACGACCTTGTCGGGCGTCGCTGCCTGATCCGTGCCGCTGAGACAGCCTCCGGCGAGGAGGCCGATCACGAGGACGAGCAGTGCGGCTACGACGTGGGTGCGACGCATCAGAGTAAGTTTAACCAGCTACACCGGATTGCGTAGGGTGTACCCATGCTCGTCGCACGATCGATGCACGA
>JBKJVI010000137.1:0-4040 GCA_046590225.1 Gaiella sp. | reverse complement strand
CCTGGCGACAGGGACCGCCATGGATGCCCAGTACTGCCACGTGTTCAAGTTCAAGGACGGCAAGGTGACGAGCTTCCAGCAGTACACCGATACGGCACAGCAGCAAACAGCGATGGGGGCTTCGTAAGAAACTGGTGAAGGTCTCGCGCTCGGTACTCGGGGCGGACGGCGCCGCAACGCAGGTTGAGCGAACGGCGTGCTATCAAGAGCACGTGCGTTCGTTCCTGTCCCGTTTGCTTCGAGCCGTGAAGGCGCTCGCCCGAGACGGGAGAGTCCCACGGCCGCTGCGATGGCTCGCGGCATTCGCCATTCTTCCCATTCCCGGCCCGCTCGATGAAGCGGCCCTCATCGTCGTCGGGATCGTGATGCTCGCCTTCTACCGCGATGCGCTTCGGGAAGCGTGGGAGCCCCCTCCGGGAGCCAGCCAAGACGACTGACGAACCTCATGCCGAGAGCGCGAGCTGAGCCGCCGTGGCTGTCCACACTCGGGTCACATGGGCCGCGAAAGAGGCTCCGTTCAGATCCTCTCCCATTCGTAGATGGGGCGTGTTTCACGGCGTCGCGGTGAAGCCCTCTGCCGGACTCGAACCGGCGACCCCCCTTACCATGGAGGCTGAAGCGTTTGCCGGCGGGTCGGAGGCGTCGCGCTTCCCACCTTGTCTTGACAGGATCTATGCGCCTTGGCTGTCCTTTTCGACCTGGTGCTTCAACGCCCCCGAGCAACCCTGAGTCGCCCCGAACATGTCCCCGAGACCTGTCCCCAGGATGTTGTCTCGGGGCGCCCGGATCGGGGCGCCCCGAGGTCATGTCGTGATCGGTATGTCTCGGTCGGCGAACACGGCGTGGAGTTCGAGGCTGCCTCCGAGTGCCTCGATGTATCGCCGGATGGTTGAGAGTTGGGTGTCCTCGGCGCGTTCGATGCGTGAGACGTTCTCCTGTGTCGTGCCGAGCCTTTCGGCGACCTGGACTTGGGTGAGGCCCTGCTCGGTGCGGAGTTCGGCTAGGCGAAGGCCGGTGAGGATCGCCTGCGTCTCAGCCTCGACGCGGACTCGTCGCTTCGGGTTGGCGTAGAGCGGGGCGGTGAGGTCGTGGAACTTCTTGGTCTTGGGGCTCATGGGTAGGTTCCTTCTTCGCGGAGTTCAGCGAGGTGTTCGTCGTAGAGTTTGGCAGAGGAAGCCCTACAGCCGGCTTGCACCGCTCCTACTCGGGTAGGGACAGCGCACGACCCTGCGCGGTCCGTAGGGGGCCGAAGTCCTGATCACGGTGCGTCGGCTCACGCGAGAGAGGTCCTCATGATCGTCACCGTGGTTCTCATGGGCGAAGCGATCCGCCCGAGCTTCGTCGATCAGAGTGTCGACTTCGGCTGGGCTGAAAGTGCTCACGCCGCTCTTCGGCCGTCGAGATCGGGGATCGACCCAAGTTGCCGCGCTTCCTCCTGGATCTCGTCTGGGAGTGTCCGTGCGTCGAACGGAATGCCGTTCACCGTCACCATCCAGGCAAACGGGTGTAGACGACCCTCGCCGCCCAGATCCGCGGTTCGCCACGGTCGAGTGGAGAGTGGCGTTTACGCGCAAGGCGAACAGTGAGCGTTCGGCAGACCGCGGCGTACTCGTAATCGAGGTGCTGCTCGCAGACCAGATCAATGATTGCCGGGATCGCCGCCACGCGCTCACGCAACCCACGTGGCACCGCCCGAACGTCGTTTTGCGGCACGACATCCGACTCAGACACGCCGTGCAGGATTACGCAACGTCCGGACGGTCCGACTAGCGTGTTGGCGTGGTCGTTCGCTGCACGGTCAAAGCGCTGAAGCTGGTCGGCCTTCGTCCGGCGTCGCTCGCCGAGATCGAACCTGCCGACGACGATTGGTATGTGAACCTGCTCTGGTTCGATCGCCGCAAGTGCCTACTCGTCGCGCATGCGGGCACGGGTTTCTCGGTTTTCGTGCCGGATGTCCGCAAGGTCGACCTCGACCCGATTGGCCCCTTCCTCGTCCAGGCGATCACCGCTGCGCTCGACGATGAGACCCTCCCGCGCGATGTGCTCGGTGTTCTCGACCCCGCAGATGTCCGGATCGCGAAGACCGCGAGCCGAAGGGTGCTCGGGATCATGAACGACGACGCATACCACCTTGACTTCATGCTCGACCGCTACGGCAGCGTCCTCGATGTCGACGTCATTACGGTCAATCGACAGCTCCAACGGACTCTCCACACGCACGGCCGCGACTACCGCCACCCGATCGACCTTGTCCGGGAGCGTATGGCGAAGCCGGCTTCGTAAATGGTGTTGTCCTTCGCTTCGCTGGTGATAAGTGGTTCGTCAATCCGACGGGGAGCTGGCATCCGTGCCGCCGAGGCCCAGATCGGCGTATCTCTCGATCAACTCGGCGATCCGTCCAGCGTCGGCGGGGGTGATCGTCTCGACCTGGAGCTCGCCTGCAGCGACGGCTCGGAAGAAGCCGGCTTCTGCTGCGGCACCGAGCTGATGTAGGCGGTCTCTGCGATGACGAGCGCGGACGCTACGAGCGGGCTCGCTCCGTCGATCGCCTGGACAGATCGGTCGTGATCCGGGTCGGCGTTGTCGGCTGCCGCTACCAGGACGTTCGTATCGACGACGAGCAAGCTCAGTCTCGACCGAAGCCCTCGGCGAGGATCTCGTCGGCGTCACGGGCAAACCGGCCGGAGCTGGACGAGCCCAGCCCGATGAACGAGAGCACGCGCTTCGTGGGCGGACGCTCGGCTGGCAACGCTGTCGCCAGTTCCGCGATCACGAGGTCGATGCTGACTCCTCGTCGCGTCGCCTCAGCCCGCAGGCGGGCGAGCACATCCTCGGGAAGGTTCACGGTCACGGTCATGGACTCGGTATACGAGCACTGTTGATCGCAGTCCTGCCGTGAGATCCACCGTGATTCTCATGACTCAAGCAGAGGAACTGCGAGTCGGAGGAAGGAGTCCTTCAGTTTCTCAAGCGCCGCGGCCATCCGAATGCTCCCTTTTTGGTGGGTACGGCGGTGGCGGCGTTGCTGGAGTCGGCCTCGGCTTTGCTTGGGGGCCGTCTCCCGTAGAACTGGCTTGCGGGCGGATCGGGGACGGAGGGAGAGTGAGTCTCTCTCGGCTCCGTCCCCTCTGCCTGAATTCGTTAGGTCTTGGCGGGGTGTGCGACCAGTCGCACCGCGGTGAGCGTGGGAGTCGCGTCGAGGGCGAGGTCTGCCTTGCAGGCCGTCGCACGCACGTTCACGCGGTCGCCGACGATCAGGTCGGCGGCGTTACGCGAGTCGCCGCGAACGATCTTCGTGTCGGTCGTCAGCAGCACCGTCACCGGCTGGGCTGCCGCACGGTAGGCCTTAGCGAAGCGGTTACCGCCTGTCACGGTGAGAGCGACGGAGGCAGGCGCGCCGTTGGTCGTGAGGGTGCCCTTCAGGATGACCGAGATCTTCGGCTTGCATGCGGTGCCCGTCGGGGAAGGCTTGCCTTTGCCAACGGGCGGAGCCGCGACAGCAGCCGAAACGGCGAGTAACGCTATAGCACCCGTCACTCCAAACATTTTGAACAACATCAGATACTCCTTCTATTTGGGGGGTTCACCAGGGAAGAAGCTCCTTGGGCCCATTGCTTGCGCGTTCCCCGCAAACCTCACCCAGATGAGGGACACAAAACCCCCTTTTGCGGCGCCGCCACCGTCACAACCGAGCTCCCGTAGTTGTGCCCCCGGTTCGACGTCCGCGGCCGTGCGCGACGCGGGGCAACGTCGGGAGGCGTTCTGAAGCTCACCGTTCCATAACCGTTCCACAAACGCGAAAGAGGCCCCGTCGGGAGCCTCTCTCAGTAGCGGATACGGCTTGTTTCCTGGTGTTGCGGTGAAGCCCTCTAACGGACTCGAACCGTTGACCCCCTCCTTACCATGGAGGTGCTCTACCAACTGAGCTAAGAGGGCAAGGCCCGGAGTCTAGCGCTCTCCCGCCATGGGGCTCGGGGGACGTGCGATGCAGGGGAGAGGATTCGAACCTCTGAAGGCTGAGCCAGCGGGTTTACAGCCCG
>JBKJVI010000042.1:0-6059 GCA_046590225.1 Gaiella sp. | reverse complement strand
GTGATCACGTAGACGACGACGTTGATCGCGATCAGCACCATCGTTGCCGGTGCCGCGACCGAGCGCGTCCGACGCTGCACGTTCTGGATCGTTCGCGCGGGGGTGGGTTTGACCGCGCCCACGTTCGCATGGTCGGGACAGCGGATCCCGACGGGTGCGAACGTCATGCAGTCCTCGCAGATCGGACGGCCGCATTCCGAGCACGAGACGAGCGTCTCGCGGTTCGGATGGCGGTAGCAGTGGGGCGTGTCCGACATGGACGGCTAGCGTAGCGGCGTGCACGTTCATGTCGCCTTCACTCCGGACGAGATCGCCGCTGCCCCGACGGGAATCGTGATCGACGTCATCCGGGCCACCTCGACGATCTGCCAGGCCCTTGCCACCGGATACGAGCGCGTGCTCTGTGCTGCCGAGGTGGAGGATGCGCGAGCGCTTTCGGCGCTCGGAGGCGTGACGCTCGGTGGCGAGCGGCTCGGTTTGCTGATCGAAGGATTCGACCTCGGCAACTCGCCGCGCGAGTACCTCACGGTGCGCACGCCGACGCTTGCGATGTCGACGACGAACGGCACGCGAGCGATCGTTACCGCCGCGGAGCGCTGCGAAAGAGTCGTGATCGCATCGCTTTTGAACCTGGCCGCCGTGATCGAGGCGGCGCGTGAGCATGGGGATGATGTGGCGATCTTCTGCGCGGGTGTGAAAGGCTCGTTCGCGCTCGACGACAGCTACGTCGCGGGTCGCATCGTCGCCGAGCTCGGCGACGACCGGAGCGATGCTGCCGAAGCAGCTGCGCGTCTGGCTGCCTCGTATCCGACGGCGCTCGAGGTCTTCCGGGCGTCGCGCAGCGGGCGGAACCTGATCAATCATGGCCCGGAGTTGGAAGCTGACATCCCGTACTGCGCCCGTGAGAGCGTTCTCGACGTCGTTCCCCGCCTCACGGGGATGCAGGGCATTGCTGCTGAGATTCGGGCCTAGAGGCGTTACGGGTGCGCGCTGCAGTCGTCCTCTTCACGCGTGATCTTCGCGTTCACGACAATCCCGCACTCGCGCGGGCTGTCGCGGAGGCGGAGACGGTTCTGCCGCTCTTCGTGCTCGATGAGGGAATAGGGCAGACGCGGTACGGCGCGGCGGCAAACCGTCGCGCATTCCTTCTGGAGGCGCTTGCGGATCTCGACACGTCGCTGCGATCGCGCGGCGCGGCGCTCGACGTTCGTGTCGGCGACGTCGTAGCGGAGACGGTGCGCGCGGCACGCGAGGTGGGGGCGACGACGGTCTTCGCGAGCGCAGACGTCAGTCCGTATGCGGTCAAACGCGAGAAACGACTTGCCGAGTCGCTCGATCTGCGCCTCGTCGACGGCACGTTCGTGGTGCCCGCCGGCGAGGTGACGCCGACGGGGAACGACTACTATCAGGTCTTCTCTCCGTACCATCGCGCCTGGTCGCAGGTGCCGTTCGGGCTGCCCGAGACGACCCCGACCGTGATTCGCCTGCCGGCCGAAGTCGAGCCCGGGGCGGCTCCCACGGGTGCATTCGTCTCGCCGGTGCCGGGCGGCGAGAGCGCGGGAGTAGCGCGAGCGGGGGCATGGCTGCAGGCACATCTCGACGGCTATGGCTCCGGTGGCCATGACGCCGTCGCCGCGGATGCGACATCGCGACTCTCTCCGTACCTGCACTTCGGCTGCGTCTCGGCGCGCGCCCTCGCCGTGCGTGCGCAGGAGCGCGGCGGTGAGGCGTTCGTCCGTCAGCTCTGCTGGCGGGACTTCTACGCACAGATCCTCTTCTCACAGCCTCGTACCCAGGTCGATGACATGCGGCCACGAGGCGATCGCTGGCTCGACGATCCCGAAGGGCTCGCTGCGTGGAAGGAGGGGATGACCGGCTACCCGCTCGTCGATGCCGGGATGCGGCAGTTGCGCGCCGAGGGGTGGATGCACAACCGGGCCCGCATGGTCGCCGCCTCGTTTCTCGTCAAGGATCTCGGAATCGACTGGCGCGAGGGCGCACGGCACTTCTTCGATCTGTTGCTGGACGGCGACGTGGCGCAGAACATCGGCAACTGGCAGTGGGTCGCCGGGACGGGCGTCGACACGCGCCCGAACCGCATCTACAACCCAACCGCGCAGCTGAAGAAGCTGGATCCCGAGGGGGCGTACGTCAGGCGGTACGTGCCCGAACTGGCCGATGTGCCGGCCAGGGCGATCGCCGAGCCAGGGCTGCTGGCCCCGTCGTATCCAGGCCCGATCGTCGACCATGCACAGGCAGCGCTCGCATTCCGCGAACGCCGAGACTTGCAATGAAAAGATCTCTTTGCAAAGATAGCTTTGCATGGAGATGCAGCGATCGATCGAGATTCGCGACCCACGCGCGCTTCGCGCGCTTGCTCATCCACGCCGTACTCGACTTCTCGGTCTGCTCCGCCGCGAAGGGCCGCTAACCGCGACCGAGGCTGCGGCGTTGCTCCGGGCGAGAGCTCCGGCAGCTGCTCGTATCATCTGCGCCAGCTCGCCAAGTACGGTTTCGTGGAGGAGGTGCCGGGGGGATCGGGTCGCCGGCGCCCCTGGCGCGCAACGGCGCTCTTCACGAGCTGGCCCGACCGGCCGGAGACGCCCGAACTCGCGGCAGCAGCGACCGAGTTCGAGCTCTTCGTCACTGAGTCGCAGTTCAAGGTGCTGACACGCTGGATTTTGGGCCGACACGGGGAGTCCGCCGAATGGCAGGAGGCGTGGGCCTTCGGAGATTCGCTGCTCTATCTGACACCGGCGGAGGTGGCGGAGCTGCGCGACGACCTCCAGAAGCTTGGCGAGCGGTATCTCGAGCGCCTCGCTGATCCCGCGCTCCGGCCCGAGGGAGCTCGGCCGGTGACGCTGCTCCAGATGGCGTTTCCGAGAATCGACGAATGACGGAGACAGTCTCCGAGCCCGGCCGGGCTCGGCGCCTGATCCCGCCGCTCCTGCGCGAGAACTGGACGTTCCGGCGCTACTGGAGCGCGCACACGATCTCGCTGTTCGGCGACCAGATCAGCTCGCTGGCACTACCGCTTGTCGCCGTCCTCTCACTCGACGTCAGTGCTGCTCAGATGGGCTATCTGATGGCCATCGGCCTCGCACCGACGCTTCTCTTCTCGCTCCACGCAGGTGCCTGGGTCGATCGCCGCGGCCGGCGCCGGCAGGCGATGATCGTTACAGACGTCGGCCGTGCGCTCCTGCTCCTCTCGGTGCCGATCGCGTTCGGACTCGACCGACTGACGTTCGTCCAGCTTCTCGCAGTTGCATTCGGGGTGGGGGCGCTGAGCGTCGTTTTCGGGGTGTCGGACGCATCGTTGTTCGTCTCGGTCGTCCCTAGAGAGCGGTTCGTGGACGGCAGCGCTCTTCTCAACGGCAGCCGGGCCTTTTCCTTTGTCGCCGGCCCGAGTACTGCCGGACTCCTCGTTCGCGCCTTCTCGGCTCCCGTTGCGCTTGTCGCAGACGCACTCACCTTCCTCGCCTCGGCCGCCCTGCTTCGCCGCATCCGCCCCGAAGAGGCGCCTCCCGACACCGAAGGAGGCGGTATTCGCAGCGGGCTCCGGTTCGTGATGACCTCGTCGATGGTCAGGCCGATGCTCCTCGCGACAGCCACGATCAACTTCTTCAACTTCATGTTCTGGGCGCTCTTCGTGCTCTACGCGACGCGTGCACTCGGCGTCGGTGCGGGAGCGCTTGGACTGGCCCTCGGTGCCGGGGCGGTCGGAGGCCTTGTCGGCGCAGCGGTCGCCGGGCGAATCTCGCGAGCAATCGGCCTCGGGCCTTGCTTCGCCGTCGGGTGCATAGTGTTCCCAGCGCCGCTTCTGCTCGTGCCGCTGGCCTCGGGTTCGCAGCGCGCGATTCTGGCACTTCTCTTCCTGGCCGAATTCGGTTCGGGCTTCGGCGTGATGCTGTTGGATATCAGTGCGGGTGCGATCAGCGCTGCGGTGATTCCCCATGAGCTTCGTTCGCGCGTGTCGGGGGCGTACATGTTCGTGAACTACGGCGTCCGGGTATTCGGCTCTCTCGCCGGTGGTTGGCTCGGAGCGAGCCTCGGGTTGACGCCGACGCTCTGGATCGCGACCGTCGGAGCGCTCACGGGTGTGCTCTGGCTGCTGCCCTCGCCTGTTCTCCGGCTTCGGGACGTGCCTGAGCACGAGCAGCCGTAGACTCGGTGCATGCGTGATCTCGAGCTTCGCACCGAGCAGGCGCGGTCGTTCGCGTCCGTGGCAGAAGCGTACGAGCGGTCGCGGCCGGGGTATCCCGACGATGCGGTGCGCTGGCTCGCGGGTTTCGAGCCGCTCGACGTCGTCGACCTCGGTGCTGGAACCGGCAAGCTGACGCGATCGCTTATCGACCTCGGCCACCGGGTCACGGCGGTCGAGCCCCTGCCCGAGATGATCGCGCACCTTCGTGTCGCTGTGCCGGAGGCGACCGCCGTCGAGGGTGGGGCGGAGGCGATCCCGCTCCCCGACGGGAGCGCCGACGTGGTGGCTGTTGCCCAGGCGTTCCACTGGTTCGACCAGGAGGCGGCCCTGCGCGAGATCGCGCGCATCTTGCGGCCGGGAGGTCGGATCGCTCTCGTCTGGAACGTCCGCGACGAGAGCGAGGCGTGGGTGGTCGAGCTGAGCGACGCGATGGTCGGGAGAACGGGCGTCGACTACGCGGCGGGTGCGATCGCCGCGAGCGGGTTGTTCGAGCCCGAGGAGCACGTCACCCTTGGGCCTCATTTCCAGGAAGTCGACCGGGAAACCCTGAAGGAGCTCGTGCTCTCCCGAAGCTACTGCGCCGTGCTCTCCGAGGAGGAGCGCGCACCCATCTTCGCGAGGGTCGACGAGTTGTTCGACCTCCACATGCGAAACGGGGTCATGCGTCTTCCATATCTCGCCGAGTGCTTCCGGGCTAGAGCGTTCACCGAGTCGCGTTACCGTCTCGGCTAGCCGGAGCGCTCCTCCACGAGCTCGTACAGCTTCCCGTCGGGTGCACGGAAGTGCGTGTAGCGCCAACGAGCGTTCTCGTTGATTCCGTCCGTCTCGACGCCGGCGGCATGGAGCTCGGCGGCAGCAGCGTCGACGTCGTCCACGAAGAGCCCGATCGTGCGCTCGGCGGCGCTGCCCTCCTCGTACGGTTGGGCCACTGCGAGAACGTCGCCGTTCGTGGCTGCGAAGAGCGCCGCACCGACGCCGCCGACCGTGATCGGGCGGAGGCCGAGCACGTTCTGGACGAATGAGTTCATCTCCTCGTGCGCATCCGTGCGGCTGCCGACGAAGCCGATTCCGCGTATCTCCATCGTTTCCCCCTCTTGTCCGTTTCGGGCATCTTGACGGCAATTATCCCTTGACAGGAGAGGACAGGTGTTCTATTATTCACCTATGCCTCCCGTCGATCGCAATAACCCTGTTCGCGGCATGGGGTCGGAATCCACCTATTCGGTGATTGAGTTCATGCGCGAGTTCCCTGACGACGCGGCGTGCCTCGACTATCTGTGGCGCGAACGCTTCTCCGAGAACGGCCGCACGGCGTTCTGCGAGCGCTGCAATCAAGAGCGCACACACGCCCGGTATCCGGGTCGGCCCTCCTACGATTGCACGGCGTGCGGCAAGCACATCTCCGTCACGGCGGGGACGATCTTCCACAAGTCGTCCACGTCTTTGCAGCTGTGGTTCTACGCGATGTACATCATGGCTAGCACTCGCTGCGGGATCTCTGCCAAGCAGCTTGAGCGCGAGCTTGGCGTCACGTACAAGACCGCGTGGCGCATGTTCAAGATGATCCGCACCGAGCTGATGTCCCAGGACGATGAGGCTCCGCTTGAGGGTGCCATCGAGATGGACGAAACCTTCGTCGGCGGGAAGCCGAAGGAGTCGGAGCGGCGTCGATTGAAGCGGCTCGGTATCCCTCCGCAGATGGCGGCGTGGGACAAGCACGCGGTCGTGTTCGGAGCGGTCGAGCGCGGCGGACGGATCCGCGCTTCGGTGGTGCCCAATAGTCGAGCATCGACGATCCTGCCGCTGGCACGCGAGTACGTCCTCCCTGCCTCCCTGATCTGCACCGACGAGTACA
>JBKJVI010000119.1:0-34187 GCA_046590225.1 Gaiella sp. | reverse complement strand
CGCATGCCGTCGTCCTCGGTCGCCCCGGTACAACCCAGTATCGAGACTCCCTGCGTCCTCGGCCTGCTCGGTTTTCGCCGACGAACCCAGCACGTATTTCCCGGAGAGACCACTAGTGGCGACGATCGCCCAGGCACCCGCGTCCGCGAAGAGGAAGGCTGGGTCAAGAACGAAGGCCGAGAGCGTTCGTTCGCGGGCGCCGTTCGCCGGTGGCGTCCTGTGGATCCTGCTCATCGCCGTGATGCTCGCCGGAATCGTGGCCGTCAACGTCGTCGTCCTGCAGCTGAACATGGAGTTCGACGGGCTCAGCCGCGAACGCGCCCAGCTCCGGGCCGACAACGCGCTCCTGCGGTCGCGACTCTCGAGCGCGTCGTCGCACCTTCGGATCGAGGATGCGGCGAAGGCCAAGCTCGGCCTCCAGGAGGCGGATGCTCTGACGACGACGTACGTCAGGCTCGGAGCGAAGTGAGAGCGCGGCGCGCGAACCACCGGATCCGCCTGCTCCTTCTCTCGTTCGGACTTCTCTTCGTTGTTGCCATCGTTCGTGCCACGTACGTCCAGGCGGCGCAGCACGACCGGTTCGCGAAGATGGCGACGACCCAGCACCGCGAGACGATCGAGATCCCCGCAGGGCGCGGCACGATCTACGACCGCGTGGGCGAGCCGCTCGCGATCGGCGAGCAGGCGACCACGGTGTACGCGAACCCGCGCACCATCGTCGACGCACAGCGGGCGGCCGTGGTCACCGGCAAGACGCTAGGGCTGAGCGCGGACGAGCTGTATCCGATCCTCAAGAACCGCTCGAAAGGGTTCGTCTACGTTGCCCGCAAGGCCGATCCCCTGAAGGCGAACGCGCTCGCCGAACGCGAGATTCCGGGGCTCGGGTTCTACCCCGAGGAGCTACGCACGTACCCGCAGGGAAGCGTCGCCGCGCACGTCCTGGGCTTCGCGGGCACCGACAACCAGGGGCTCGACGGCCTCGAGCGCTCGCTCGACAAGACGCTCGCCGGCCGGCCCGGCTTCGAGACGATCGTCAAGGACCCGTTCGGTCGCGCGATCGACGTCGTCACGTCCAGGCCCGAGAGAGCCGGCAAGAACGTGACGCTGACGATCGACCACCAGATCCAGGCGAATGCCGAGCAGGTTGTCGCGCAGAAGGTGAAGGAGTACAACGCGCGCGGAGGGACTGCGATCGTGATGGACACGCGCACGGGGGCAATCCTCGCAATGGCGAACTACCCGACGTTCAACGCCAACAACTTCTCGACCGCGTCCCCGGACGCTCGGCGGAACCGTGCTGTCACAGACGCCTACGAGCCCGGATCGACGTTCAAGATCGTGGCTGTCGCAGGTGCCCTCGAAGACAACGTTGTCTCGCCGACGACGAGATTCACGCTCGCACCCACCATTCAGGTCGCCGATCGCGTCATTCACGAGGCACACACGCGCGGCACCGAGGTGATGACGGTCAAGGAGATCCTCTCGCAGTCGTCGAACGTGGGGACGATCACCATTGCCCAGAAGCTGGGTCAGGGAGAGCTCGCATCGTGGATCGACAGATTCGGTTTCGGGAAGCCGACTGGCATCGACTACCCGGGCGAGAGCTCCGGGCTCGTGCTGCCCCTCGACGAATGGTCCGGCTCGACGATCGGCAACGTGCCGATCGGCCAGGGCATCGCCGTGACACCTCTCCAGATGGTCTCCGCGTACGCAACGATCGGCAACGGCGGACTCCGGCACACGCCCCGGCTGATCGAGAAGATTGGCACGAAGCGGGTCACGCCCAAACGCGGTACGCGCGTGGTCTCGCGGCACACCGCAAACCGGATGATGGCGATGTTCCGCGATGTGGTCGTCGAGGGAACCGGTGCCGAGGCTGCCATCCCGGGCTACACGGTCGCAGGCAAGACGGGGACTGCCCAGAAGGCCGAGAACGGCCGCTACGTGCGCAAGTACGTCGCCTCGTTCGTCGGGCTCGTGCCGGCCAAGAATCCGCGCTTCGCGATTCTCGTCATGGTCGATGAGCCGAAGGGCAACATCTACGGCGGTGTCGTTGCCGCGCCCGCCTTCCGCGATATCGCGCGCTTCAACCTCCAGTACCTCGAGGTGCCGCCAGACGCGCCGGAGACGCGCGTTGCGGGAGGCGCCACCAACCCGTAGCCGAGCAATCAGGTGAGGCCACCGGGCAGTTCGCAGGACGGGCGGGACAGGTCCCGCCCCTACAATGATGCCCCGTGAACCTCGACGAACTGACGCGCGTGCTCGCTGCGAGCGAGACGGAGGGCGGCGGAGCCGTCGAGATCACGGATCTCGCCTACAGCGCCGACTGCGTCACACCGGGAACGGCATTCTTCTGCGTTCCCGGTTCGCGCGTCGACGGGCACGAGTTCGCCGGCGCCGCGGTCGCCGCGGGGGCCGTGGCGCTCGTCGTGGAGCAGCCGCTCGAGATCGACGTTCCCCAGCTCCTCGTCGACGACGCGCGCGCGTCGATGGCGGTCGCCGCGGACTCCTTCTTCGGCCAGCCTACGCGCACCCTCGAGGTCGCCGGTGTGACGGGCACGAACGGTAAGACGACCACCACATTCCTGCTCCGCTCCGTCCTCGAAGCGGCAGGCCGCTCGCCGGGCCTCGTGGGAACCGTCGAATGGGTTGTCGGAGGATCCCACCGGCCGGCCCCCCATACGACGCCCGAGTCGATTGATCTGCAACGCCTCTTCCGCGAAATGCTCGACGCGGGCGATGAGAGCGTCGCCGTGGAGGCCTCCTCCCACGGCTCGGTGCTCCGGCGTCTCGATCGCGTTCGCTTCGACGCGCTCGTCTTCACGAACCTCTCGCAGGATCACCTCGACCTGCACGGGACGATGGAGGAGTACTACCAGGCGAAGCGGCGCCTGTTCGTCGGTGCGGCACCACCACCCGCTGCGGTCAACGTCGGCGACGAGTACGGCCGCAGGCTCGCGATCGAGCTCGTTGAAACCGCGCGAGCACCCATCATCACGTTCGGTCTCACGGAAGGCGCAGAGGTGCGCGCCGAGGACCTCACGATGGGGCCACGCGGCAGTCGCTTTCGCGCCGCCGGGATCGAGATCGAGACGCCGCTCCGTGGTCGGTTCAACGTCGAGAACGTGCTTGGTGTCGTCGCTGCCTCCCTTCTGCTCGACGTCGACGACGAAGCGATCGCGGCCGGCGTCCGCTCGGTCACCGGAGTGCCGGGGCGGTTCGAGGCGGTGGACGGGGGGCAGCCATTCGCGCTCATCGTCGACTACGCCCACACGCCAGAGGCGCTCGACATTGTCCTGCAGGCCGCACGAGAACTCGGGGACGGGCGCCTGATCTGCGTCTTTGGCGCGGGCGGCGACCGCGACCGAGGCAAGCGCCCGATCATGGGTGCAGTCGCAGCCCAGCGTGCCGACCACGTGATCGTCACCTCGGACAATCCGCGCAGCGAGGATCCGCTCGCGATCATCCAGGACGTCCTCCAGGGAGCCGGGGTCGACGTCGAGATCGACCCGGATCGGCGGAGCGCGATCCACCGGGCGGTCTCCCTTGCCGTCGAGGGTGACGTCGTTGTGATTGCGGGCAAGGGTCACGAGCAGGGGCAGGAAACGGCCGGCGCCGTCGAGCCTTTCGACGACCGCGTCGTCGCGCGCGAGGCGCTTCACGCGGCAGGGCATCCCGCGTGATCCCCGTTTGCTGGGAGGAGATCGAGGCGCTCGATCTCGGAGAGCTCGAGCGACCGCCTGACGGCGCGGGTGAAGCTGCCAGGGGAATCAAGGCCGACTCCCGCACGGTCGGGCCAGGCGATCTCTTCGTCGCGCTCAACACCGGGGTCGAGCACGTGTCCGACGCTGCACGGCGCGGAGCGGCGACGCTCGTCCCGGATGATCAGGAGGCAGCTCTCGCCGCGCTCGCCTCTCTCGTACGCTCTCGGAGCGACGCGCGGGTGGTTGCCGTTGTCGGCTCCACCGGGAAGACCTCGACGAAGGACATTCTCGGTGCGCTCTGCAGCGCCCAGACGCCGGCGATCTGGGCGGACGCGAGCCAGAACAACGAGATCGGGCTCCCGCTCACGGTGTGCCGCCTCGAGCCGGAGACGCGGGTGCTCGTCACCGAGATGGGGATGCGGGGGCTAGGTCAGATTGCGGCCCTCTGCGAGATCGCGCGCCCCGACATCGTCGTCGTCTCCTCGATCGGTCCGGAGCACCTCGAGCTCGTCGGCACCGTCGAGCGCGTCGCCGAGGCGAACGCCGAGGCGATTGTTGCTCTTCCTCCGGGCGGGATCGCTGTCGTGCCGGCCGACTCGCGGGAGCTCGAGTCGCATCTCGACCGTTCGGACATCGAGATTCGCCGCTTCGACCGGTCGCAGATCGACGGAGCGGGGAACGACTGGCGCTTCGTCGTCGGAGGTCGCGACGTATCGCTGCGACTGCCGTTCGCGGCGCGCCACATGGCCGAGAACACGCTCGCTGCGCGCCACATGGCCGAGAACACGCTCGCTGCGCTCGTCGCCTACGACGCTCTCGGACTGCCGCTCGACCAGGCCCAGGAAGGCGCCGACGCGATCAGGCTCTCGCGTTGGCGAGGGGAAGAGGCGCCGATTTCGGGCGGCGGTCTCGTCATCAACGACGCCTACAACGCGAACCCGACCTCGATGCGCGCCGCCCTTCTCGACCTTGTCGAACGTGCCGGCTCACGCCGCCGGGTGGCGATTCTCGGCGAGATGGCCGAGCTCGGGGACCGATCGGCCGGCTACCACCAGGAGGTCGGCCGACTCCTCGACGAGCTCGGGATCGAGGTCGTCATCGCGGTCGGTGGTGGTGCGGCGGCCTACGTCGGTGATCCGAGTCGGCCCGGCCGACTGCATGTGCTCGACGTCGAGGCTCTCGACGGTGCGCTCGAGGTTCTCGGCCCGGGGGACGCAATCCTCGTCAAGGCATCCCGTTCGGTCGGGCTCGAAGGCATCCCGGCCTCGATCGAGAAACGGTCAAGGGCATGGTCAGAGTACTGATCGCCGGCCTGGTCGCGATGGTGATTGCCATCTTGATCGGCCCCACCTTCATCGACTGGCTGCGCCGGTCGGGCGTCGGCCAGCAGATACGCGAGGAGGGACCTGCGCGCCACATTGTCAAGCAGGGCACACCGACTATGGGGGGTCTCCTCATCCTGGCGACGGCCGCCGTGCCGTTCCTCATCCTCTCCGTCTACACGTGGCCCGGGGTGACACTCCTCGCTCTGACGCTCGGATGTGCCGCGATCGGGTTCGCCGACGATTACCTGAAGGTGCGCAAGCGCCGTTCGCTCGGCCTGAACGGCCGCTGGAAGATGCTCGGGCTCGTCCTGATCACGATCGGGGTCGGGTGGGTTGTGACGCACGTCGGGTACCTCGACACCGAGATCTACTTCCCGATCGTCGACGTCAACATCGACCTCGGGATCTTCTACTTTCCCTTCCTGTTCGTGGTCATCGCCGGCACCTCAAACGGCGTCAATCTCACGGACGGTCTCGACGGGTTGGCCGCCGGCACGTGCGCAATCTCGCTGCTCACGTTCCTCGCGATCGCGGCGATCTCCTGGATCCGCTCCGGCGAGGTCGGCATGCGCAGCGACAACTACCTCGACGTGGCGATCTTCACGGCAGCCCTGATCGGGGGCGTGATCGGATTTCTCTGGTTCAACGCGTTCCCGGCCGAGGTGTTCATGGGCGACACCGGCTCCATGGCGCTCGGCGGCGCGATCGCGGGCCTCGCGGTGATGACGCAGACCGAGGTGCTACTCATCTTCATCGGTGGCATCTACCTGATCGAGGCGCTCTCCGTGATCATCCAGGTCGGAAGCTTCAAACGCACCGGAAAACGCGTCTTCCTGCTGGCGCCGATTCACTATCACTTCGGGATGAAGGCATGGTCGGAGACGAAGATCATGGTGCGATTCTGGATCGTCGGTGCGATTCTGTGCACGATCGGCTTCGTTCTGTATTACCGCTACTACCTCCGCTTCAAGCTGTAGATGAGGGCCTCCCGAGCCACCCTCGTGCCGATCGCCGTCGCGATGGCCGTGATGGTGGTGTGGGGAGCGACTCCGATCGTCACGCGGATCGCGCTCGACGACCTGCCGCCGCTCGTCATTGCCTGCCTCCGTACCGTCCTTGCCGGCCTCGTTGCCGTCCCGCTGCTCGTGCGCGGTCGCCAGGTGCTGCCGGCGAGTCGTGCGTCACGCAAGCTGCTCGTCATCTCCGCTGCAGCGGGCTTCGTCATCTTTCCCGTGCTCTACACGGTTGGTCAGGAGCGGACGTCGGCCCTGCACGGCGTTATGATCCTCGCCGTTCTCCCCGTCTTCACAGGCGCCTACGCGTCGCTCGTCGCGCGCCGGATGCCCCGTCGTGCGTGGCTCGTGGGCTGCGCAGTCGCGATCGCCGGCGAGGTCGTGTTGATCGGCGGTCGAGGTGCGGCTGCGAACGACGCGACGCTGACGGGCGACCTGCTCGTGGTCGCCGCGGCCCTCGTCGTCACCGCGGGCTACGTTGCGGGTGCGATGCTGCCATCGCGCGGCGTCTCGAGCCTGTCGGCGACATTGTGGGGAGTCGTGCTCGGCAGCGTCCTTCTCGGCCCGCTCGTGGTCGGGATCTTCGTCGTCGATGGCCTGCCGGATGCGAGCGCCGCGTCATGGCTGGCCGTGGCGTTCCTTGCCCTCCTCACGTCGATCCTCGGCTACTTCGGGTGGTACTGGGCGCTCGACCGGGGCGGGATCCAGCGGATTGCCACGTTCCAGTTCCTGCAGCCGGTCTCGGGTCTCGTCCTCGCCGCGCTCGTGCTCGGCGAGCACGTCACCGTGCCGATCGCGGTCGGCGGCGCGCTCATCGTGGGCGGGGTCGTGATCGCGCAGCGGGCCTAGCCGTTGGTGCCCTACGCTTCATCGATGGCTGGATCTCCCGTGCATGCTCTCGTCGTCGGCCTTGCGCGCTCGGGGCGCGCGGCGGTCGCAGCACTTCGAACAGAGCGCGTCGAAGTCGTCGCCTTCGACGCCGAGCGCGGCGTGGATCCCGCGGGACTCGACGCCGAAGTCCATCTCGGCGCGTGGGCGGACGTCGTTCTGGACGGGATAGACCTCGTGGTCAAGAGCCCCGGCGTACCGAGCGACGCCCCACCCGTCGTGGCTGCCCGCGCCCAGAACATCGAGATCATCTCCGAGATCGAGCTCGGTGCGCGGCTGCTCCCGAACCCGATCCTCGGCGTCACGGGCACGAATGGCAAGACCACGACGACGGCGCTCATCGGCGCGATGTTCGACGCCGCGGGGATACCCGTCGAAGTGGCCGGGAACATCGGCCGACCGCTGACGAGCCTCGTCGGCACTGCCGACCCCGACGTGTGGATCGTCTGTGAGCTCTCGTCCTTCCAGCTCGAGGACATCGACACGCTGCGCCCACGGATCGCCGTCTTTCTCAACATCGAACCCGACCACCTCGACCGACACGGGACGTTCGAGGCGTACCGCGCCGCCAAGCTGCGCATCTTCGAGAATCAGCGCGTCGATGATCTCGCGATTGTCCCTCGAGCCTTCGGGCCGATACCGGGGGCTGCACGGCGGATCGAGTTCGACGGGGGAGATTTGCTACCCGCCGAGCCGCTGATTCCCGGCGCGCACAATCGCGAGAACGCGGCCGCTGCTGACGCTGCTGCCCGTGCTGCCGGCATTCCCGACGAGGCAATCGCCGAGGCTCTGCGGACATTCCCCGGCGTCGAGCACCGGATCGAGGAGATCGCAACGATCGCCGGGGTGCGCTACGTGAACGATTCGAAGGCGACGAATGTCGCGGCAGCCCTGCGGGCGCTGGCGTCGTTCCCCGGCGCCCGGAAGCTCGTGATCCTGGGCGGCCGTGGCAAGGCGGAGCCCTACGCATCGCTGGCCGACGCGTTTGCGTCGGGCGATCGCGCGTACCTCATCGGCGAGGCAACAGAGGCGATGGCGGCCGCGTTCGACGCGGCCGCCGTTGCGTTCGAGCGCAGCGGCGACCTTGAGACGGCCGTTGCCGCAGCCGCCCGGGAGGCGCGCGAAGGCGATGTCGTGCTCCTCTCACCGGCCTGCGCGAGCTTCGACCAGTTCACGAGTTTCGAGCAGCGCGGGGAGGAGTTCGGGAAGTTGGTGCAGAAGCTCACGGGGTGATAAAGGAGACGGTGAAGTCACGGACAGGAGGGCAGCTCGAACAACGCCTCCTCGTTCTCGTCACCCTCGGGCTCGTCGCATTCGGGCTCGTGATGGTGTTCAGCGCCACCTCGGCGTCCGCCACGCTCGGGGCAGGCGACCCGATGACGTTTCTCCTCAAGCAGGGCTCGTACGCCCTCGTCGGTTTGGTTCTCCTCGCGGTCGCCTCGAAGTTCGACTACCACCGACTTCGAGCGCTCGCGCCCGTGTTGCTCGTCGGCGCGCTCGTGCTGTGCATCGCCGTCGTTGCAATCGCGCCACCGATCAACGGTGCACGCCGCTGGTTCCTCGTCGGGCCGATCAGCGTGCAGCCGTCGGAGCTCGCGAAGATCGCCGTCTGCATCTGGGCGTGTGCGCTTCTCGCGCGGCGCCCGACCCCCCGCACGGTGGGCGAGCTGATGAAGCCGCTCGGCCTCGTCGTGATCCTCTTCTCGGGTCTGATCATGCTCCAGCCCGACCTCGGGACGACCATCTCCCTCAGCGTCATGGTCGCCGGCATCCTCCTCGTCTCCGAGGTTCCGTTCCGGCTCCTCGCGCTCGTTGGCTCGATCTCCTTCGCGCTCGGGGCCGTGGCGATCTACGCCGCGCCCTACCGCCGCGAGCGGTTCCTGAGCTTCCTCGATCCCTGGCAGGATCCCCAGGGAGCCGGGTTCCAGACCGTGCAGGCGATCATCGGCATGGGCTCGGGCGGGATCACGGGGGAGGGACTCGGGCAGGGAGTCTCGAAAGTCTTCTATCTCCCGGAGGCGCACACCGACATGATCTTCGCGATCGTCGGTGAGGAACTCGGTCTGATCGGCACGACGGCCGTGATCGTCGCGTTCGGGGTGTTCGCGTGGGCGGGCTTCCGGGTTGCTCTGCAGTGCCGCGATCCGTTCGGCAAACGGCTCGCCGCCGGGCTGACGACGCTGATCTGTGGTCAGGCTGCAATCAACCTGTGCGCCGTCCTCGGTATCGCCCCGCTGACCGGAATTCCGCTCCCGTTTGTGTCCTACGGAGGCTCCTCGCTCATCGTGCTGCTCGCTGCCGTCGGAGTTCTCCTTAACATCGCTGTGAATGACAGAGTCGTCGAAGCTCGTAGTCGTGATCGCAGCGGGAGGGACCGCAGGTCACATCAGGCCCGCCCTCGCAGTCGGGGAAGCGCTGCGCGCGCGCGGAGCGAGCGTGACGTTCGCCGGGAGTCCCGACCGCGTCGAGTCGCGGCTGGTTCCTGAAGCCGGCTTCGACTTCGACCCGTTCGAGGTCAGCGGCTTCCCGCGAACGCCGTCCACCGCGCTCCTCAGCGCGCTCTGGAGAGCCGGGAAGGCGCCGTTTGCCTGTAGAGCGATCCTGAAGCGGAGGCGACCCGACGTCGTCCTCGGCGGCGGCGGGTACGTTGCCGGACCGATGGTGCTCGCGGCGCGGCTCTCGCGCATTCCTGCGGCCCTCACGGAGGCCGACGCTCACCTCGGCCTCGCGAATCGGCTGGCAGCGCCGTTCGCGTCGAAGCTCTTTCTCGCGTACGAGATCCCGGGGCACGCGGGCAGGAAGGTAGAGGTCGTCGGACGGCCCGTGCCCCTCGCGCATCTCGGCGCGAGCCGCGAGGACGCTCGCGAGCGCTTCGGTCTCGGACAGGACGTCCCCGTCGTTGCGGTGTTCGGTGCGCTCGCGGGCGCGACGTCGCTGAACGAGATGGCAGCGGAGGCCTGGGGAGATGCCGGGCCGGCCGTCGTCCACGTCTCGGGCGCGCGAGACTACGCGACCCTGCAGGGGAGGGTGCGCCGCCCGGATTACGTGCTCATGTCACAGACCGATCATTTCGGAGACGTACTCGCCGCAGCCGACGTTGCAGTCTCCCGCGCCGGCGGAACAGTGTGGGAGCTCGCTGCAGCGGGAACACCCTCGATTCTTGTCCCGTATCCGCACGCAACGGCCGACCATCAGACCCTCAACGCGCGTCATTTCGAGCGGGGCGGTGGTGCGATCGTCGTCCCGAACGCCGAGATCCAATCGGTGCCGGCGCTCGTGGCCGAGCTGCTTGCCGATACCGCGCGGCTCGCGCGGATGAGGACTGCGATGCTCTCGATGGCGCGGGTCGACGCCGCCGACAGGATCGCCGAGGGGTTGATCGAGCTTGCAGGACGCTGACCTTCCACTCCGCGGGCGTCGAATCTACTTCGTCGGCATCGGCGGGTCGGGGATCTCCGCCTACGCGAACATGGCGCGCGCCCTTGGTGCGGAGGTTCGCGGTTGGGAGGTTCGTGACACGATCTTCCTGGGATCGCTCGAGGGAGTCGAGGTCGACATCGGCGGCGAGCCGGCACCGCCCGCGGGGTGGGAGGTCGTCGTCTCGACCGCTCACATGCACCGCATCGAGGGCACGCCGCGGGCGGCGTTCCTTGCCGAGCTGGTCGCAGCGCAGCCGTCGATCGTCGTCGGAGGCGCTCACGGGAAGACGACGACAGCCGCAATGATCGCGTACGTGCTTCGCGAGACCGGCCGGGATCCCGCATGGATCATCGGCGGCATCGTCCCGCAGCTCGGCGGCAACGCCGGTGCAGGCTCGGGTTGGCTCGTCGTGGAGGGCGACGAATCGGATCGCTCGATCGGCTCACTAGCGCCGCAGATCGCCGTCGTCACGAACATCGAGCTCGACCATCATGCGTCCTATGCCTCGGAGGCCGAGCTCGTGGAGTTCTTCGACAGCTGGCTCGAGGGCATCCCGCATGTCGTCCGGAGCTCCGATCTCCAGCCCGTCGAGCTCGAGTTGTCGGTCCCCGGCGATCACAACCGCCAGAACGCGGCGGCGGCGCTCGCGGCTCTCGAGCTCGCTGGTGTTGCGCGCGCCGAGGCCGAGGCGGCGATCGTGGGATTCACCGGCGTCGGCCGCCGGTTCGAGCTCGTCGGCGAGGCCCGGGGCGTCACGGTGATCGACGATTACGGGCACAATCCGACCGAGCTCGAGGCAACGTTGCGGACGGCTCGATCGCTGACGAAAGGTCGTGTGATCGCCGTCTATCAGCCGCACGTCGTCGAGCGCACGCGACAGCTCCATGCCGAGCTCGGGGCAGCTCTCGGGCTCGCGGACGTCGCGATCGTGACGGACATCATCGGCGCTCGTGATACGCCGAGAGATGGCATTACCGGGAAGCTCGTCGTCGACTCGCTGCCGCCGCACGTCCGTGCCGGCTGGGCTCCGCGTCACGAGGATGCCGTTGCCCTCACGCTTGCGTGGGCGCGCACGGGTGATTTCGTGATCACCTTCGGCGTGGGTGAGCCGTGGAAGATCGCACGGGCGATCGTGGACGGGCTCGCCCCATGACCTCTGCCGCCCCGCCCTTTCGAGAGGACGTGCTGCTCGCGCGGCTGACGACAATCGGCACCGGTGGGCCGGCACGTGCGTACGCAGAGCCGGCAACGCTCGCGGAGCTCGAGTTGGCACTTGTTGTTGCACGCGAGCGGGGACTCGCAGTCGCAACGGTCGGCCTTGGTTCGAACATGCTCGCCGCGGACACGGGTGTCGATCGGCTGATGCTGCGCCTGACTGGCGAGCTCGCATCGGCGCGCGCCGAGGGGACGCGCCTTGTCGCCGGTGGCGGCGCCACGAACGCCGTCTGCCTCCATCGCGCACGCGACGCAGGACTCGGTGGGTTCGAGTTCGCCTGCGCGATCCCGGGGACGGCAGGTGGAGGCGTCTGGATGAACGCGGGAGCGTACGGGAGCGATTGGAGTGCGATCCTCGTGCGAGCGCTCGTCGCGACCGCGGACGGAGCGGGCTGGCTGACGGCGAGCGAGCTCGGCTTCTCCTACCGCCACTCGAACCTCGAGCACGGCAACGTTGTCGCGGCAGTCGAGTACCAGCTTGTCGAACGCGACCCGCAGGAGATCCGCGCGGAGGTGAAGAGCCTCGTCGCGCGGCGCAAGGAGACGCAGCCGACGACGAAGCGGACCTTCGGCTCCGTCTTCAAGAACCCCGAGGGTGAGCTCGGTGCGGGCCGGATGCTCGAGCTGTGCGGTCTCAAGGGGTATCGCCACGGCGGCGCCCTGGTCTCACCGATGCACGCCAACTTCATCGAGAACGCCGGAGACGCGACGACGGCCGACTGCCTGGCGTTGATGGCCGAGGCGCGACGGCGAGCGCACGTCGAGTACGGCGTCGAACTCGAGCACGAGGTGGTCTTCCTCGGAGATCTGACCCTTCCGGCAACGTAGGAGCCTGCCCTCGCGCGGCGAAAGCGGTCCCGTGGCCGACGGGGGAACAGACGAGCGTGGATCGCGCACACGTGCGCGCCCTCGAGTCGTCGCTGCTCCGGCGCCGCGCCGGTTCGGGCCGGAGCGCGTCGAGTTGGCTCGCTTCATTCCGACGGGCCGCTCGCTTGCGACGGCGTTCCTGATCGTCGTCGGCGCAATGCTCGCGTGGTTCGTGGCGCGCGAGACCCCTGTCTTCTCCGTCAAGACGATCGAGGTAGCGGGAGCGCCCACGGGCGTGAGCTCCGAGGTGAAGCGGTCGCTCCGCACGACCGAAGGGGCAAGCCTGCTCAAGTTCGACACAGCCGCAGCACACCAAACGGTGCTTGCGCTCCCGACTGTCGCGGCGGTGCGATTCGACCGAGCCTTCCCGCACACCCTCAGGGTCATCGTCGTTCCCGAACAGGCCGTCGCCGTCGTGCGCCAGGGGGCGAGCTCGTACCTCGTCGCCGAAAGCGGCCGCGTCATGGCAACGGTCGAGCGTCGCGATCGACCGGCGCTAGCCCGAATCTGGATCAAACGTGACGTCCAGCTGCAGGTCGGCGCGCGTGCCGAGGGCGATCTCTTCGCCGCCGTCGTCGCCGTCGCTCCGCTCGTCGGATCGGAGTTCCCCGGCCGCGTCAGCTCGGTCACGGCAACACCGACGTCCCTCACGCTCCGGCTTCGATCAGGACTCGAGCTGCGCCTGGGAGACCCGGTCGACGTGGCGCTGAAGCTCGCTGTCGCAGCCCGTGTGATTCCCGTGCTGAGCTCCGAGACGATCTACCTCGACGTCGCGGTGCCGGAACGACCGGTGTCCGGAACCCTCAACTCTCAGGTCGAGCCTGAGGGTGCGACCTCGACTCAGCCTTGAGGTTTCCGTTGACAATGCCGACAAGGAGTCCGTACCCTGGCTCCGAAAGCCAGTACTGACATACTCCCTAGCTCGATCAGAGCTTGACGTCCAGGTAGGTTGAGGTGAGACATTCATGAACACACAAGGTGGGAACTACCTCGCAGTGATCAAGGTCGTCGGCGTTGGCGGGGGCGGCACGAACGCGGTCAACCGCATGGTCGAGTCGGGCCTCAGCGGGGTCGAGTTCATTGCCGTGAACACGGACGCCCAGGCGCTCCTGATGACCGATGCCGACGTGAAGGTTCACATCGGCTCGAAGGCGACGCGCGGGCTTGGCGCCGGGGCGGATCCGTCGGTCGGTCTCGCCGCTGCACAGGAAACGCGCGACGAGCTGAAGGAGGCTCTGAAGGGCGCCGACATGATCTTCGTCACCGCCGGCGAGGGCGGCGGTACGGGTACGGGTGCGGCACCCGTGGTCGCCGAGCTCGGCCGTGAGCTCGAAGCACTGACCGTCGGTGTCGTCACGCGTCCGTTCGGGTTCGAGGGGCGACGGCGCGCCGAGCAGGCCGAGCAGGGGATCCAGAATCTTCGCGACCGCGTCGACACGCTGATCGTGATCGAGAACGACCGCCTGCTCCAGGTCGTCGACAAGAAGACGCCCGTCACCGAGGCGTTCCGCATCGCGGACGACATCCTCCGCCAGGGCGTGCAGGGCATCACCGACCTGATCACGGTGCCCGGTCTCGTGAACCTCGACTTCGCGGACGTGCGCACGATCATGCGCGACGCGGGCTCGGCGCTCATGGGCATCGGTACGGCCTCGGGCGACACGCGCGCCGCCGATGCAGCGAACGCTGCCGTCTCGTCACCGCTGCTCGAGACGACGCTCGACGGAGCCACCGGCGTGCTGCTCAACATCACGGGCAGCTCGAACCTCGGTCTCTTCGAGGTCAACGAGGCCGCCGAGGTCGTCACGGGTCATGCCGATCCGAATGCGAACGTGATCTTCGGCGCGGTGATCGACGAGTCGATGGGCGACGAGGTGCGCGTGACGGTGATCGCGACCGGGTTCGGCGGCCGTCCGCGCCGTCGTCGGGTCGAGGCACCGGGATCGGTCGCACCTCCGACGTCCGAGCGGCGGTTCGAGACGCCGACGAGCGCGGGTTCCGAGATCGAGATCCCGAGCTTCCTGCGCGAAGACTGAAAACTTCCTTTCCCCCGGGCAGACGTTCGTGGCACGGTCGGTCGGTAGCTGGAGGGGGAAAGGGAGTTCTAGATGGGGCATTCGGGGCGTGGTCGAACCCAAGGTCGGAACGATCGAGAAGCAGCCCTGTCTTTGGATATCTAGGTTCTTCCCCCGTGGTGCGGCAGCGTCTACCTCGTACCTCTGTGCGGGGGAAGAAGCTAGAGTCGCGCCGTGAGCGTTGCCGGACTCAGACGGACGCCCTTGCACGACCGTCACGTCGCGCTCGGTGCCCGCATGGTGCCGTTCGCGGGCTGGGAGATGCCCGTGCAATACGACGGCGTCATTCCCGAGCACCTTGCCGTGCGCCGCGACCGTGGCGTTTTCGACGTCTCGCACATGGGACAGTTCCACGCCGAAGGCCCGAGGCAGACCGAGCTGCTCCAGAGCCTGCTCTCGAACGACCTTTCGCGACTCGCTGACGGCGACGCGCAGTACACGCTGCTCACGAACGACAACGGGGGGATCATCGACGACCTGATCGCGTATCGACTGGGGCCGTTCCACACGCTCCTCGTCGTCAACGCTGGGAACCGCGAAACCGCCTACGCCTGGTTGAAGGAGCGCGAGACCTCGGGCACCGAGGTACGCGACGCCTCGGACGAGTACGCGCTCCTCGCGGTGCAGGGGCCGACTGCCCTCTCCGCGCTTGGCCTCGCCGACGGACCGGCGTTCACGCACTCGATGGGAGACGTACTCGGCGTTGAGGTGATGATCTGCCGCACCGGGTACACGGGCGAGCAGGGCGTCGAGTTGATGTGCCCCGCGGAAGACGCGGTCGAGCTGTGGGATGCGATCGTCGCGACCGGAACGACGCCGTGCGGCCTCGGCGCGCGCGACACGCTCAGGCTCGAGGTGTGTTACCCGCTGCACGGCAACGACATCACGGGCGAGACGGACGCCATCTCTGCCGGCCTCGGCTGGACGTGCGCGCTCGACAAAGAATTCACCGGCGTCGCGGATCTGCGCCGGATCAAGGAGGAAGGGCCGGCGAGCAAGCTCGTCGCGTTCGTGATGGACGAGAAGGCCGTGCCGCGCCAGGGGATGACGTTCGTCGGTAGTGGCACGGTGACCTCGGGCACGCACTCGCCGCTGCTCGACGTCGGGATCGGGATGGGGTACGTCCCGAGCGCGCAGGCCGCACCGGGAACGGAGCTCGTCGTCGACGTCCGCGGTAGGCCAAAGCGGGCACACGTTGTGAAGAAACCGATCTACGTCAAGGAGGAGAGCTAAGTGGCTTCAGCGGAGACGTATCCCGAGGATCTGAAGTACCACCCGGAGCACGACTGGGCGCGCGTCGTGGGCGATGAGGCGGTGCTCGGCATCACCTGGTGGGCGCAGGATGCGCTCGGCGAACTCGTGCACTTCGAAGCGCCGGCCGTTGGAGACATGGCAGTGAAGGACGAGGCGTACGGCGAGGTCGAATCGGTGAAGGCCGTGTCCGATGTGATCTCACCTCTCTCCGGCGAGATCCTCGAGGTCAACGAGAAGGCCGTCGAGGAGCCCGAGTCGATCAACGACGACCCCTATGGTGAGGGTTGGCTCGTCCGGATCCGGCTCTCCGACCCGACAGAGCTCGACGACCTGCTCGACGTGGAGGCGTACCGGGTCGTCGTGGCCGAGCAATGACCGCCGGGTACCTCTCGCTCACGGAGCGCGATCGCGACGAGATGCTCGCCGCGATCGGCGTTTCCTCCGTCGACGCACTGTTCGAGCAGATCCCCGAGCCCGTCCGGTTTGCAGGGCCAATCGACGTCCCACCGGCGCTCAGCGAAGCCGAGCTCGTGCGCCACTTCGAGGAGCTCGCCGCGAAGAACGTCCATACCGGGGTCGAGCTGTCGTTCCTCGGCGCAGGGATCTACGACCACTACGTTCCCGCGATCGTCGACACGATCCTGCAGAGGGGCGAGTTCCTGACGGCCTACACGCCGTACCAGCCAGAGATGAGCCAGGGAGTGCTCCAGGCGATCTTCGAGTACCAGACGGCGATCTGCGAGCTCACAGGCATGGACGTTTCGAACGCGTCCGGATACGACGGGTTCACCGTCGCTGCAGATGCCTGCTTCATCGCAAAACACGCAACGGGTCGGACGAAGATCGTGCTTGCCGAGACGCTCAACCCCCAGGTGCGCGAGGTCGTCAAGACCTATGCGCCCGGGTTCGGGCTCGAGATCGTCGAGGTCGGGCACTCGGACGGCGTCACCGATCCGGAGCGCATCGCCGCCGCAGCCGACGGCGCGGCAGCGGTCATCTTCCCGCAACCGAACTTCTTGGGCTGCCTCGAGGACGCGCCGGCGCTTGCGGCAGTCGCCCGCGAGGCGGGCGCGCTCGCCGTTGCCCATGTCGACCCGACCTCGCTCGGCGTCCTCGAAGCACCAGGCGCCTACGGCTGCGACACGGCGATCGGCGAGGGTCAGAGCGTCGGAAATGCGCAGAGCTTCGGCGGCCCGCACTACGGCTTCCTCGCCGCGCGCACCGACTTCATTCGGCGCATGCCCGGCCGGATCGTGGGGCAGACCACGGATCTCGACGGCGACCGCGGATTCGTGCTCACCCTGCAAACGCGCGAACAGCACATCCGCCGCGAGAAGGCGACGTCGAACATGACGACGAACCAGACCCTGCTCGCTCTCGGCGGCCTCGTCACGCTCGCCTGGCTCGGGCCGCAGGGGCTCCGTGAGCTTGGAGAGACGTGCATGTCGCTCGCGGGTTACGCGAAGGAGCGGATCGCGCTTCCCGTTGCGTTCGAGCAGCCGTTCTTCAAGGAGGTGGCATTCCGGACCCCGCGCCCGGCGCGCGAAGTGATTCGCGACGCCCGGGCGCTCGGAGTACATCCCGGGTACTGCCTCGGGCGCGACTACGAGGGGATGGACGACGTGATCCTCGTCGCCCTGACCGAGAAACGAACGCCGGCCGATGTCGATCGCCTCGCCGACGTCCTCTCGGAGGTGTGCGCCTGATGGAGCTCATCTACGAGAAGAGCCAGGCGGGTCGGCGTGCCGGCCGCATACCGAGCTACGACCTTCCTGTGCCCGAGGTGCCTGCGGCGCTCGCCCGCAAGGAGCCGCCGAGGCTACCGGAGCTCGCCGAGAACGAGATCGTGCGCCACTTCACGAACCTCGCCGACCGGAACTTCGGGGTCGATACGGGCTTCTATCCACTCGGCTCGTGCACGATGAAGTACAACCCGCGCGTCAACGAGCGTGTCGTTGCGCTGCCTGGGTTCGCGAATCTTCATCCTCATCAGGAGGACGACGGGGCCCAGGGGGCGCTCGAGCTGATGTGGGAGTTGCAGAAGATACTCGCCGAGGTCGCCGGACTCCCGTCCGTCACCCTGCAACCCGCTGCAGGCTCTCAGGGCGAGTTGACCGGGCTGATGCTGATGCGCGCCTATTTCGCGGACCGTGGCGAGGGCGAGCAGCGCGACACGATCATCACCGCCGACACGGCGCACGGGACGAATCCCGCGAGCGTGACGATGGCGGGCTACAAGCTCGAGAAGGTCGCAACCACCGAGCGCGGCAACCTCGACCTCGACGACCTTCGTTCGAAGGTGAACGAGCGCACCGCAGGGCTGATGCTGACGAACCCGTCCACGGTCGGACTGTTCGACGAGGGCATTGCCGAGGTCGCGGACATCTTCCACGAGAAGGGGGCGCTCCTCTACTACGACGGCGCGAATCTGAACGCGATTGTCGGTCGCTCGCGACCGGGTGACATGGGCTTCGACATCGTCCACTACAACCTCCACAAGACGTTCTCCCAGCCCCACGGCGGCGGCGGCCCCGGCGGCGGACCGGTGGCCGTGCGCGCCGACCTGGAGCCGTTCCTACCCTCACCGCAGGTGGTGAAGGAAGGCGACGTGTTCAGCCTCGACCGCGATCGTCCGAAGTCGATCGGCCGCGTGCGCGGTTTCGCGGGGCCGTTCGGCGTCTTCGTGCGCTCGTACGCCTACATGCGTGCCTACGGCCCCGACCTGCAGGCGATGTCCGAGACGGCAGTCCTCAACGCCAACTACCTGCTCGCGGAGCTGAGGGACGACTACGAGGTCGCCTACGACCGGCTCTGCATGCACGAGTTCGTGCTCTCCGCCCGGGCGCTCAAGAAGGAGTACGGGATCACCGCGCTCGATATCGCGAAGCGCCTGATGGACTATGGCGTGCATCCGCCGACGATCTACTTCCCGCTCGTCGTTCCCGAGGCGCTCATGATCGAGCCGACGGAGACCGAGCCGAAGGAGCGACTCGACGCGTTTGTCGCCGTCATGAAGACCATCGCGCGCGAGGCATCGGAGAGTCCGGAAGTGCTGAAAGGTGCCCCGCATTCGCGTCCCGTCCGTCGCCTCGACGAGGTCAAGGCGGCGAAGGTGCCGATCGTCAAGCACGCCTTCGAGGAGCGAGTGCCGACCGGCGCATAGCGTAAGACCGTGCGGGTAGGGTCGGCTGCGTGGACGCCTTTGCACGCCTGACAATCCGGGGCCGGTGGTTCTTCGTCGCTGCCTGGATCGTGCTCACGGTCGCCGGTGCAATGGCGACCGGCAAGCTCGCCGACCGGTGGTTCGAACAGTTCTCGATCCCCGGCTACAGCGCCTATGAGGCGAACCAACGCACGCTCGACACCTTCGGCACGGGGCGGCAGTTCCCGCTCGTCGTCGTCTTCTCGGTCAAGGACGGCGACATCCGCAAGCAGACGGGCATCGAGGCAGCGATCGCGGCGGGCGCCGCGAAGAATCCCGGTTCGCGCGCGAGTTCGTGGTTTGCCACGCCGAACGACGACGCGTTCGTGTCCGCGGACACGAAGACGATGATCGCGCGGATCTACCCGGCCGGGGAGTCGACCTTCACCACGGTGCTTCCGATCGAGGCGACACGGAAGGCCATCGTGGCCGCCGCGCCCGCCGGTGTGACGACGAACGTTACCGGCGTCGATGCGATCTTCCAGTCGCAGGGCGAGGCCGGAGGACCGAGCCTGCTCATCGAAACGCTGATCGGGGCGATCGGGGCGCTCGTGATCCTGCTGTTCGTCTTCGGGACGTTACCCGCGGTCCTGATGCCGTTGCTCGTCGCCGTAGCCTCCATTCTGACGACGTTCCTGTGTGTGTTCGCGCTGACCTACGTCACGAACGTCTCGATCGTGGTCCAGTTCCTCGTCGCACTGGTCGGCCTCGGAATTGCGATCGACTACTCGCTTTTGATGATCTTCCGTTTCCGTGAGGAGATGGCCAACGGCCTGAGTGTCGACGACGCGATCGTCGAGACCATGCAACACGCGGGTCGATCGGTGATCGTGTCGGGCACGACCGTCGCGATCGGGCTCCTCTCGATGCTCCTCCTGCCGGTCCCGTTCCTCCGCTCGATCGGGATCGGCGGCATGCTGATCCCGCTCGTCTGCGTCCTCTCGTCGATCACCCTCACGCCCTCGCTCCTGCGGATTCTCGGTCCCAAGATCAACCGGATCCGGGTGATGCCAAAGAGGCTCCTCACGCCTGACGACGCCGAGAGCGGGTTCTGGCGCCGCTGGGCAGGGTTCGTTTCGAAGCGACCACTGGCGGTGTTCCTCGCAGGCATGGCGGGCGTCGCCCTGCTCCTGATTCCGGCCTCACAGATCAACCCGAGCGACGCCGAGACGGCAAAGCAGCCTGCCGCGGCGGATGCCGCCGCGGGCCGCCAGGCGCTCACCGACGCCGGGATCACCGACGGTGTCTTCAAGCCGTTGATCGTCCTTGTTGAGGGGACGACCGATCGGGCAAAGCTCGACAAGGTCGCAGGATCGGTTGCGGCCGCCGACGGCGTCGCTGCGGCAGTTGCGCCGCCCGGAGACGCCTGGCAGCAGGGCGACAAGGCCCTGATCGAAGCGCTCTCGGGAACAGACGCCTCGTCGAAGGACAGCCGCAAGGTGATCTCGAACCTTCAGGATTCTGTGCTGCCCTCGACCGAGGCAACGGTCGGGCCGGGCGTCGTGCTCACGCTCGGCGGCGCGGCGCCGGAGGAGCGCGACTTCGTTCACGCGGTCTACGGGAACTTCCCGTACGTGCTCCTGTTCGTGATCATCCTGACGCTGATCCTTCTCACACGGGCCTTCCGCTCGATCGTGCTGCCCGTCAAGGCGGTGATCCTGAACCTGATCTCGCTGGCGTGCGCCTACGGCGTAGTGGTGTTCATCTTTCAGCAGGGAAACGGGAGTGAGGCGATCTGGGGCGTCCCGGCAACCGGCGTCGTGATCTCGTGGATCCCGATCATGATCTTCGCCTTCCTGTACGGGATCTCGATGGACTACGAGGTGTTCATGATCACCCGGATCCGCGAGGCGTACGACGAGACAAAGGACACTGCTGAATCGATCTCGACCGGTCTCGCGCGCACGGGCAAGCTCGTCACGAGCGGCGCAGGCGTGCTGATGTTTGCCTTCTTCGCACTGTCGACTGGGCCAGGGCTCGACATCAAGCAGTTCGGCATCGGACTCGCGGCGGGCGTGATCATCGATGCGACGCTCATTCGCCTCCTGCTCGTGCCGTCGTCGATGCAGCTGCTCGGCCGCTGGAACTGGTGGCTGCCGAAGTGGATGGCAACGGTATTGCGAACAACGCCGAGCCCGCTCGAGCCGCGCGGCGGCAAGCCGGTGGCCAGCGAAACGTAAGTCGGAGAGGCGTTGTGTTGACGGCGTCGGGCGAGAAAGACTGGCGCATGCGAGACTTGGCGCTACAGAGTCACCGTAGGTCTACGCGTGCGCCTGGGCCCTTTTTGATCGCTTGTGCTTCTTCGTTCGTTGACCTAGAGTCGCGCTGGTGTGGAAGAGTAGTGGAGCACGTTTCCGGTTTAGCGGGATACTGCTTCTCGGTGCGTGCGTCCTCTTCGCAGCTACCGGGTCGGCTGCGGCAGAGTCCGACAAGGTGCCGCGGCTCGTGCAGGTGAGCTCCGGATTCAACTACACCTGTGGTGTGTTGTCGTCGGGGCGGCTTTCGTGCTGGCACTACGGCGGCATATTCGACGGCCTCAAGTATCCCCCGTCTGGCATTGGGAGCATGAAGGTGCCTCCTGGCACCTAGAGCCAGGTTGAGGCGCGCAACGACGATCCCTGTGCCGTGCGGACGGATGGCCGCGTGATTTGCTGGAAGCGCAGGCCGGGTAGCCCGATCGAGAGACTGCCACCGGGCCGATACGCGCGGATCGCTGGGTTCTACAGTGGAACCTGCGGGATCAGGTCCGACGGCCGACTCCGCTGCTCGAAGATCATCACCAATATCGGAGCGCCCACGACGATCGGCAGCGAGGTACCAGCGGGCCGCTACACGCAGCTCGGGATCGGGGCACAGTTCGGCTGTGCTCTCTCGGTTGATGGCCAGATCCGCTGCTGGGGTTTCGCCAACGACCCGCCGTCCGGGCGGTTTAGAGAGATCGACGCCCAGTCCGCGCATGCCTGCGCCATCAACTTCTCCTGGAAGCTGCGCTGTTGGAGTCGCGCGGGGCCGAGCGACTACAAGGACGCTTACGAACCGGTGCCGACCGGCTCCTTCCGACACGTCAGTGTTGGTGGTGGGCACACCTGCGCGCTCACGCTTACCGGCGAGGCCCGCTGCTGGGGCGCCAACAACGCGCTCGGGCAAGCGAGCGCGCCGCCCGGTCGGTTCACTGCGATCAGCGCCAGCTCCGACTACACGTGCGCGATCACGATGGCTGGACGCCCTCGCTGCTGGGGCAAGAAACAGCCCTAGCGAGTAGCTGCCAGCTGCCCGCACGCCGCCGCGATGTCGCGGCCGCGCGTGAGGCGCACCGTCGCGGGAATCCGCGCCCGGTCGAGCACATGCTTGAAGGCCGCGATCGCGTCGCGTGACGAGCCGCCGTACGTCCCGGTGGGGTTGTACGGGATCAGGTTCACCTTGAACGTCTTCTCATCGAGGATCGCCGCAAGCTCCGCTGCGTGGCGCGGCGTGTCGTTGACGCCCTCGAGCATCACGTACTCGATGTAGACCTTGCGATGTCGGAGCTCGTAGTAGCGGTGCAGCTCCGCGAGGACGTCCGCAAGCGGATAGCGGTCGTTCACCGGCATCAGCTGTGACCGGAGCGCAGGATTCGCGGCGTGAAGGGAGAGCGCGATGCGAACTGGCTCGTCGACCTCGTCGATGAATCGCGTCAGACCCGGCAGCCAGCCGACCGTGGAGATCGTCGTGCGTCGCGGCGTCACGCCGACATCGGGCAGTCGCTTCGCCGCCGCGGTCACGTTGTCGAAGTTCATCAGCGGCTCTCCCATGCCCATAAAGACGGCGTGGTCGATCTCCTCGAGGCGCCGAAAGTGGAGCGCCTGGTCGAGGATCTCGGACGTCGTCAAGTTGCGCCCGAACTGCATCGTTCCGGTGGCACAGAAGGTGCAGGTCAGAGGGCAACCCGACTGCGAGGAGACGCAAATCGAGCGACGCCCGTCGCGGTAGCGCATCAGGACCGCCTCCACCGGATGACCGTCGTCCGTGCGGAAGAGCGTCTTGACGGTGCCGTCCTTCGCCAGCTGCTCCTCCGTCACCGTGAGGGTCGAGAATGGAACGTTCGCGGTCAGCCCATCGCGCAGGGCGGCCGGCACGTTACTCATCGCGTCGTACCCCGTCGCACCGCGCGCGGCCCACTCCCAGACCTGCCGGGCGCGGTACGCGGGCTGGCCGGAATCGGCGAGGTGCGTCTCGAGCAGGGCCAGGTCCATCCAGGGAGGGTAGCCGTGTCTCCGCGGCGCACCGTCGGCGCGTGCAGAATGGGCAGCCGTGATCGATCTTCGCTCCGACACCGTCACCCGTCCGACTGCCGGGATGCGTGCCGCAATCGCGGCGGCGGAGGTCGGAGACGAGCAGATGCGCGAGGACCCCTCGGTGAACGCGCTTCAGGAGCGCGCCGCCGTTCTGCTCGGTCAGGAGCGTGCCCTGTTCCTGCCGACGGCGACGATGGCCAACCAGATCGCGCTGAAGCTGCACAGCCGGCCGGGCGACGTGCTCATCGCGCATGAGCACTCGCACATTCTCACCTACGAGTTCGGCGGGGCCGCCGTCCACGCAGGCTTGCTCACCGTCGGGCTGCCGGGAGCCGCGGGCAGGCTTACGGCCGCTCAGGTGACCAAGGCTGCTGCGAGCGCCCAGGACGTGGTCGACCAGCAACCCGCGGTGCTCGTCCTCGAGAACACGCACAACATCGCTGGTGGCCGGGTGTGGCCGCTCGACGAGCTCGATGCGGTGGTCGGCGCAGCGCACGGGGGCGGCCTCGGAGTGCACATGGACGGCGTGCGGCTGCTGAACGCCGCAGTCGCGCTCCAGGTGCCCGCTGCCGACATCGGTTCACGAGTCGACACGGTGACGCTCTGCCTCTCGAAGGGGCTTGGGTGTCCACTCGGCGCAATTCTCGCGGGGCCGACCGATCTGATTGCCGCAGCCTGGCGTCAGAAGTTCCTCTTCGGCGGCGCGATGCGGCAGGCGGGGATCATCGCTGCGGCCGCGCTCTACGCCCTCGACCACCACGTCGAGCGCCTCGCGGTCGACCACGAGCGCGCCCGACGCCTTGCGGAGGCGTGGCACGCGGCCGGTCTCCCGGTCGAGCTCGACCGCGTCGAGACGAACTTCGTCCAGCTCGACACCTCGCTGCTCGATCTCTCCCAGGGCGATACGATCGCGGCGCTTCGAGCGGTCGGAGTCCTGCTGTCGCCGACGCTCGGCGAGACGCATATCCGGGCCGTCACGCATCTCGACCTCGACGACGCGGACATCGATCGTGCAATCGATCTCGCTTCCGAGGCGCTCGGGGAGCACGTTCATGCCTGATCAGCGGCTCCATTCCGAGCTCGACCTCCTTCTCGCAAAGGCCCAGGCAGATCAGCGGATGCCCTCCGTCTCGGCGTGTGTCTTCCGGGACGGCGAGATTCTTTGGGAAGAGGTTCTCGGCGTCGCCGACGTTGCCACGTCACGTCGCGCGACGGCCGATGACGTCTACCGGATCGGGTCGATCACGAAGACCTTCACGGCCGTCCTCGTGATGCAGCTTGTCGACGCGGGGCGACTCGAGCTCGACGCCCCGATGCGGACGTACCTCCCCGAGGCTCCGATCGGCCCGACGATCCGGATGGCGCTCAGCCATCTCACCGGGCTCCAGCGCGAGCCACCCGGCGAGATCTGGGAGTCGATGGAGCCGCCCTCCCGCGAGGAGCTGATCGCCGGGCTCGAGGATGCAGAGCTCGTTCTCCGGCCGGCCGAGCAGTGGCACTACTCGAACCTCGTCTTCGCTCTGCTCGGAGAGATCGTCATGCGTGCCGGTGGTGCGCCCTATGAGGAGCTGCTCCAGCGGCGCATCCTCGATCCACTCGAGCTGCGGCGGACAAGCCTGCGTCCCGACGCGCCGAAGGCGAGCCCCTACTACGTCGATCCGTACACCGACACGGTGCGCGACGAGCCGGATCCGGAAGTAACGGACACGACGGCTGCTGCAGGGTGGCTCTGGTCGACGGCTGCCGACCTGGCGCGCTGGGGAACGTTCCTCGCCGACGGGCACGATGTGGTGCTTCCGAAAGCGACCCTCGATCTCATGTCCCGTGTGCGGACGATGGCGGACGAGCGCAACTGGACCGTCGGATGGGGGCTCGGGCTCGAGCTGTTCCGTCGAGGCGAGAGGGTCTTCGTCGGCCACGGAGGTGCGATGCCGGGGTTCCTCGCAGGTCTCGTCGTCGATCGCGGCGAGCGCACCGGAGCCGCGGTACTCATGAACACGAGCGCGAACGCCGATCCGACCGCGCTCTCCGTCGATCTGCTCGTCGCGACGCTCGATGGGGCGCCACGAACACCCGCGCTGTGGTCGCCTGCTCCCGAGCCGCCGGCCGAACTCGACGGGATGCTCGGCTCATGGTGGACCGAGGGCGAAGAGATGATCCTGTCGCTGCGCGCTGGCCGCTTCCAGGCCGAGCTTCGCGGTGGGGCACCGGGGCGCACGATCTCGTTCTTCGAGCCTACGGGCGCCGATCGCTGGCGCGTCGTCGAGGGCCGCGAGCGCGGCGAGGTGCTGCGCGCCGTCCGTGAGGAAAACGGATCGATCACGAAGCTCTACTTTGCGACATACCCGCTGACGCGGGCGCCGGCAACGTTCGGCGAGAAGCCTTAGCCGTCGCCAGCGACGAAGAACATCGCGGCAACACCGATGTACGCGGCGATCAGCAGCCCTCCGCGGAGGCGTGACGACTGACCGGCCCAGATCGTGGCCATCACGATGGCGAGCGAGAGAGCGAGAGCGCCGATCTCGACCTTGCGGAAGCCGAGGGCGAGTGGGTCGATCAGCCACGACAGCAGCGTCACGGCGGGAATCAGGAACATGGCGACCTGGGCCGACGAGGAGAGGGCGATCTCTGCTGCAAGCTTGATCTTGCCCCTGTAGGCGACGATCACGGCTCCGCCGTGCTCTGCTGCGTTCCCGACGATCGCCACGATCACGGCCGCGACGAAGAAGTCTGAAAGCCCGACCTTGTCCGCGAATACCTCGAGCGACCCCACGAGCGTCTCCGCCACGAGCGCGGTGACAACGGTGGCGATCGTGAGCGCGGCGAGTGCAGCCTTGAGTGACCAACCACTGATCGCGGTGTCGCTCGAGAGGTGGACGATATGGTGGCGTCTCAGCGAGTAGATCGTGACCCCGGCGTACACGAGGAGGAGCGCGATCGAGACGGGGATCGAGAGGTCGACGACGTTCTGGGCATCGGCGCCTGAGCTCCAGCTCGCGATCGAAGGGATCAGGAAGAGCCCGATCGCGAGGCCGACAAGGGCGAAGGAGAGGAAGCTCGACCAGCGCTCGATCTCCCCGCGACCGCCTGCGAACAGCGAGAATCCGAGGACGAGCAGCAGGTTGCCGACCACCGAGCCCACGAGCGATCCGCGCACCACCTCCGTCAGCCCCTCGTTGATCGCGATCAACGCGATGATGAGCTCCGGTGCATTGCCGAAGGTGGCGTTGAGGAAGCCGCCGATCCCCGGGCCGGTGTGCTCCCCGGCGTGCTCGGTGGCCTCGCCGATCAGCCACGCGAGCGGGATCAGCGCGATCGCCGAGAGCACGAAGAGCGCGGTGTCGCCGAGATCGGTGAGGTAGTTGAGAGCGACGACGGCGGGCCCGAGAGCCAGGCCCGCAAAGAGAATGCGTCGTACCACACGCGCACCGTAGCGGCGGTCGATCGGGCGTGGCATTCACAACCGTGACCGTGACCGCGATCACGAGTGCAGCGGGTCCCGCTTGACCCGGAGGCCCTCGAGCGGCGAATGTGGGAGGGTGAGCGCTCAACGTCTCTGGAACGCTAGGGTGATCGATCCCGAAACGGGCGTCGTGATCGAGAACGGCACCGTGGCGTGGGCGGACGGGCTTCTGACCGACGTGTCGGAGGCGCGCGGCGATCCTCCGGAGGGGGCAATCGACCTGGAAGGGAAAGCGGTTCTCCCCGGCCTCATCGACGCGCACGTGCACCTGATCTCGGATCTCGAGCGCTCGCCGGGCTTCGGGCCGCCGCCACAACTGCACGGGGAGGACCCTCGCCCGCGTGAGCTCGGGTACCTCCTCCTCGCACAGTCGTGCGCTGCGCTCCTCGAGGCGGGGATCACGACAGTCCGCGACGTCGGCTCGTACGACGACGAGGCCATCGTCATGCGGCGTGCGATCGAGCTCGGGCTCGTGCGCGGCCCGACCGTGCGGACGTGTGGCCGCATCATCTCGGCCACGTCGCCGGGTGGGAAGATGTTCGGGACGATGTACGTGGAGGCAGACGGCCCCTGGGCGATGCGCCGCGCTGTACGCGAGCAGCTCAGACGAGGCGCCGACTACGTGAAGTTCATGTCGACCGGTGCCCGATCCGTCGAGCGGGAGGACCCAGAGCCAGCGCAGCTGACACGCGAGGAGATCGCCGCGCTCATCGACGAGGCTCATCGGCTCGGCCTCCGGGTCGCGGCGCACGCCGAGGGGCTCGAAGGTGCCCGCCTTGCGATCGAGGAGGGCGTCGACACCGTCGAGCACGGCTTCTCGCTGCACCGCGAGCCGCGTTTGCTCGCGCTGATGGCCGAACGAGGCCAGGTGCTCGTGCCAACGCTGACGACATTCCACGACCTCGCCGAGCGCTTCGCGCCGCAGTGGCTACCCCGACTCGTCGATCAGGCCAAGCGCCAGCTCGAGGAGGCGTACCTGACGCTTGGCGCCGCGCGGGACGCCGGTGTGACACTCGCGATGGGGTTCGACTCGGGCCCTCCGGGAGCAAATCTCTGGGAGCTCGTGCGGATGGCGGAAGGGGGCTCGGCTCGATGGACGCCCTTGCCGCCGCGACATCGGGAGGGTCGGCTGCTCTGGGGCTTCCTGAACGTGGCCGCCTCGCGGCGGGCGCAGCGGCGGACATCGTGGTCGTGGACGGTGATCCGCTCGCGAATCCACGGCTGCTGTTGCGACCGCAGCGGATCTGGCTCGTCATCTGCGACGGCGAGGGCGTCGCCGGACGGATGCTCGCGCGTCCCACGCTCGGAGTCGAGACGGCCGGCCTCGACGAGGAGCTCGCGCCCCCAACGGGGCCGCCTGCTCCGTGCTGCACCGTCTGCTCGGGAGCCTGACCCGGCCCGCACCGCGTGAGAGGCGCCGGGACAACCTGAAAACTGCTCCGTTGTCAAGTCTTGCGGGGAGTGGAAATGTCCTGCAAAGTTCCGCCTACATGAGCGACAGTCCCCTGCCCACGACCGCCGTCGACCTCCCGCTACGACCGCAGGACGAGGTGTCCTGCCGCCGCTGCGAGGTGCATTGCGACAAGGTGGTCTACCCGGGGGCGTGCGTCGAGCGAGCATGCGCATTCGTCTACGCGTACGAGGCGTTCGGGCATACCTACATGGGCTGCATGCAGCGCGTGTTCGACGTCGAGATCGATCTCGACCTGCTGCGCGCAGCCGAGACGCGAAGCGAAGGCTTCGGCGCGGTTGTCGCGCGACGAGTTCCTCTGCCGATGTGCCACTCCGAGGTCGCGTCGTGTTACGAGCAGCGGGGCGACGAGGTCGGCTGCCGCAATCCCGAGTTCTTCGAGATGCCGGTCGCGAGCCCGAGCTTCCGGGTGTTCGCGCAGATCGAGCCGTAGAGGAAGGCTCGATGGAAGAGCGTATCGAGCCTTCCTCTACGGCTTTGCTCGTTGCAGGCTTCGCCTGTTCCTGAAGGAGCGAACCTACGGCGTGCTACGGGTCGGTGGCCGGCTTCAGCCGGTCGCCGGGTTCACGCAGCGTGAAGTGCTCGCAGATGCGCAACCTCGTCCGCGTCCGGGCCGTGCCCGTCGGGTCCGGGCGTCTCGAGGATCGCGGGTAACTCCTGGAATGCCGGCTGGGCGAGAAACGTCCGCAGGCCGGCGTCGCCGATCAGCCCTGCGCCGGTCGTCTCGTGGCGGTCGAGGTTCGAGCCGAGCGGCGCCTTCGAATCGTTGACGTGCAGGCAGCGGAGCCGGTCGAGCCCGATCCGATCGTCGATCTCGGCGACTGCGGCGTCGAGAATCACCTTGTCGGTGACATCGACGCCGGAGACGTACCAGTGGCACGAATCGAGGCATAATCCGAGCCGGGGGTGGTGGTCGAGCGCGTCGTGGATCGCAGCCAGCTCGTCGGTCGAGCGTCCGATCGTGCCGCCGGCGCCGGCCGAGTTCTCCATCAGCAGCCAGAGGTCGTCGGTTGTCAGCTCGAGCAGCTCCTTCAGAGCGGGTACGACATGCTCGAGACCCGCCTCGAACCCGGCCCCGAGGTGCGAGCCGACGTGGAAGATGACGCCTTCGGCGCCGATCGCGGAGGCCGCCTCGAGTGACGATCGCATCGCGACGACCGACTTCCCGTAGATCACCGGATCCGGGCTTGCGAGATTGACGAGGTAGAGCGCGTGACACACGACGCTCTTGATCCCTGCCTCCTCACGGCGCTCCCGAAACCGGGCGACCGTCTCGGGCGTGTGGTTCGTCGGCCGCCACATCCGCGGGCTCTGGGTGAAGACCTGAACGGCGTCACAGCCCAACGCCTCCGCTCGGTCGATCGCCTGCCAGATCCCGCCGGAGGATGAGACGTGAGCGCCGAAGAGCATGGTCCTACGCTACCGGCGTCGGGTGGTTGCGTGGCTCTCTCACGAGGAGAGAACCTGGGTACCCTGAGTCCTCGCTCTCTCGCTCCGATCGGTCTGGGCGATCAGGGCACGAGCGGCTGTCGTTGCCGACGCGCCTACAATGCCCGCCTGATGACCGTTCGCGTCCGCATGGCACCGAGCCCTACCGGCTTCCTCCACATCGGAGGGGTGCGCACCTTCCTGTTCAACTGGCTCTACGCGCGCGGCCACGGTGGCGAGTGTCTCCTGCGCATCGAAAACACCGACACGAGTCGTGAGGTCGCAGACTCGGTCGGGCAGATCGAGGAGTCATTGCGTTGGCTCGGGATCGACTGGGACGGTGAGACGCGCTTCCAGCTCGACGGCGCCGATCGCTGCCGGACGGAGGCGGCACGCCTCGTCTGCGAGGACAAGGCGTACGAGGATGACGGCGCGATCCGGATCCGGATGCCGAAGGAGGGCGTCGTCGCGTGGGACGACGCGATCAAAGGTCGGATCGAGTTCCCTGCCGATCAGCTCGAGGACATGGTCATCCTTCGCTCGGACGGCCGACCGGTCTACAACTACGCCTCTCCGGTAGACGACTGGGTCGACGGGATCACGCACGTCATTCGCGGCGATGACCACGTCTCGAACACGCCGAAGCAGATCGTCGTGCTCCAGGCGCTCGGTGCCGATCTCCCCGTCTACGCGCACGCACCGAACGTCTTCGGTGCGGACGGCAAGAAGCTCTCGAAGCGGCACGGCGCGGTCTCGGTCGGCGAGTTCCGAGAGGCCGGATACATCGCGCCCGCGCTGATGAACTTCCTCGCCCTGCTCGGCTGGGCACCCGACGGTGAGACGACGATCATGTCCCGGGAAGAGCTGATCGAGCGCTTCACCCTCGAGCGCGTCGGCTCGAGTCCGGCCACGTTCGACTACGCCAAGCTCGACTGGATGAACGGGATCTACCTGCGCAGTCTCGGTCGAGACGCCTACGCGGATGCTCTGCTCACGTTCCTCCGCGAGCAGGGGAGCGAGTGGGACGAGGCGCGGATTCGTGAGGCGGCACCGATCGTGCAGGAGAAGATCGGACGGCTGGTCGAGTTCGCGAACTTCGCGGGGTTTCTGTTCGGGAGCGTTGAGCCGGATCCGGCATTGCTCGACGCGACGGTGCTCACCGAGGCTGCGACCCGGCTCGAGACTGTCGAATCGTGGGATGCGGCGACGATCGAGGTGGAGCTGAAGGCTCTCTGTGGGCGGCTCGGGGCCAAGCCGAAGACGGTCTTTCTCCCGATTCGCGTGGCGGTCACGGGCTCACGGATCTCCCCGGGGCTCTACGAGAGCATCGAGCTACTCGGGCGCGACGTCGCGCTCGCGCGTCTTCGACACGGGGCTTCGATCGCGGGATGACGGCGTCAGGAAGCGCGCTCGCCTCGGGAGCCGCGAGCGGCATCGGTCGCGCGATCGCCGAGCGGCTCGTCGCCGACGGATGGAGGGTTCTCGCTGCCGACCTTGCTCCCGATCCCGACGGCCCCGGCGAGCCGTTCAAGGCCGACCTCTCGCCCGCTGAAGGGACGCACCTAGAAGCCGTAGTCGACGGTGATGCGCTCGCCGGCGCGGGGGAGACGGTACTCCTGGCCGAGTCGAGAGCATTCCGCGACGAACCGTCGCGTGTTGTCCGTGTCGCTGCGGAACATCTCGTAGTGGCAGGGGATCGCCATCATCGCGCCTGACTCGTAGGCGAGCCGGGCGGCGTCGGTGCCGTTCATGTTTCCGTGCCGGCCGCTGATCGGCACGATCGCGACGTCCGCGCCTTGAGGCTGAACCGCCTCGGCGACTCCCTGAACTCGGCGCGTGTCACCCGCGTGGTAGAGGACGTAGGCACCGTTTCGCACGACGTAGCCGACCGCCTCGGGAGCACCCTCGTGGTAGGCGGGAACTCCTCGGACCGTGAAGGAGCCGAACTCCGCGTCGTCGTCGATTCCAAGTGCCGCGTCGGGCAGTCGGCCGGCACGCTCCGCGGCGATCTGCTCACTCCCGGCCGCGCAGACGAACGCCGCATCGCCCGAGAGCACGTAGGAGAGCGTCTCCGGATCGAGGTGATCCATGTGGGAATGACTGGACGTGACGATGTCGACGAAGGAGAGGAGAGACGGCTCGACGACGAGCCCGGTGATCCGCTCGAACGGGGTGTCGGTGTCGGCATAGCGCGTCGTCATCGAGTCCGACAGGTACGGGTCGAGCAGGATGTGCTCTCCCCCGACTTGCACGAGGAATCCGCTCTGGCCGAGCCACCAGATGTGCATCCCGGTCTCCTGCTTCGATGCTTCGATCTCGGCGAGCAGAGCTTCGCCAGCGAGGATCGGGTCGATCCAGTCCGGTGTCGGCTCGTCGAAGTGATCGACCCGCTCGCGCGGGATGAGGAGCTCCGGAACGGGCACTGCGTCCGCTGCTCTCCGACTGAAGGCCGAGAGGAGGCCCCGCCGGGTCGTCGGACCGGAAGGAAAGAGCGATTCGGAGTCGTTTGCCATGGGTTCGCTGGCGCTCGCGGTAACCCGTCGAGCGGGCGGTGATCGTAGCAACGAGACATGTTGGGAATGTTCGGCCCACCCTCGAAGCGGTAGGTTCACGGCATGACAACTCCCGTCCTTCGGGCAACGAAAGCGCTCTCGCAGCCGAGCCCCGCTGCGAACTTCCAGGGTCTCGTGCGCAACCACAAGCTGACCGGCAGCGAAACGGAGATCGAGGTGCTCTCGGTCTGGTTCCCCGCCGGTGGCAGGACGAACTGCCACACCCACGCGGTCGACCAGCTGCTCCTTGTCACCGAGGGCGAGGTTGCGGTGGGGATCGGCACAGAGCGCAAGCTGCTCCGCGTGGGGGAGATGATCGTGATTCCGGCCGGGGTATGGCACTGGCACGGCGCGACGCCGCAGCTCGATGCCTGTCATCTGTCGATCAAGGTGCCGTCCGCGAGTGACTGGGGGGAGCCGCCCGCGGCGGATCGTGCCGAGTTCGCTGCGTACGGCGACTGGGATCTCTGGGCGCAGGGCGTCAGCGAGTAGGAGGCGGATCGTGTTGCCAGACGGCTTCGCGATCGGATCCATGCGTGCGGACGAGGTTCCAACACTGGGCGAGTGGGCCGCGGCAGAAGGCTGGAACCCGGGCCTCGCCGACCTCGGGATTGCGTGGAACACCGACCCTGGGGCGTTTACCGGGACATTCGCTTCGACGGCATCGCCGCAGGCGCCCCTGATCCGGCTGTCGTCTCGGTCGATGCGATCGGCTTCGAGGCGGTGGAACGGTACGACCGGCTCCACGTTCCGGCGCCGCGACATGCGTTCCTGCGGCGCTGGATCGACCAGCCCGGTGCACACTCGGTCGTCGTGAACGAGGGCGGGGAGGTCGTTGGCTACGGCGTCGCCCGTCCGTGTCGGCGCGGATTCCGGATCGCGCCGGTGTTTGCCGACAGGCCGGATCTGGCTGAGCGAATCGTTGCGCACCTCATGAGTCTCATTGACGGCGCGCCGGTTCAGCTGGACGTGCCCGAGCCGAACGGACCGGGTCTCACGCTCGCCGGGAGGTTCTCCATGGCGGAGTCGTTCGGCTGTGCCCGGATGGTGTACGGGCGGGACCCAATGCTCCCGGTGGAGCGGATCTTCGGCGTTACGTCTTTCGAGTTCGGCTAGACCGCGCGGTGTTTTGGGCTACGCACCGGCCGCGATCGCCACGATCGCAACGGCATCGTCTGTTCCCAGCCGGTCGCTGTTGATCACGAGGTCGTACTGAGTCGGGAGCTCCTGCTTGACGCCGTAGAACCTCTTCAGGTAGTCGGCCCTGGCGGAATCGGACTCCTCGACGGCGCGAGCCGCATCCTTCTCGCTCACACCACCGGGCTCGACGATGCGAGCGGTACGTGTCTCGGGCGAAGCGGTGACGAGAACGCGGAGGACGTCCGGATGTTGCGCGAGTGCGTGGGAGGCGGCATGCGAGACGATGACCACATCCCCGCGTGCCGAAGTCTCCTCGATAGCGGTGCGAATCAGGTCACGTAGATCCTCCGTCATCGGAACATCGACCGGAGAGTAGACGCTGACACCGCCAGAGAAGGCGTGTCCAGTGGCGTCGGAGCTCGACGAGAGGGCGTCGAGCAGGCGCGCCATGAATGTCTGACGTTTCTCGACATCGGCGACGACGTGCGGGTCAACACCAGCTTCACCGGCAGCTCGCGTGATGATGGCCTCGTCGACGAGCGTGAATCCGAGCCGCTCGGCGACCCGCGCGGCGATCTCGTGCATGTGGGTTCCGTCAGGGCCAGAGAAACAGACGACGTGGCAGTTCATACCGAGACGCTACGGGAGCGCTCGCGGTGGGTCAAGCCAGGTCGGTTCCGATCCACCGGCTCGGGGCGCAGAGCCCGCGGTTTTCGGAGTCCCTCGCCCTCGCCTGCCGGCCCGCCGAGAACGACGAACCACCTGGCGGCGAGCGTGTCGCCGAATGCGGCGTGAGCCTCCCCGTCGGCCTGGCAGCGCGTACTCTCAGGCTGGGGGACGGGCAAGGCGGACGAGGGACGTGTCTGCCATCGGGAACAGCGAATAGCCCATACGGG
>JBKJVI010000141.1:0-4037 GCA_046590225.1 Gaiella sp. | reverse complement strand
CTCGACGACCTTTCCCAGATACATGACGACGATGCGATCCGAGATGTGCCGGACGACCGCGAGATCATGGGCGATGAACAGGAACGTGAGATCGAGCTTGTCCTGCAGCTCCTCCAGCAGATTCACGATCTGCGCCTGAATCGACACGTCCAGTGCCGAGACCGGCTCGTCGCAGACGAGGAACTGAGGGTTCACGGCGAGGGCTCGCGCGAGCCCGATCCGCTGTCGTTGGCCTCCCGAGAACTCGTGGGGGTAGCGGTCGGCAGCATCGCCGGGCAGCCCGACGACGCCGAGGAGCTCCTGGACGCGTCTACCGAGCTCCTTCCCGCTCGAGACGTCGTGGGTGCGAAGCGGTTCTCCCACGATCCGTCCAATCGAGTGTCGGGGATTGAGCGAGGAATACGGATCCTGGAAGACCATCTGCATTCGACGTCGAATCGGTCGGAGCTCGTTGTCGGACATCGTCGTGATGTCGACTCCGTCGAACGTGATCCGACCCGACGTCGGCTCGTAGAGCCGCAGAATCGCGCGACCGAGCGTCGATTTGCCGCATCCGGATTCACCCACGAGTCCGAGCGTCTCCCCGCGGTTGATCGAAAACGACACACCGTCGACGGCCTTGACATCGCCGACGTGGCGATCGAGCAGGATGCCACTCGTCAGCGGAAACCACACACGAACGTCATCGAGCTCGACGAGCGGCCCGCCGTTCGCCCCCGTCACGCCGAGGCTCTCAACCGCGAGTCGTGCCACGTGTTCGCGTCCGGCGGATTGAAGCACGCCGCATCATGCTGGTTCTCCATCTCTTCGAGCACGGGAAGCTCCGAGGTGCAGCGCTCGGTGCGATACGTGCAGCGCGCAGCGAAGGGGCATGACGACGGAGCGCTCAGCATGTTGCGCGGCTGCCCTGCGATCGGCTGCAACGCCTGAAGTCGTCCGACGTCGAGCCGGGGCACGCTCTGAAGCAGCCCAAGGGTGTACGGGTGACGGGGGCGGGCGAAGATCGGGTCGGCGCTGCCTGTCTCGACGAACGTCCCTGCGTACATCACGTTCACACGCTCGCACATTCCGGCGACGACGCCCAGGTCGTGCGTGATCATGATCAGCGCGGTGCCCTGATCACGGACGAGCGACCTCAGCAGGTCGAGGATCTGGGCCTGAATCGTGACGTCGAGCGCAGTCGTCGGTTCGTCGGCGATCAGAAGCTTCGGTTCGCACGCGAGTGCCATGGCGATCATCACCCGTTGGCGCATCCCACCGGAGAACTGGTGTGGGTAGTCCTTCAGGCGTGCTTTCGCGCTCGGAATCCCGACCTGATCAAGAAGGTCGGTCGCCCGGCTGCTCGCCGCCTTGCGATCGAGGTCGAAGTGCTCCTGGATGACCTCTCGCATCTGCCTGCCGATCGTGAGCACCGGGTTGAGGCTCGACATCGGGTCCTGGAAGATCATCGCGATCTCTTTGCCGCGGATCCGGCGCATCTCTCGGTCGGAAAGCTCGAACAGATTGCGACCCTCGAAATTGGCTTCTCCACCCACCACCCGTCCCGCGCGAGGCAGGATCCCGAGGAGTGCGAGAGACGTGACGCTCTTGCCGCAACCGGACTCCCCCACGATTCCCAGGGTCTGACCGGGGGAGATCTCGAACGAGACGCCGTTGACGGCGTGGATCGTGCCGCGATCGGTCCAGAATTCGACCTTCAGGTCGTCGACACTGAGGAGAGGCTCAGACACGGCCGCGCAGCTTCGGGTCGAGCGCTTCGCGGAGCCCGTCGCCGATCAGGTTGAACCCGAGGACGATGATCACGATCGCGAGGCCCGGGAACAACGCGAGAAACGGGGCCGTGGAAACGTACAGGTTTGCGTTGGTGAGCATCGTGCCCCACTCGGGCGTTGCGGGGTCCTGGGGGCCGAGCCCGAGAAAGCCGAGGCCGGCGACGTCGATGATTGCCGTCGCCATTGCCAACGTCCCTGCCACGATGACCGGCGAGATGGAGTTCGGGATGATGTGCCCGGTCAGGATCTTGCGCCGCCGCACACCAACCGAGCGCGCGGCCAACGCATAGTCGCTGTTGCGCTGACCAAGGATGGTGCCACGAAACAGCCGTGCAAAGATCGGGACATTCGCGATACCAACGGCGATCATCACGGGGAAGAGACCCGGGCCCATCAGGGACACGATTCCGAGGGCCAGAAGGAACCCGGGGATCGCAAGCATGATGTCCATTCCGCGCATCGCGACGGAATCCGTGAGACCCGCGAATCCGCCGGCAATCGCACCCAGGAGCATGCCGAGCGAGAGGCCCACTGTCACAGCGACGACGCCGATCACGAGCGAATAGCGGGCGCCGTACATGACGCGCGAAAGCTCGTCCCGCCCGAGCTCGTCGACGCCCATCGGATGAGACCACGAGGGGCCGGGGCAGCATCCGTTGACGAGGAGCGACAGGTCCTGCTCGTTGGGAGAGTACGGCGCGAGGAGCGGTGCGAAGATCGCCACGATCACGAAGCCCGCGACGAACGTCGCGCCGATGATCGCACCCGGGTTGCGGCGCAAGCGTCGCCAGACCTCGCGCCAGAGACCACTCGGCAGTCGCTCGTCGAGAATCTCGACCTCGTGCACTTCGGCGAGCGACATCAGTGCGCCGTCCCGGGAAGACGGCACTGCTCGGCCGGCTGCAAACGCTTCGCATCGCATCGTCCTCGGTCGCACCCGTACAGGAATACGGTGTTGGTACCAGACTTAAGTCTGGTACCAACGCAGTTTCTCTTGCTCCCTGCGTCCTCGCGCTGCTCGGTTTTCGCTCGCCCGAACAGCACCCTATTCCCCGGACAGCGCACTAGCTCACCCGGATCTGCGGGTTGATCAGCCCGTAGCTGATGTCGACGAGCAGGTTGACGAGAACGAAGACGAACGCCAGAAACAGGATCCCGCCCTGGAGCGCCGGGTAGTCCTGGTTGAAGATCGCTTCCTTCAGCCACGAGCCCATCCCGGGGATCGCAAATACCGTCTCGGTGAGCACCGCGCCACCGAGCAGGATGCCGACCTGCAGTCCGATGATCGTCGTCACCGGAAGCAGCGCGTTCCGCAGGACGTGTCGACGGTCGATCGCGCTCGGGGCGAGCCCCTTTGCCTTTGCGGTTCGCACGTAGTCCTCGTTCTGGACGTCGAGCGTGGAAGCGCGTGTCACGCGCGCGATGATCGCGAGCGGGATCGAGCCGAGCGCTATGGCGGGCAAGAGGAGGTGTTTCGAGGCGTCCCAGGCCGCGTTCCCGTTACCGGTGATGATTCCGTCGAGGACGTAGAAGCCGGTCGGATGCTCGGCGTCGATCAGGACGTCCTGACGGCCGATGCTGGGCAACCAGCCAAGACGCACCGAGAAGATGTATTTCAAGATGATTGCCAGGAAGAAAACCGGGATCGAAACCCCGATCAGGGATAAGAAGAGGCTCGAGTGGTCGAAGAACTCTCCGTAGCGCTTGGCCGCGAAGAAGCCGAGGGGAAGCCCGATCACGAGAGCAAAGATCATCGCAGCGAACGCGAGTTCCACCGTCGCAGGGAATCGTTCCCTGATCTCGGTCGTTACCGGTCGTCGGCTTGCGACGCTCGTGCCGAGATCGCCGCGCACGGTCGTCTTCAGGTACGCCCAGTACTGCGTCGTGATCGGCCGGTCGAGGCCGTACTGACGGTTGAAGCGAGCTACCGCCTCGGGCGTCGCTCGCTCACCGAGTAGTGCCTGCGCGGTGCTGCCCGGTAGGGCACGCACCCAGACGAAAAGCAGGATCGACAGGCCGAGGAGAATCGGTACGAGAAGGAGCAACCGGCGGACGACGAAGCGTGCCATATTCGTCGTCCGCCGGTCAGCCCCCCGTTAGCCGATCGAGACCGGAGTGAAGAGCTCGACCTCGACGGGGCTCGGAACGTATCCCTTGACGTTCTTCTTGAATCCAAGCGCAGGGCTTGCATTCGCGTACGGCACCATCGGGAGGAACTTCATCACCTGGATGCTCGCGGCCTGGTAGAGCTTCGTCCGCTTGTCC
>JBKJVI010000096.1:0-3245 GCA_046590225.1 Gaiella sp. | reverse complement strand
TTCGATCCCGCAGCGGCCGTCGCGGGTGCGGCCGTGATTGCTGCGGTCGGAACGTTCGCCTTCATGCGGCTACCGCCTGTCCGGGCCTCCGAGCCGGCGGAGGATCGTCATTCGTCGCGCCTCGGGGCGCTGTCCTCGGTGGGCGTGCGCACGTTGGCCTTGCTCTCGCTGTGCCTAGGGATCGGTTTCGGGTCGGCCGAGATCGCGATCCCGGCCTTCGCCGAGGCGCAGGGGAATCGGGCGCTCGCCGGGGTGGCGCTTGCGGGGTTCTCCTTTGGATCGCTCCTCGGGGGTCTTGCCGCCGCGCTCCGCCCGTCGCGCGACGACCGCCGTCGGATCATCGTCGGGACCTTCGTGCTCGCGGCCCTGCTCGCCCTTCCGCTCCTCTCTGGCTCGATGGCCGCTATGACCGCGTTCTTCTTCGCGGCTGGCTTCCCCGTCGCGCCGATCGTCGCGGCGATCTACGGGCAGATCGGGCGTGTCGCGGCGGCGGGATCGGTCGCCGAGGCGTTCTCGTGGTTCGGTACCGCAGTTTCGATCGGGATCGCAGGCGGAAGCGTTGCTGGAGGCTGGCTGATCGACGCTTCAGACTGGCGCGCGGCGGTCGTGTTCGGCGTCGCCCTTGTCGCCGTCGGGGCAGTCGTCGTGACGGCTCGCCGAGGAACACTCGCGCCGCCGCTCGGCCTTGCCGCCACACCGGAGTAGGATCGCTCTGATGGCAGCCGGAGGATCCCAGGGCCTCGACCGCTGGCGGGAGCGATGCGCCCGCACTCCCGAACGCTCGGGCGAGCTCTTCTCGACTCTCTCGGGGGTCGACGTCGCTCCTCTCTCGACCCCCGACTCGGTCACTGTCGACTACGAGCGCGACCTCGGCTATCCGGGTGAATTCCCGTACACGCGCGGTGTCTACCCCTCGATGTACCGAGGGCGGCTCTGGACGATGCGGCAGTTCGCCGGGTTCGGGTCGGCCAGTGAGACGAACGAGCGTTTCCGCTTCCTGCTCGACCACGGACAGACCGGCCTCTCGACGGCGTTCGACATGCCGACGCTGATGGGCCTTGATTCCGACCACCCTCGGTCGCTCGGGGAAGTCGGGAGGGAGGGCGTCGCCGTCGACTCGGTCGAGGACGTGCGCCTCCTGTTCGGAGGGATCCCACTCGGCGAGGTCTCGACCTCGATGACGATCAACTCGCCGGCCGCGATGCTGCTTGCGTTCTACGTCTGCGTCGCCGAGGAGCAAGGCGTGCCCCGAGCGGCACTGCGCGGGACGATCCAGACGGACATTCTGAAGGAGTACATCGCGCAGAAGGAGTACATCTTCCCGCCCGAGCCGAGCATGCGGCTCGTCACGGACATGGTCGAGTTCTGCGCACACGAGATGCCCCTCTGGCATCCCATTTCGATCTCCGGCTACCACATCCGTGAGGCCGGCTCGACGGCCGCACAGGAGCTCGCCTTCACCTTGCAGGACGGGTTCACCTACATCGAGTGGGCGCTCGAGCGAGGGCTCGCGATCGACGACTTCGCGCCCCGGCTGTCGTTCTTCTTCAACGCGCACCTCGACTTCTTCGAGGAGATCGCGAAGTACCGGGCGGCGCGGCGGATCTGGGCGACGGTGCTCCGTGACCGTTACGGAGCGAAGGACGAGCGCTCGCTCCTGATGCGCTTTCACGCGCAGACTGCGGGCGTGTCGCTGACCGCGCAGCAGCCCGAGCTGAACATCGTGCGCACCGCGATCGAGGCGCTCGCCGCGGTGCTCGGTGGGACGCAGTCGCTCCACACCAACTCGTTCGACGAGGCGCTTGCGCTTCCGACCGAGGACGCCGTCCGGATCGCCCTGCGCACCCAGCAGGTGATCGCCCATGAGATCGGCGTCGTCAACGCGATCGATCCGCTCGGCGGCTCCTACCACCTCGAGCAGCTGACCGACGAGCTCGAGGCGCAGGCGTACGCCTACTTCGAGCAGATCGAGGAACGCGGTGGAATGGTCGCTGCGATCAGGCAGAACTTCCCCCAGGCCGAGATCGCCGAGGCGTCGTTCCGTTATCAGTCCGAGGTCGAGGCGAAGCAGCGACTGATCGTCGGCGTCAATGTGCACACGGTCGGCGAGGAGCAGCCGATCCCGCTCCACAGGATCGATCCGGGGCTCGAGGAGCGACAGATCGAACGCGTACGGGCGTTGCGGACGCGTCGCGATGCAGATGCCGCGGCGCGGCGTCTTGCCGAGTTGCGAGAGACCGCTGCGGGAACGACGAACCTGATGCCTGTGATCCTCCGAGCCGCACAGGCCGACGTGACGATGGGCGAGATGTGCGACGTCCTGCGCGAGGTGTGGGGCATCTGGCGCGAGACCCCGGTCTACTGAGCTGAAGCTCGCGGGCGCGTACGTGCGACAGCCGCTCGCGCGCCCCGCACGAATACGAGCGAGAGGATGAGCGTCGTGATGAGAAATGCGAGCTGCCTCGGCTCATTGAGCCGACCGAGCGCAGCGGCACGTGCGAGGACGCCGACAGGAATCCCCACCGCCCACGTCAGGAGGAGCGCTCGCCACGTGCAGCGACGATAGAGCTGGAACACGACAGACGCTGCAAACCAGCCTCCCAGAAGGGGCAAGGCGTCCTCTGCGAGCGCGGCAGAGAGTGGGCTCGTCGGCAAGCATAGAGAGGCCCGTCCCCTCCTCAAGAATCGGTCGAGCATCCCTCGTGAGCTCGACCGGTGGCTAGTGAAGATGCTCTCGCATGTCCTCGGAAAGTGTGGCGGTTTTCGTTGCGCACGAATGAGGGACGCAACGGGTGTGATCGGTCGGGATGGAGGCAGGCTCCGTGACCGACCACACTCGCTGCGTCCGACTCGAGAGTTCGATCCCCAGGAGGCTGGAGGGAACTCTCGACCTTTTCAGCCGCGTGCTCGGGGCTGATCAACGTCTGGTCTCTGCGGATTGTCATGGATCACGAGCTCGCTTCGCGTTTCGATCCGTGTGCCAACTCGTCCCATCCTGCGTCGGCAAGGACCTCGGCGACCCCGCACCGTCCGACGCTCGCGCGAGCTCTGGACTCCCGCATCGACCATCGCGAGGCTGAGGATGTTGTCGTGGGCAACGGTCTCCGGGACGTGGCCAGCCTGCAGAGCGTCGAGGATTGCCGCGAGTCCTTTGGCGTGGCCGCTCTGGTCGTCGGGGTCGACAATGTCGTCTACCTGTTGTGTGACTCCTGGTTCGTATGGTCCGTCGGGGCGTTGCACCGTTT
>JBKJVI010000189.1:0-8976 GCA_046590225.1 Gaiella sp. | reverse complement strand
ATTGAACGTCGGGCGAGGGGAGCTCTTATAGCCCATCATGGCTGCGGCGGTCGTGAGAGCGATGCGCATCCTCGGCCGCGAGAAGTGAGCTGCTGAACACGGGCTCGGGGAAATCGGTCTCGATCTCGCGCGCTCTCCCATCCGCCCCTGCGGCCTTGGCCGCGAGCATGATCTCGAGCGCGTGCAGCGCGTGCTCGGGTCGCGTGGTCGTTTCCGTTCCGTTCTCGACGCAGTCGACGAGGTGGCGGAGTCCATCGGTCCACTGCCAGTGAGGATCGCTCTCGGGATGCACCTGCCAGAACGCGTCTTCGTTCCGCCAAAGCTCCCAGCCTTCGGGCGCCCAATCGTCCCCGAGCATCTGCATCGTCCCCGCGGAGCCGTAGACCTCGACAGCCGGTGAACGGTACTTCTGCATCGTAAAGCCGGTCGTGACGACACCGAAGCGGGCACCGCCGAAGTCGAGCAAGACGTGAGCGTTGTCGTCGGCTTCGACGATCATTGTCCGGCCGTTGACCTCTCGCTCCGCGATTGCAGTTCCCACCATGGCCGTGACGCGCTCGGCGCGACCGAACAGCGCGCACAGCGTCGTCACGTTGTAGACGCCGAGGTCGAACAGCGACCCGCCGCCAGGCTGATAGAACCACTCGTTCCACGACGGCCCGGTCCATCCGTACCGCGCCCGCGACGAAAGCAGGTCACCGATTCGTGCCTCACGGGCGCAGGCGTGCATCGCGCGAAACGTCGGGCTGAGAAGGATGTGAGGCGCACAGACGAGCAGGCCTTCGCTCCTGCGGGAGAGCTCGACGAGCGCGTGTCCGTCCTCGAGCGACGTCGCGAGCGGTTTCTCGACAAGCACGTGCTTTCCGGCCTCGAGCGCCATTCGCGTCAGCGCGGCGTGCTCGTTCATGCTGGTCAGGACGAGGACGATGTCGACGCCATCTGCACCTATCAGGTCATCCGCACTCGCGACGTCGGGGGCAACAGAGAATCGGTCGGCCGCGCGTTGCCGCTTCCTCGAATCGACGTCGTACACGGCGCTGACGTGCACGCGGCCGCGTGAACGGAGACGCTCGATCATGCCGACGTACGGGCCTGCAAAGACGCTTCCGCAGCCGAGAATCCCGAGTCCGAGACTCATGCCACTCCCCGTGCGACGGCATAATACGCGTCCGTCCAGGCAGGGTTGTCGACGTCGAGGCCCGCTTCGACGCCGAGTCTGGCCGCGAGCGCGACGGTGGCCGGGAAGGCCGTGACTGCACTCAGGCGCGGGTCCGCGAGCTCGCCACCGGGTGCGCGGAGCACCGTCGCGCCTCGCGCTGCACAGATCGCCTCGGCCTCGTCGAGGAGCATGTCCCCTGCAGTCGGGAGCGTGACGACGATGTGGCCGGGCCGGAGCGGGTACATCGCCGACGTCGCTCCCTCGCGCGTTTCGACGCCTTCTGCCGGGATGCCGGACACCTCCTTCAAAAGCAGGGCACCCTCGAGCGCACCGGCCCAGGCATACCGCGATCCGAACACGATTCCAGCAGCGGGGGGGTGAAGATCGGCTAGCTCGTAGGCCCACGACTCCGCGCTCTCTACTGCGGTTGCAACGACCGACGGAATGGAACGGACGGTGGACGCGAGCTGGACGTCTCCCGTCACCGCGGCCCAGATGGAGAGGGCAGCGACGACGTTCCCGCAGAAGGCTTGCGTGTGCGTGATCGCTTCCTGTGATCCGACGGTCACGGTGGCGACCGCATCGGCCCGCGACCCGATCGTCGAATTCGGCGAGGCGGTAATCGCGGCGAACGGTACGGGTGCTCCTGCGTCGAGTGCCTCGATCACGTCGCGCATCTCACCGGATGAGGAGAACGCGAGGAGGGCGTCGCCGGGCCGCCATTGGAAGGTTCCGCGGGCGAGCAAGCCGGCCGGCACGCTGAGCACCTCCGGCCCGGGACGTCCGTCCAGTGAGGCGAGCCAAAGCGCCATTGCGGCGTAGTAGGCGGCACCGTTCCCTGTTGCGACGATCCTGTGAGTGCCCCACCCTTCGAGCAAATGCGCAACCGCGGCGATCCCGTCTGTGTCGGCCAGCGTTCGCTCGAGCGTTGTCGGGATCTCGGACGTCTCGCGCCAGAGCGCGGTCCCGCGCCATGAAGCGGAGGAGGTCATTGCTGGGCGACCCTACCACTCAGGACCGGATCCCACCACTAGAAGACCACTTTGTGACTTGACGTAGACCAGGCGGTACCCGATACTCGGCGCGATGCCGTCCTCCCTTGCCGGTTCCCAACCCTTGCACGACCAGGTTAGGGAGATCATCTCGGAGCAAATCAGGTCGGGGGCGATTTCCCCCGGTGCGCGACTCCAGTCCGAACGCGATCTCGCCGACCAGATGGGCGTCAGTCGCGTGACGGTTCGCCGGGCGCTCGATGCGCTCGCCGAGGACGGTCTGGTTCGGGCGGCGCGGGGGAGTGGCCGGTTCGTGAGTGATGCTGCGCTTGCCGAACCACCCAACGTCCTCCTCAGCTTCACAGAGCTCGGAGCGGAACGTGGCCTCTCCGCGACCTCGCAGGTGCTCGGGACGGTCGTTCGTCCCGCCTCGTTCGAGGAAGCCGAGCTCTTCGGTGTGGCCCCCGGGGCTGACGTGTTCGAGCTCTATCGTCTGCGGATGCTCAACGGAGTCGCAGTCGCGCTCGATGCAACCCGTGTGCCGCTCTCGCGTGCTCCGAAGCTACCCACGATCGACTTCAGCACAGCATCGTTGTATGCCGTGCTGGATACCGCTGGCGCTTCGCTCGTCCGCGCCGACTACACCACCGAGGCCGTCGCCGCCGATGCCGAACAGGCACGGCAACTGGGGGTCACACCGGGGAGTCCTCTGCTCCTCGCGAGGACGACGAGCTACGACATGTCTGACCGGGTCGTCGAGCTCGGTGAGACCGCATATCGCTCGGACCGCTATCGCTTTCGTGCGACTCTCGTGCGCAAGCCACAATCAGGAGGAGGAACGATCTCATCATGAAGCGCTTCCCACGGCCGGGTCGAAAGGCCCGTGCTCCGCTCGCATTCGTCGTGTCGCTCACCATCGTCGCAGCCGTGATCGCCGGCCAGGCGACCGGTGCTCGAAACGCAACCACTCTTGTCGTGCAGGACGGTGAGGGAGGCAACACGGCGCGCATCGCGGCGCTCAAGCAGCTCGACAAGCTGTTCATGAAGGCGAACCCGGGCATCACGATCAAGCACGTCTCGAAGTCGTACGCTGATCTTGTCAAGACGGATGCTCTCCAGCTGTCCGGATCGAATCCACCGGATGTGACGCACGTGAACCAGGGCCTAGGCGATCTCGGCCAGCTCGTCAAGGCGAACTTGCTGACGCCTCTCGACAGCTACTCGGCGAAGTGGGCCTGGGGCAAGCGCCAGTCGGCCGCCTTGCTCACAATCGACGGCCGTGCCACGCCGAAGGGTCAGATCGGCAGTGGGAATCTGTACGGCATCTCGACGACCGGTGACTGGGTCGGTGTCTTCTACAACAAGGCGAAGATGAAGGAGCTCGGGATCGCGGTTCCGAAGACCCTTGCCGAGTTCGAGAAGGCGCTCGCCACCGCAAAGGCCGCAGGCGAGACACCGATCGCGTTTGGCAACCTCGACAAGTGGCCCGGCATTCACGAGTTCCAGTCGGTGCTCATGTCCGTCGCACCTGCGGCTCAGGTCGGGAATACGATCTTCGGGAAGCCTGGATCGAAGTGGTCGACTCCGGCGGTTCTGAAGGCGGCTGCGACCGTCCAGAAGTGGGCGAAGGCCGGCTACTACTCGGACGGGTATGCAGGCCTCGGCTACGACGATGCGACCAAGAACTTCGTCAAGGGCAAGGGCGTGTTCACGATCACCGGCACGTGGAAGACGGGCGACATGGCAAGTGGGCTGAAGAGCAACGTGGGGCTCATGCTTCTTCCGGCGGCACGAGCCGGGCAGGCTCCGGGTGCACTCGCAAGCGGTGGTCTCGCATGGGCGATCCCGACCAAGGCAAAGAACCGCGAGCTGTCCGCGAACTACATCAACTTCATCACAAGCCCTGCGGCCGCAAAGGTCATTCAGGCCGCCGGCGATGTCCCCGCTATCGTCGTCAAGCAGAAGCCGGCCGGCGTAAAGGGTGACGCCCTCGCGGGCTGGGCAAAGCTCAGCACGACGAACGCGATGGCCGGGTACATGGACTGGTCGACACCGACGTTCTACGACACGGTGACGGCGGCGATTCAGGAGTTGATGGGCGGAAAGTTGACGCCGACGGCGTTTGCCAAGAAGCTCGATGCCGACTATCTGAAGTTCCACAAGTAAACGACCGCGGACGTGGCGGAAACAGCAACGCCAACCGCCTCGTTCGAGGTCAACGGCCGGCAACACCGGGGGGACGTTCGCCCCCCCGGTGAGCCGCGCCGCATCGCGTATCTGTACATCCTGCCCGGGTTGTTGATCTACGCGGCGTTCGCCCTCGTGCCCTTCGGGCACACGTTCTGGATCTCGTTCCACGAGTGGGACGGCATCACACCGTCTCGGTGGGTCGGGCTCGACAACTACCGGCGCGTCTTCACCGACCCGCAGGTGCGGGAGACGTTCGGGCACGCCCTCGTCCTCGTTGGGTTCTACGCGCTGCTGCCGTTGATCCTCGGACTGTTCCTCGTGGCGCTGCTATCGCGGATCCGCGTCCGTGGGATCGCCGGCTTCCGCGCAGCCCTCTTCCTCCCACAGGTCGTGGCGCTCGTCGCAGTCGGGGTTGTCTGGCGCTGGATCCTCGCCCCGGACGGACCGCTGAACGAGGGTCTTCGAGCGATAGGCCTCGGAAGCCTCGCGCGCCCGTGGCTCGGGGATTTCACCTGGGCGCTACCGTCGGTCGGGCTCGTTGGCACGTGGGTCACGTTCGGGCTCGCAATGGTGCTCCTCGTCGCGGGCGTCCAGAAGATCCCGACGAGCCTGTACGACGCCGCGCGCGTCGACGGCGCCGGCCCGCTGCGCGAGTTCTTCGTCGTGACGTTGCCGGGCTTGCGGAACGAGATCGTCGTCGTTCTCGTCCTCACAACGACCACCGCGCTCCGAAGCTTCGACCTCGTCTATGTGATGACCGGTGGTGGCCCCGGTACATCGACGAGCGTTCCGTCGTATCGCCTCTACACCGCTGCGTTTCAGACGGGCGAGGCGGGACTCGGTGCAGCGATCGGAATCGTCCTCGCGATCGCGATCTTTGGCGTCGCCTTCGGCATCACGCGGCTCGGCGAGAAAGGCACCTCGTGACGGCAACAGTCGAGCGGGCGATCAACTACGGGCTCCTGATCTTCTTCTCGGTCCTCGCTCTGGCCCCGATCGTCGGCGTTGTTCTCACCGCCTTCCACGGGCCCGATGCACTCGTCTCGGGCCTCGCCGTCCCCCATCCATTCACGACCGATTCGTTCCGTGTCGCGTGGACGGAGGGTTCGTTCGGATCGTCCCTCGTGACCAGTGCGAAGATCACCCTTGCGACCGTCGCGTTCTCGAGCGTCCTCTCGGTGCTGACGGGATACGCATTCGGGACGATGCGTTTTCGCGGCGTGAACGTGCTGTTCTACATCTTCCTCTTCGGGCTGTTGATGCCCTTCGAGGCAACCGTGATCCCGCTCTACTTCGACTTCCGACAACTCGGGCTCACGGACACGGTGTGGGGAGTGATTCTCCCGAGCACCGCACTCTCGATTGCGTTCGGGACCTTCTGGATGCGTGCGTTCTTCCTTTCGGCGCCGCGTTCTCTCATGGAGGCGGCCCGGATCGATGGAGCGTCGAGCCTCGGGGTCCTGCTGCGCGTGCTCGTGCCGTACGGACGTCCCGCGATCCTCACCATGGTCGTTCTCGTCTTCATGTGGACGTGGAACGACTTCCTGCTCTCGCTCGTGATGCTCTCGGGCCAGAACATTCTCACGGCGCCGCTCTCGCTGGCGTTCTTCCAATCGCAGCGAACGACGGACATCCAGCTCCTCGCGGCGGCCTCGATCATCGTTGCCTTCCCGGTGCTGGTCGTGTACGTCGTGCTCCAGCGTCACTTCATCCGCGGCATGGTCTCCGGATCGATGAAAGGCTGATCAGATGGCATCGGTGACCTACGAGCGGGCGGCGAAGCTTTTCGGTGACGTCATCGCTCTGCACGAGCTGTCGCTCGAGATCCCGGACGGCGAGTTCATGGTGCTCGTTGGCCCTTCCGGCTCCGGCAAGACGACCGCCCTCAGGCTGTTGGCCGGCCTCGAAGGGCTCTCCGGAGGGCATATCTGCATCGGGGACGTGGCCGTCGACGATATGGCGCCACGCCGCCGCGACATTGCGATGGTCTTCCAGGACTACGCGCTCTACCCGCAGATGTCCGTCCGGGACAATCTCTCGTTCGGACTCAAGATGGGCAAGGTACCGCGGGACGAGATCCGGCGTCGGGTCGACTCGGCAGCGGAGGCGCTCGACATCGGAGAGCTCCTTGCCCGCAAGCCACGCGAGCTATCGGGCGGGCAGCGTCAGCGAGTCGCTCTCGGGCGCGCGCTCGTGCGCCAACCCAAGGTGTTCCTGATGGACGAGCCGCTCTCGAACCTGGATGCAAAGTTGCGCGCTCAGACACGTGGCGAGATCAAGCGGCTGCAGCAGGAGGTGGGCACGACGACGGTGTACGTCACCCACGATCAGGTCGAGGCAATGACCATGGGCGACCGGATCGCGGTCATGAGCCAGGGACGTCTCGAGCAGGTCGGAGATCCGGACACCGTGTACACGCGTCCCGCGAACACGTTCGTCGCATCTTTCATCGGCAGTCCTTCTATGTCCCTCGTGCCAGTTGTGCGCGACGCGGAGGTCCTGGTTCATGGCGACCTTCGTCTTCGAGTAGGGGCGGTGGCCGCAGCGTTGCCCGCCAGGGTCACCCTCGGCGTCCGGCCCGAAGCGTGTCGGCCGTGGAACGATGGCTCTGAACTCCTCGGCCCGTTCGAGGGAAGGGTCGAGTACGTCGAGGCGCTCGGGCGCGAGACGTTCATCGGGGTTGCGGTCGCCGAGGGCGCGCAATTCGTCGTCGCCGCTGACGGGAATGCCCGCGTCGCGATCGGTGAGATCGTGCGCTTCGGGCTCGTTCCCGAAGGTCTTCACTACTTTGACGCTGTCACGGGCAGCGCGATCAAGACGGTCTAGGGGGACACAGATGGCACGGATCAAGATGGCGTACATCGGCGGTGGGTCAACGCGTGGGGCGGGAACGATGGCTTCGTTCATCCACCACCGCGGTGCGGAATTCGATGGCTCCGAGGTGGTGCTCATCGACCTCGACTCCGAGCGCCTCGCTCTCGTGGAGCGCCTCGCTCAGAGGATGGCTCGAGCGCGTGGCCTTGATATCACGATCACCTCGACAACCGACCGCCGCGCCGGTCTCGATAGCTGCGACGCCGTCCTCTCGAGCTTCCGGCCGGGCGGGTTCGAGGCCCGTGCGCTCGATGAGCGGACCGCGAACCGACATGGGTTGATCGGGCAGGAGACCCAGGGCGTCGGCGGGTTCTTCATGGCGCTTCGCGCGATCGAGGTCATGAAGGGCGTCGCGGCCGACATCGAGGCCGTGTGCCCCCTGGCCAGGGTCTTCAACTACACGAACCCGGTCAACGTCGTTGCCCAGGCCTGGACGTCGAATACGGATATCCCGCTGGTATCTCTCTGTGAAGGCCCGCTCATCTTCACGGAGGAGATCGCCGAGGCGGCTGGCCTGGATCCGACGCGCGTCTCCTCGACGATGGTCGGCCTCAACCACGCATGTTGGAGCGTCGAGCACACCTACGACGGCGAGGATCTGATCCCGTATCTGCGTGCCGCGGCCGCAGAGCGACTTGGTCCCGATTCCTTGCTCACGTTGCACGAGCAGCGAATCCTGCGGCTCGCTGTGACAATGGATGCGATCCCGGCCGACTACTTTCAGTACTACTACTGGCGCGACGAGGTTCTTGCCGAGCAACTCGCGAAGCCCACGACCCGTGCCGAGGACATCCTCTCGTGGGTACCCGGGTACTGGGAGCACTACGCCGAGCAGGCGGAGGCGGAGGATCCCGTTCTCGACCCGGATCGCTCGCGCGGGGGCATCAACGAGCTCGAGCTCGCGATTGACGCCATGCATGCGGTCTTCAACGACACGGGAGATGTTCTGCCGGTGAATGTCCCGAACCGGGGATCGCTGCCGGGATTCCCCGACGATCTCGTGGTCGAGGTGACCGGCCGCTGCTCGGCGGCCTGGATCGAACCGCTTCCACAGCGGGAGCTTCCTCGGCACCTCCGGGGGCTCGTCGAGATGCTCGCCGAATATCAGATGCTCGCGGCGGCTGCTGCCTGGTCGGGAACTGCCAAGGATGCCATCCGGGCGCTTGCCGCGAATCCTCTCGTTCAGTCAGTGGACAAGGCAGAGGTCGTGTTCGCAGAGCTCTCGAACGCGCACCGAATATTCCTACCCGAGCGACTTCTCGCCGCGTGAGCGGTCTCGTCCTCGGGGTCGATGGTGGCAACACGAAGACTGTTGCGCTCGTCGCGCACGGTGACGGAACCGTGGTCGGCTCTGGTCGAGCCGGGTGCTCGGATATCTACAACGCTCCGTCTTTCGACGCGGCAATCGAGGAGATCGCCGGCGCTGTTCGAGCGGCTCTGCCGGCGGAATCCTCTGTCGAGGATGTCACATCCGCCGTCTTCAGTCTTGCCGGAGCCGACTGGCCCGAGGACATCTCCGAACTCGCGGCAGCGGTCAGCGCGAGCGTCCCCCGAGCAACTGTCGCGATCGTCAACGACGCGATCGGCGCTCTCCGTGCCGGAACCGAGGACGGCGTCGGTGTTTCCGTCGTCGTCGGCACAGGGGGGTGCGTCGGTTCGGTGGGCCACGATGGTCGCGCGTGGCATTCGAGTTGGTGGGCGCTCGACACGGGGGCCTGGGCGATCGGCGGTGATGCTCTGCGGGCGGTCTACAACGCGGAG
>JBKJVI010000062.1:0-6633 GCA_046590225.1 Gaiella sp. | reverse complement strand
GCAGGAGTTCACGCAGTTCCTGCTCGACGATCTCGAGCAGGCGATCCTCGCGATGGGACCCGAGACGGTCTGTCTCGTCCACATGGAGCCCGTTCAGAACGCCGGTGGCTGCTTCCTCCCTCCCGAGGGCTACTGGCGCGGCGTCCGCGCGATCTGTGACGAGTACGACATCCTGCTCTCGGCCGACGAAGTGATCACCGGCTTCGGCCGTCTCGGGTACTGGTTCGGATCGGAGCGCTACGACATCAAGCCCGACATCATCACGTCGGCCAAGGGGCTCTCGTCGTCGTACGGGCCGATCGGCGCGGTGATCGCAACCGATCGCGTGATGGAGCCGTTCCTCGACGCGACCTCGATCTACTCCCACGGGATCACCTTCGGCGGCCACCCCGTGATGTGTGCGATCGCGCTGAAGAACATCGAGATCATGAAGCGCGACGGGATCATCGGGAACGTCCGCGACAAGCAGGACGTGTTTCGGGCGAAGCTAGAGACACTGCTCGACCTGCCCATCGTCGGTGACGTGCGTGGGACGGGCTACTTCTATGCCGTCGAGCTCGTCAAGGATCAGGAGACACGGGCGACGTTCGACGACGACGAGTGCGAGTCTCTGCTGCGAGGATTCCTCTCGCCGGCGCTCTTCGATGCGGGCCTGATCTGCCGTCAGGACGATCGCGGCGACCCGGTGATCCAGATCTCGCCTCCGCTGATCGCAGGCGAGGCCGAGATGGACGAGATCGTCGGGACGCTCGGCACGGTACTGGCCGAGGCGACCAAGCGGATGCAACTCGGGGGGTAGCAGCTCCACGGGTACGGTTACCATCACTGCCGTCTCGCCCGCCAGGTGGCAGTATCCGATCAGACCGACGAGGAGGCGCACGTGGAGAACGGAAACGGATCGGCAGTCGTCGTCGCACAGGACGTGACGCGGCAGTACGGCCAAGGCGATACGAGAGTCGACGCGCTTCGCGGCGTTTCGGTCGACGTTCCGTCGGGCAAGCTCACCGCCGTGATGGGGCCGTCCGGCTCCGGCAAGTCGACGCTGATGCACATCCTCGCAGGCCTCGACAAGCCGACCGCCGGCTCGGTCGTCGTTGCAGGCAAGGAGATCACGACGCTCGGCGACACGGAGCTGACGAAGCTCCGTCGGGAGCACATCGGGTTCGTCTTTCAGTTCTTCAACCTCCTCCCGATGCTGAACGCGGAGGAGAACATCCTCCTGCCGCTGACGATCGCAGGCGTCAAGCCGGACAGGGCTCGATTCGACGAGCTGATCCGCTCCGTCGGCCTCGGCGACCGCCTCCGCCACCGGCCCTCCGAGCTCTCCGGCGGCCAGCAGCAGCGCGTCGCGATCGCACGCGCGCTCGTCTCGGAGCCCGACGTCGTCTTCGCCGACGAGCCGACCGGCAACCTGGACTCGAAGACGGGTGGGGAGATCCTCGAGCTGCTTCGCCACGCCGTCCGCGATCTGGGACAGACAGTGGTGATGGTGACCCATGAAGCACGCGCTGCGGCCATCGCTGATCGGGTGCTGTTCCTTGCCGACGGGAACATCGTGCGTGAGCTCTCCGGCGCGTCCGCGCACGAGGTCGCCGCAACGATGGAAGAGATCAGCGCGCAATGATCCGCTTCTCGCTGAAGGGCATGATGGGCCGGAAGCTGCGCACCGCGCTTACCGCGCTCGCCGTGATCCTCGGCGTCACGATGGTCAGCGGCACGTTCGTGCTCACCGACTCGATCGACAAGGCGTTCGACTCGATCTTCTCGAGCGTCTACGAGGGAACCGATGCGACGATCACCGGGAAGTCGGCCTTCGACCTCTCGGACGGCTCCGGTACCACCGCTCCCCCGTTCGACGAGTCGCTGCAGCCCGAGGTTGCGGCATTGCCGGACGTTGCTGCAGCCATCGGCGGGGTCGCCGGTGAGGCGCAGTTGATAGGCAAGAACGGGAAAGCGATCGTCTTCGGCGGCGCTCCGAACCTCGGCTTCAGCGTCGACCCGAGCAAGCCGGAGTTCAACACGCTCACCCTTGAGCAAGGCGCCTGGCCCGCTAACGGTGAGGTCGTCGTCGATGTCTCTACTGCCTCGAAGAAGGATCTCTCGGTCGGCGACCAGATCGGCGTGCAGGCCGAAGGGCCGGTCGAGCAGTTCACGATTTCCGGGCTCGTCAAGTTCGGCTCGGTCGACACGATCGGTGGTGCCACGCTGGCTGGATTCAACCTCCCGACCGCCCAGCAGCTCTTCCGGAAGGTCGGCAAGCTCGACCAGATCCGCGTCGCCGGCAAGCCGGGCGTCTCGTCGAGCCAACTCGTCTCGGAGATCGAGGAGATCCTGCCCCAGGGAGCCCAGGTGCGGACGGGCGCGGAGCAGGCGACCGAGGACGCCAAGGGCACCGACGAGTTTATCTCGTTCCTCCGCTACTTCCTGCTCGCCTTCGGGGTGATTGCGCTGTTCGTCGGTGCTTTCGTCATCTTCAACTCCCTCTCGATCACGATCGCGCAGCGCACGCGTGAGCTCGCGACGCTCCGGACACTCGGAGCATCACGGCGGCAGGTGCGGTTCTCCGTGATCGTCGAATCGCTCGTGATGGGCACGCTCGCGTCGATCATCGGCCTTTTCCTCGGCCTCGCACTCGCAACCGGTCTGTTCAAGCTCTTCGATGCAGTCGGCTTCACGTTGCCGAACAGTGGCCTGATCTTCAGCACGCGCACGATCATCGTCTCGTTGCTGCTCGGAATCACCGTGACGCTGATCGCGAGCATCCTGCCGGCATTCAAGGCGACGCGGGTACCCCCGATCGCTGCGGTTCGCGAGGGGGCGACGATCGCCCCGGGGCGGTTCGCCCGCTTCCGCACTCCCATCGCTGCCGTCGTCACGCTCCTTGGCTTCGCGGGCCTGCTCTGGGGACTCTTCGGTCCCGATCTCGAGACGACCCAGATTCTCCTCTTCATGATCCTCGGGATGGTGCTCGTGTTCATCGGCGTCGCAATGCTCTCAGCGCCCTTGATCCCGGGCTTGACCGGGGTTCTCGGCTGGCCCGGGGCGCGCTTCGGCGGCGCGGCCGGTGCACTCGCGCGCGACAACGCACGCCGAAATCCACAGCGCACCGCATCAACCGCGTCCGCCCTGATGATCGGGCTCGCGCTCGTGACGCTCGTCGCAACTCTTGCCGGCAGCATCGTGCAGACATTCACCGGAGCGGTGGACAAGGTCTTCGTCGGGAACTACGCGATCACGGCCCAGAACAACTTCTCTCCGATCCCGATCGACGCGGCCGAGGCGGCTGCGAAGGCACCCGGGGTCGTTGCAGTCGGCAACGTGCGGACAGGCGAGGCGCTCGTGTTCGGTTCGGCGGAGTTCTCGACTGCCGTCGATCCGGGCGCCGCCAAGGTGATCAACCTCGACTGGGTCGAGGGGTCGAACGCCGTACTCGGCGATCTCGGCAAGGACGGCGCTTTCGTCGACGAGGACTACGCGAAGAAGCACGACCTGAAGGTCGGATCGCCGGTCGAGATCACCTTCGCCAACGGAACGACAGCGACATTTACGGTCAAGGGCATCTTCGATCCGCCGTCGGGAGGCTCGCCCTTCGGCGTTGTCACGATCTCGGCAGAGGCATGGGACGCCCAGACGTCGTCGCCGAAGAACCTCTACTCGTTCGTGCTCATGGACAGTGGCGAATCCGAGGCCAAAGCTGCTGCTCTCGAGGCGGCTCTGAAGCCATTCCCGAACGCGAAGTTCGCAACGCGGGAGCAGTTCGTCACGAACCAGATCTCGGGGCTCAAGTCGATCCTGAACGTCCTCTATGTGCTCCTTGGGCTCTCGATCATCGTGAGCCTCTTCGGGATCATCAATACGCTCGTGCTCAGCGTCTTCGAGCGCACGCGGGAGATCGGCATGTTGCGCGCGATCGGGATGACGCGGCGTCAGACGCGACGCATGATCCGGCACGAGAGCGTGATCACGTCGATGATCGGCGCCATCATCGGGATCGTGCTCGGCGTGATTCTCGCCGGCCTCCTGATCTTCAAGATCGACCTGATCGACTTCTCGTTCCCGACCTCACAGGTGATCATCTTCGCGATCGCCGCGGTGCTCGTCGGCGTCGTCGCTGCGATCTTCCCGGCGCGTCGCGCAGCGAAGCTCAACCCGCTCGAAGCCCTGCACTACGAGTGACGTCGTTCGGCTGGCGCCGAACGACGGTAGATGGGGCGTTCCAACGTCGGTGGAGGGCCTCAGGGGCGGGGTGGGCGTCTAGCCACGCCGTCTGTCACGGCGGCCTCGGCGACTGCTGCCGCGACCTTTGTCGTCACGTCGCGGTTGAAGACACTCGGAACGATGTACTCCGGGCCAAGCTCGTCGTCAGCGATAACCGAGGCGATCGCATGGCCTGCGGCGACCTTCATCCCTTCGGTGATCGTGCTCGCGCGAACGTCGAGTGCTCCACGGAAGACGCCGGGAAAGGCAAGGACGTTGTTGATCTGGTTCGGGTAGTCGGACCGGCCCGTCGCGACGACGGCGACCTTCCCGGGCGGCAGGTCCTCGGGCGCGATCTCGGGTGTCGGGTTCGCCATCGCGAAGACGATCGCGTTGTCGGCCATCCGCTCGATTCCGGCGCGTGACACCGCGCCCGGCACGGACAACCCGAGGTACACATCGGCTCCCGCGAGGACATCGTCCGCCGAGCCCTGGATCCCGTCGGGATTCGTGCGCCCCGCGTAGGCCCTCTTGACATCGTTCAGCCCTCCGCGCCCGTCATAGATCGCACCGCTGTGATCGCAGCCGATCACATTGCGGACTCCGGCGTTGAGGAGGATGTCGGTAACGGCCACACCCGCTGCGCCGACACCGGTCGTGACCACCTTGACGTCCTCGATTCGCTTGCCGACGACCTTCAACGCGTTGGCGAGCGCTGCGAGAACGACGATCGCGGTGCCGTGCTGATCGTCATGGAAGACGGGAATGTCGAGCTCCGCCCGCAGTCGCCGCTCGATCTCGAAGCAGCGCGGTGCGGAGATGTCCTCGAGATTGATGCCGCCGAAGCCCGGCGCGATCGCCTTCACGATCGCGACGATCTCGTCGGGGTCCTTCGTATTCAGGCAGAGCGGCCACGCGTCGACGCCTCCGAACTCCTTGAACAGCAGCGCCTTCCCCTCCATCACCGGCATGGCCGCTTCCGGTCCGATGTCGCCGAGCCCGAGCACGGCCGTTCCGTCGGAGACGACAGCGACCGTGTTCTGCTTGATCGTCAGGTTCCAGGCAGATTCCGGATCGGCCGCGATCGCCTGGCAGATTCGCGCCACGCCGGGGGTGTAGGCCATCGAGAGATCGTCCCGGGTCTTGACCGGGACCTTCGAGCGCATCTCGATCTTGCCGCCGAGGTGCATGAGGAACGTTCGGTCGGAGACGCGCTCGACCTCGATCCCTTCCACGCTGCGAACACTCTCGACGATGCGCGCCAGATGGTCTGCATCGGCAGCCTCGACCGTGACATCGCGGATCTTCGTGCCCTTGTCGACGCGCACGAGGTCGATCGCCCCGAACGAGCCTCCTGCGTCCCCGATCGCCTGTGCGAGTCGTGCGAACGACCCGGGTGCGTCGGCGAGGCGAACGCGGATCGTGGCGCTGAACGACGCGGACAGATGACTCATGCGCGGATCACTCCCTCTGCGGCAAGAGCCGCGATCTCTTCGCTCTCGTACCCGGCTTCACGCAGTATCTCTGAGGTGTGCTCGCCGATGGCGGGGGGTGCGGAGCGATGGAGCGCCCGATCGCCGTCGAAGGAGACGGGGAGTGCCGTAAGCTTGAGGTCGGGGATCGTGGGGTGGGGGACAGGTTGGAGGATCCCGAGCGCCGCGGTCTGAGGGGCATGAACCACATCGGCGACGTTGGCTACGGCTGCGGCGGGCACGCCTGCCTCGGACAGGCGCGCTTGCCAGTCGGCCGAGTCGCGCTCCCGGAGCGGCTGGTCCAGGATCGCGCAGAGCGCGTCGCGATTGATCACGCGGTCGCGGTTTGTGCGGAAGCGGGGATCGTCGACGAGAGCTGGGAGCCCGACGACGACACAGATCGATGCAAAAAGGCGGTCGTTGCCGCCCGCAATCATCAGCTCGCCGTCCCTCGTCGTGAAGACCTGGTACGGGGCCACCATCGGGAATCGCGTGCCCTGACCGTGCGGCACGGTGCCGTCCGCCAGGTAGCCGGCGAGGTGGTAGCCGATGTAGCCGAGCGCGGTCTCGTAGAGGGACACGTCGACGACGGAGCCTTCTCCCGTTCTCTCGCGCTCGAGCAGCGCGGCGAGAATCCCGAGAGCCGCCCAGGTTCCGGTTCCCTGGTCGATCAACGACGAGCCGACTCGCACTCCTGGATGATCGGGCTCTCCGGTGATCGAGATCAGGCCGCCGGCAGCCTGCATGAGCGCGTCGTAGCCCGGCTCCTCCCTGAGCGGTCCCTTGTGGCCGTGGGCGCCGACGGAGCAGTAGACGAGCTGTGGGTTCCGTTCTCGTAGCGCCTCCGGGTCGAGGCCCAGATCGTCGGCGAGGCCCGGGCGCAGGCTCTGGAGAAAGAGCTCGGCGCGGTCGACGAGCCGCAGGAGCGCCTCGCGGCCGCGTGGATCGCGTAGTGACAGCGCGA
>JBKJVI010000050.1:0-4497 GCA_046590225.1 Gaiella sp. | reverse complement strand
CCTCGCGACGCTCGGAGAGCCGATGGAGTCGCAGGTCCAGAAGGTGATCGACCACATCGACGATCACTGCCGGGCCTGGATCGAACGCAGCCCGTTCGTCGTGATCTCGACCGCCTCTGCGGCGGGCGCGATGGATGTCTCGCCGAGGGGGGATCCGCCCGGGTTCGTTCGCGTCCTCGATCCGAAGACCTTGGCCGTTCCCGACCGCCCTGGGAACCACCGGGGCGACACGTTCCTCAACGTGCTGGACAACCCGTACGTCGGTCTCATGTTCGTGGTACCGAAACGTCGAGAGGTTGTCCGTGTGTCGGGAACCGCGGTGGTTGTCAAGGATGGTTCGCTGCTGGAGTCCATGGCTGTCGGCGGCAAGGTGCCTTCGCTTGCGCTGGTGGTGCATGTGCGCGAAGCGATGTTCCACTGTGGCAAGTCGATGATCCGGTCGCACATGTGGGAGCCCGACCTTTGGGGGTCGGTCGATGGTCTGCCGACCTACGGACGTGCTCTCGTCGATCACGGTCGACTCGACCGCTCGGTCGAGGACCTGGAGCAGGCAACCGACCTCAACGAGAAGAACCGCCTGTACGACGAATGATGCAGTCGCTGGGATGATCGATGCATGCCCTGGTACGGCACCGCAAAAGCGGCCCGTGATGCGCTGATGCGAACACCCGCCTCGCCCAGAGTGCGTATGAGGCTTTCGGTCGGGGCGACATGGCGGCGCTTGCCGAGGTGATGGCGGACGACATCGAGTGGGTGAATCCCGGCGCTCCCGACGACGACCCGAACGCCGGAACGTTCAAAGGCAAGGAAGCAGTCCTAGACTGGTTTGGTGGTCGTGCATCGACTCTCGACTTCACGACGTTCGAGCCACGAGAGTTCATCGCCCAGAACGACACGGTGGTATCCCTCGTGTACGCCGAGGCAACGGTTCGGGACACCGGCCGCGCGTTTGTCAATCATGAGGCACACGTGTGGACGTTCCGGATGGAAAGCTCGCCCGATTCCAGAACTATCAGGACACCGCAGCGGTGGCTGCTGCCCACCGCGTGGAGTAGTCCTGCGCGGGGAACCGGCGGATCGTACAAAGCACTGGCGTGCGCCAGCGTTCGGGACTGATGCTCCTATGTGAGGTACCCCGGGTTTGTCGAGTCGGGAGTACCAGGTTTTATGTCGATGCAGCCCATGTTGGCCGTCCAGAGCAGCGCGAGGGTCATGAACGAGGGGGAAGTCAATTCGTCCGTGCTTCAGCTGAGCGGCGGGGTGGGTCGAAGGATCGCGACCGCACCTCCCAGCAGCCACAGCGGCAGCGCCACCACGAGAACCGCTATGTAGGCGAGCCACATGAAATCGGGGAGCTCGACCCCGGCCGGCCCGAGCACCGCGAGGACGAGCATCGCAATGGGGGCCATCCCCAGTCCCGCGAGCCACCGCGGCAGGCTACGGCGGCGCCACGCGAGCGCGGAGGTGAGCAGCATCCAGACGATGAAGCACATCGCGCCGCCCAGCAGACCTGCCTGGGTGCCTGCCATCTGGACGACCAGGTAGGCGGACTCCCCCAGCTGGCCCGCATCTCTTCGATATGCGCGATTGGCCCGGGCGAGGAGAGGCGCAGCGCTCCCGTGAACACCCACAGGCCGCCGCCCACCGACCCGAGCGCCGCCGTCAAAGGCACACGGGCGGGGAACGAGGTTGCTGCAGCGATGAGCCCGAAAGCTGCCAAAAGGAAGCAGACGCCGGACAAGGCGTAGGCCGTTGCATGTTCCTGGAGGTAGACGAGCGAATCGGCTGGATTGTCGCCGTCGGTGCCCTCGGGGCGGGTGAGGGCTTCGAGCAGGAAAGCGCCCGGGATCGCAAGAGCGACCAGGATCAGCCCGGCGGCGGCAGTGCGACGCTCCCTCATGGAATCAGCCTACTAGGTGTAGTTCCTTAGACTGGATTCGGCCGGGCCGATAATGGCACGCTAGAAAGAGAGGTATCGACGACTGTGATCCCTGACTCCGCGCTTCTTGACGACCTCGCCGGCCGCGTTTCCGGGCGTGTTCTGCGCCCCTTGGACGACGGCTATGACGCGGCGCGTCGCGTCTATAACGGCCTCATCGACCGGGCGCCGGCCGTGATCGTTCGCTGCCGAAATGCTGCCGATGTCGCTGCTGGCGTGCGCTTCGCGCGGGCTGTAGGGCTCGACCTCTCCGTTCGCGGCGGAGGCCACAACGTGGCTGGCCGCGCGGTCGCCGACGACGCGGTTATGATCGATCTCGCCGAGATGAAGGGCGCGAGCGTCGACCCAGAGTCCCGCACGGTGCGAGCTGAGGGCGGTCTCACCTGGGCAGAGCTCAACGACGCCGTTGCCGAGCATGGCCTTGCCGTCACCGGCGGCGTGATCTCCACGACGGGGATTGCCGGGCTCACGCTCGGCGGCGGGCTCGGCTGGCTGATGGCAAAATACGGCCTCGCCGCGGACAACCTGCTGGCAGTCGAGCTCGTTAATGCGGACGGCGAGGTGCTCGAAGTGACAGAGGCGTCAGACCCTGACCTTTTCTGGGCGCTGCGAGGCGGGGGCGGCAACTTCGGTATCGCGACCACGTTCACGTATCGTCTGCACCCGTTGGAGATGGTCACCGGCGGAGTGATCGCCCATCCGATTGACGCCGCACCCGAGCTGCTCCGATTCTACCGCGACGCCGTCGCGGACTGCCCCGACGATCTGACCGTTTTCGCCGCCCTCGTGCATGCTCCCGACGGATCGGGCATGAAGCTCTCCGCAATGGTCGTGTGCCACACAGGCGACCCAGAGCAGGCCGAGCAGGACCTGGCGCCGTTCAAGAACTGGGGGTCGCCGCTGATGGTCGAGGTCGGACGGATGCCCTACCCCGTGATGAACACGCTCTCCGATGCCGGCTACCCGACCGGTTCCCTGAACTATTGGCTATCGAGCTTTACGCGAGGTCTCCCTGACGAACTGATCGACACGATGGTTGAGCGCTTCTCGTCCGTGCCGTCACCGATGAACGCGATTCTGCTCGAGCACTTCCACGGCGCCGTGACGCGCGTCGGCGTGACGGACACCGCGGTCCCCCACCGGGCAGAAGGCTGGAACCTCCTCCTTCCCTCCGTATGGATGGATCCCACCGCGACGGACGAGAACATCGCGTGGACACGAGAGACACACCGCGCCCTGGGCCCGCACCTCGACGAGGCCCGATGGCTCAACTATCTCGGCGACGACCAACTCGGCGACGCAGTGCGGGCCGCCTACGGGCCCAACTACGAGCGGCTACTCGACGTCAAGCGGCGGTACGACCCGGAGAACGTCTTCCACCACAACCACAACATCGACCCGAACTGAGCTCCACGACGGTCGCTCGATGGCTCATCGGGCCGGCTTAGTGTTCGCATGGGCGACGGTGTTGGCGAATGTCACTCGGGAATCGCACCAATTTGCCGTCTGCTCGGCTAGCGTTATCTGCATCCGATCCGTTCCCGACGAGGTGTGCGATGACTGTCCAGGACGACCGAGTACATACTTTTCGCCGGCTGCACGCGGCCGGCTGTTTCGTGATGGCGAACCCGTGGGACGCCGGCAGCGCGCTAACCCTTGAACAGCTGGGCTTCAGGGCGCTCGCGACGACAAGTGCTGGCTACGCCTGGACGCTGGGCCGCGCGGACAATCAGCTCCGGCTCGAGCAGACGCTGGAGCATCTTCGCACCGTCGCCGGTGTGGTGAACCTGCCGGTGAACGCTGACTTCGAAGGTGGCTTCGCTGACGAACCGGAGCAGGTCGGCACGAACGTGAAGCGTGCGGCAGCCACGGGGATAGCGGGGCTCTCGATCGAGGACTCGACAGGCAACCTGGCTGAGCCCCTGTACGAATTCGACCTCGCCGTCGAGCGGATACGAGCCGCCCGGGCAGCGATCGACGAAAGCGGAACGGGCATCGTCCTCACCGGGCGATCCGAGGGCTTCGTGGTGGGCCGCCCCGACCTCGACGAAACGATCCGAAGGCTACAAGCCTACGCCGAAGCCGGTGCCGACTGCCTCTACGCTCCCAGGATCGAGACCATCGAGCAGGTCTCCGCGATCGTTACCGCCGTCTCACCCATGCCGGTGAACCTCCTGGTCAACGCTCCATTCATCACGGTCCCGGAGGCTGCTTCTCTCGGAGTCCGCCGGATCAGCGTCGGGGGCACGCTCGCACGCACCGCCTGGGCCGGCTTCCTACAGGCCGCACAAGAAATCCAAGCCGAGGGGACGTTCTCGCGGTTCCAGAATCTCCCGGACGTCGATGCCCGGTTCAGCACGCGATAGCTCCGCACCTCAACGACTACTACAAAATCACCCCCACCGAAGAGATCCGCTTGCCAGCCTGATGACGAGGACTAGGGCCTGTGCCCTACCCGGCGGGTGAATGTCATGAGGTCGTTGCTGAAGCGCGCTGGATCGTCCCAGCGGGGAGTGTGGCCGACGCCGGGGTAGACGAGGAGGTCGGCATCAGGGATC
>JBKJVI010000187.1:0-21915 GCA_046590225.1 Gaiella sp. | reverse complement strand
GTTCCCCATCACTTCGAGTGAGTAAGGGCCGTGGAAGACCACCACGTTGATAGGCGGGCGGTGTAAGCACAGCAATGTGTTCAGCTGACCCGTACTAATTGCCCGAGGTCTTGATTTTGAACATGTTCTGAGTCGCTATGGAGTTTTGAAGGTACGAGCGACGCTCGACCTGTCGGCGCCTCCGGGCGCGCGGCGGGACCGCGTCCCACCTTTGACACTTTCGGCGGTCATAGCAGCGGGGGTACACCTCTTCCCATTCCGAACAGAGAAGTTAAGCCCGCCGGCGCCGATGGTACTTGGGGCGCGAGCCCCTGGGAGAGTAGGACGCCGCCGAATTAGTTTCAGAAAGGGACACACGAGAGTGTGTCCCTTTCGTCGCTTCAGGTGGCTGACGGCCGCCCGAGGCAAACACGCGCTACGGTTGGCCGATTGTGCTCGACAACCTCGAGATCGAGCGGCTGATCGACGCTGCCGGCTATTCCGCGGAGGCATCCGTGGCAGTCGGCGTGCGGCTGCCCGATTCGAGAGTGCTCGTCGCCCGCGGGGCCAACGATGGTGGGTTCGGCTGCGACAGCCTCGGCTACTCCGGGTCGCTCTCGAAACAGGTCACCGGCGCCTGCGCCGCGCTCCTCGCGCACGACGGAGACGTCGACATTGAGTGGCCGATCGCCACCTGGCTCCCCGAGCTTCCTGCCTGGGGCAGAACGATCCGGGTGCGTCACCTGATCCACCACACGGCGGGACTGCCCTCGAGCGGCGCCCTGTGGGAGTCGATGGAGCAGGCCGGGGAGAAGAAGACCGACTGGACCTCGGACGGCGTGATCGCGGCGCTCTCGACCTTTCCCGAGCTCGCCTCGCCACCGGGGAGCACATACGACTACTCGAACGCGGGGTACATCTGTCTCGCACGCATCCTCGAACGGGTGTCGGGCGAGGGCCTAGCAGCGCTCGCGCAGGAGCGGCTGCTCGAACCGGCCGGAATGACTGCCAGCCTGCTCTGGTCGGGGCCTGAGCCGGATCCACCTGGCGCGCGGGTGACGGACGGGCCATCGACCCCGCCTGCGGCGCTTTCGCTCGGCGACGGTGGGCTCTGGACGACGGTGTGCGACCTTCTGCGCTGGAACGAGGCGCTCCGCGTGGACAGGTTCGGGATCAGCGATGTGCTTCACACAACGGGCACGCTCGACGACGGCTCTCCACTCGACTATGCCTGGGGCGTCCGCGTGGCCGACCGGGGAGGAGACCGGATTCAGAGCCACGGAGGAAGCTGGGGCGCAACGGCCGCAAAGCTCGTGCGACTTCCCGGCCGGGAAGCAGGTTTCGCGTCGCTCGCAACCGTGGGCGGCGCGGAGAGCATGATGGCCCTGGCATCCTCGCTCGAGGATGCGCTCCTCTCCGACTAGACTAGATCACATCAGGTCGGACCGGGCTCGTCGACCGGCGCATCCATTGCCCGCAGGCGCCGGATGCGCTCCGCCAGCGGTGGATGCGTCCGGAACATCCGTGAAAGCCTGTCCGTTTCGAACGGGTCGACCGGGTAGAGCGGCTCGGTCGTGGGCGAGGTTGCGAACGAGACCAGCTCGCCGGCGCGGTCGAGCCGAAGCAGGGCGTCGGCGAGATCGTGTGGGTTCGACACGCGTCCGGCCTCTTCGTCGGCTGCGTATTCACGGCGCGGAGAGAGCAGCGCGTGCGTGAATGCCGACGCGATCGGCCCAAGAACGAACAGGAGCGCACGCGAGAAGTAGCCACCGAGCCGGCTCAGCTCGACCAACATCGTTGCGAGCAACACGGCGAACGTTTGGGTGAGGACATCGAGGCTCCGAACGTGGGCGAGCTCGTGGGCGATGACCGCCTCGAGCTCCTCGCGTCGTAGGACACGGAGGAGCCCGGTCGAGACCGCGAGCGTGGAGCTCCCGGGCCCACGGCCGACGACGAAGCTGCGCGGAAAGCCGTCGTCGATGAGGGCCAGCTTCGGGGTGGGGATCCCCACCTGCGCGGCGACCTTATCGGTCGTCGATCGAAGCAGCGGATCCTCGGCGAGGGCGAATGGCCGTGCTCCGAGCATTCCGAGGATGCTGCGATCACCGAGCCAGTAGACGGCGATCGCGGCGCTGAGCCCGCAGAACGCAAAGAGGGCGGCGCTGCGCTCGCCACCGATCAGCCAGCCGACACCCGCCGCGAGCGCGACGAGGAAGCCGACGAGCATGAAGGCCTTACAGAGGTTCGCCGTGGCCCGGCGGCGCACTAGCCTCAGCCGTCGTCGTCGGGGTTGTCGCTCTCAGCCTCGAGGCCGCGTGGCGGCCAGTCGGGTTCGGGCGCGTCACACCTGCTCGAGCAGTGCACGGACGCCACGTTCTGGAGCGGCACGAGGATGTGCCCGTTGAGTTCGACGTGAGGGACATCCTCGATCGAGCAATAGGCGGTGAGGACGCCTTCCTGGTACTCGCCGCCAAACAGCGCCAGCTCGACCTGCTCCCCTTTGTACTTGTTTGTGTAGTCCTCCACCGCTCCGCCAGTCTACCGGGCGCCACCCGCACGGCCGGGTCGTTCAACAGCCGAATCGTCAGGCGTTTACCCGGAAGATCTCGCAGTTTCCGATCGGGCCGTGCTCGACACCGAAGTGCGCCAGTGCGGCGCGGAGAGGGCCACCGTGCGCGACGACGAGCACGAGTCCTTCTGGATGGGCTTGCCTGACACGCGAGAGCGCCGCCACGACGCGCTCGGCGACCGCCTCGGTCGTTTCGCCGTCGCCCCAGGCGCCACGCTTCGCGTCCGGGAACTGCTCTCCGATCTCGGTGTCGGTGAGACCCTCCCAGGTGCCGAAGTTCTTTTCGCGGAGACCCTGGTCGATGGACACCGGAAGCCCATGGCGCGCCGCGACGGCCATCGCCGTTTCGCGTGCGCGCTCGAGATCGCTCGAGTATACGGCGACGAGCGCTTCAGCAGCGAGCTCATCCGCGAGGGCATTGGCCTGATTCGCCCCGGTCTCATTGAGCGGGATATCGGTATGCCCCTGGACGCGCCGACCGAGATTCCAGTCGGTCTCGCCGTGCCGTGCAAGCAGGATGTGCGCCATCGGGTTACCGTACCCGGATGCCGATCGTGCAGGTCACCGCACTCCGTCAACGCGTCGGTGTTGACATCGACGTCGTCTCCCGCGCTCTCACGGTCGCGATCAGCCGGGAGCTGGGTGAGGATCCATCAGGAACCTGGGTCACGTGGCAGGTGCTGCCTCCAGGTGGCTACCGGGAGGGGGAGGATGCCGCGCCGTCTGAGCAGCCGCTGGCCACACATCCGCCGATCGTTCGCATCAACGCCTTCGAAGAGCGCGACCCCGATCTGATCGCGCGCATTCTCTCCGCTGTCGCGGGAACCATCGTCCGCGAGCTCGGCCTCGAGCCCGGGAACGCGTTCGTCGTGTGGGACGAGTTGCGGGCAGGACGCCTTCACTCAGGCGGCGGGATGCCCGGCACGTAGTGCACTAGAATCGTGCCGTGGATCTCGGGCTTGCGGGGAAGGTTGCGCTCGTCACCGGCTCAAGCCGGGGGATCGGCCGCGGGATCGCATCCCGGCTCGTCGAGGAGGGCGCCGACGTTCTCCTCTGCGCGCGCGGGGCAGACGACCTCGACGCAGCCGTCGCGGCGCTGCCGGGGCCTGGTCGCGGCATCGGTCTCGTTGCCGATGTGACGACTCCCGAGGGAGCCGTGGCTGTTGTGGCTGCGGCCGTCGAGCACCTCGGTGGTCTCGACATCGTCGTCAATAGCGTCGGCGGCTCGGGTGCCCGATCATTCGAGGCCATGGACGAGGCTGACCTTCGGACTGTGCTCGGCAAGACCCTCTTCCCGGCGCTCAACGTCTCCCACGCTGCATTGCCGGCATTGCGCGAGCGGGGGGGCGGAGTGATCGGAATGGTGACCTCGATCTGGGGTCGCGAGGGTGGTGGTGCGCCGAGCTACAACATCGCGAAGGCCGCGGAGATCAGCCTCGCGAAGGCGATGGCAACTGACCTCGCCAAGGAGGGGATCCGCGTGTTCAGCATGGCGCCGGGCTCGACACTATTCCCCGGCGGCAGCTGGGAGCGGCGCCTTCGGGATGACCCGGGGGGCATGGCGAGCTTCATCGACCGTGAGCTCCCTTGGGGCCGTCTCGGGACGGTCGACGAGGTCGCCGATGTGATGGCCTTCCTGGTCTCGCCGCGCGCGTCCTGGGTCGTCGGGGCCTGCGTGACCGTCGACGGTGGACAGTCGCGCTCGTTCTAGCTCGCTTGTGCTGCTTCGCGTAAGGCGCTGGGAGCCCCGAGGGCGACTACGCTGCAGACGTGGAAAGAGCCGACCGATCGGGACTGAGCTTTGAGCATCGCATCCGTGAGCAGGAGCGGCTGCTCTCACCGCAGGCGGTGCGATCGTTCGAGACCCGCGGGCGCGAGAAGCCAGAGGAATCGTGCAGTGTTCGCACGCCCTTCCAGCGCGATCGCGACCGACTCGTGCACTCGAAGCCGTTCCGGCGGCTGAAGGGGAAGACGCAGGTGTTCATCGACCCGCAGGGCGACCACTATCGCACTCGCATGACCCACACCCTCGAGACGACCGCGATCTCCCGTGTCGTCGCGCGGGCGCTGCGTCTCAACGAGGATCTCGTCGAGGCAATCGGGCTCGGGCACGACACGGGGCATACGCCGTTCGGGCATGCCGGTGAGCAGGCCCTCGATGCGGCGCTCGACGCCGAGTTCGGCCGACGCTTCCGGCACAACGAGCAGTCGTGGCGTATCGCGCGCCGGCTCAACCTGACGCACGAGGTCTGCGACGGGATCCTCACGCACACGGGCGAGCAGGAGCCGGAGACGCTCGAAGGGAAGATCGTGCGCGTCGTCGACCGCGTCGCGTACATCAACCATGACATCGACGACGCGATTCGCTACGGGATCCTCAGGGAGAGCGATCTCCCACGCGCTGAGATCGAGCTCCTCGGGCCGACCGGCACGGAGCGGATCGATCGCCTCGCCCACGATCTCGTCGAGACCTCCGAGCGCGCCGGCACGATCGAGCAGAGTCCCGAGATCGGAGAGGCGATGCTCTCGCTGCGCGCGTTCATGTTCGAGCACGTCTACCTCGGCCCCCAGGTCGGCCCGGAGCACGAGCGGGCGCGCAACGTCGTGCAGGCGATCTTCGGGCGGCTCGTCGAGGACCCCGGGCTTCTTCCCCCGGGCGACGGGGAGAACGGCGAGCGCATCACCGACTACATCTCGGGCATGACCGATCGCTTTGCACTTTCCTACGCGGGGTCGAGCTGATGGCCCGGATCAAGGACCAGTGCGTGCGGGACGTGATCGCCACCGCGAACATCGTCGACGTCGTGAGCCTGCGCACGTCCTTGCGCAAGGCCTCCGGCATGCGCTACATGGGTCGCTGCCCGTTCCACGAGGAGCGGTCGGCGAGCTTCTCGGTCAACGCGGATCTCAATCTCTATCACTGCTTCGGGTGCGGCAAGGGCGGCGATGTGGTCACGTTCGTCCGTGAAACCGAGGGCCTCGACTTCGTCGGCGCGATCGAGTGGCTCGCCGAGCGGTTCCGGGTCACGCTCGAGTACGAGGAGAGCTCACCCGCAGCGGACGACGCCAGAAGACGGCGGGAGCGCCTTTACGCCGTCCTCGACCAGGCTGCCTCGTTCTTCGAGCGCCACCTCTGGGACGGTGCCGATGGTGAGCCGGTACGCGCGTATCTGGCGAGCCGGGGACTGGGGGAGACGGTCTCGAAGGAGTTCCGCCTTGGTCTCTCGCCGGGCGACGGGCTTGCCGGGAAGGCGCGAGAGAAGGGGTTCACCCCAGAGGAGCTGCGCGCAGCCGGACTCACGAACCAAGGGGGACGCGACTACTTCCCGCCCCGCTTGATGTTTCCACTTGCGGATGCTCGTGGCCGGATCATCGGGTTCCAGGCACGCAAGCTCCACGACGACGACCCGCTCAAGGGCAAGTACGTCAACTCACCCGAAAGCGATCTCTTCAAGAAGAGCCACGTGCTCTACGGGCTTCATCTCGCACGGCCGGCAATCGCGAAACAGGATCGAGCCGTGGTCGTCGAGGGGAACACCGACGTGATCGCGCTGCGCCAGGCCGGGTTCGAGCCGGTCGTCGCCTCCATGGGAACAGCCTTGACGGAGCAGCACCTGAAGGAGCTCGCGCGGTTGACGAGGCGGCTGTACCTCTGCTTCGACTCCGATGCTGCCGGCGAGGAGGCGACCCTCCGGGGAATGGAGCGCGCGCAGGAGCAGGGCTTCGAGATCAGAGTCGTCACTCTTCCACCCGGACAGGATCCGGCTGACGCTCCCGACGGGTTCGAGCTGCGGCTCGGGCAGGCAGAGAGCTACCTGCACTACCGCGTCAGGCTCGAGCTCGACCGGGCCTCCGATCGGCAGGAGGGTTTCGTGCGCGCCCGTGAGATCCTCGCGAAGGCCGACGACTCTCCGGAGCGCCAGGAGGCGGTGCGCCTCGTCGCAGACCGGCTCGACCTGCCGCGCGAGACGCTTTCCGGAATCGCTCCCGCTCGTGGACGCGCGAGTGGCGTGAATACAAACCAACCGAAAAAACTTCTCGACGCGGGCATCCGACTCGAACGCGAGGCGCTCGCGGCTGTCGTCGCCCACCCCGAGCTCATTGATGCGCTCACGGGACTCTCGGAGGAGCATTTCGAGCTCGACGAGCATCGGCGGATGCGCGCGTCGCTCATCGCCCGGCGGCCGCCCGATTCCGAGCTCGTGCCGCTCCTCGCGGAGCTCGATGCGACTGCTTCGACCGAGGGGATCACGAAACAGACCGGTACCGAGATGTTGCTCCGATTGCGTGAGAAGAAGCTCAGACGTGACCTACAGGGCGAGACCGACCTCGCGCGTGCGACCGAGTTGCAGGCGCACATCGCGAAGGTCCGTCAGGCGTTGACGGAGCTCACCTAAGGGCCTGGATCCAGGCTAGGGCGCTGGGTCGGTCGGCACGCGGGGCCTCGGCTCGGGGCGCGTGGGCGGGTTCTGGTGGACGAACAGCCCGAGTGCAACCCGTCGGATCTGCTGCCGGAGCGTGTCGCCTGTCGGCTCGCCCGGGTGCGACCACGCCGCGGCGACCTCCGCTCCGAGGAGGAGTGCGGACGCGGCCAGATAGACCGAGTAGAGAAAGACGAGGGCCGACGTCAACGACGCGTAAACGACGCTGACGCTGAGGCCCTTGACGCGCTCGAAGATCATCCCGGAGACGAGCGAGATTGCGAGGAGCAGGAGCGCGGTCACGATGGCTCCGGCCAGGGCGTCACCGATGCGCAAGCGCCGCGCAGGGACGAAGCGGTAGAGGAGCAGCACGACGGCCGTCGTCACGAGCAGCGGAGCCCCACGGCGGATGCCCTGTTCCAGAAGTCCTCCGTCGAGCCCCAGGGCATCGAGTGGCTGTTGGATCCAGCCGAACACGACGGCCTGGGCGAGGTTCAGGAAGACCACGACGAGCATGAGAGCAGCTGCGCCGACGATGAGGATCACATCGACCAGCTTGCCGCGAACGGGCGGGCGGCCTCGTTCCACCCGCATCGCCACTTCGAGGCCAGCGCGGAGCGCGGCCATCATTCCCGTGGCCGCCCAGCCAAATACGAGCAGGCTGACGAGCCCGAGCGCGGTCGCGGGTGAGGCCAGCTTCTCGATCTGGCGCGTGACGTCGGCGCCTCCGCTCTCGGTGAGTGGGAATCGGTCGACGATCTCCGTGATCACGTCATTGCGAAGGCTGTCGTTGCGAAGGATGATCCCGAAGATCGCGACGAGGATGATCGAGAGCGGGACGAGCGAGAAAAGCACGCGGTAGGCGATGCCGGCGGCATGCTGGCCGCAGCGATCGGCGAAGTAGCCGTCGATTGCCTGAGGGATGACGCGGAAGAGCGTTCGCACGAGGCGGAGCGGCGAACGTACGACCCGCAACGGCCACGGGTCAGAGCTGCGGGCGTTTCGAGCCTCGTCCATCAGGCAAGTCTAGGCGCCCTCCCGGGACAACACCCGCATGCGCTCGGTACACTTCCGGCCGCTCCTTCCCCGGTAGCTCAATTGGCAGAGCATTCGGCTGTTAACCGAAGGGTTGTTGGTTCGAGTCCAACCCGGGGAGCTCTGTAGACCACTGTTCATGCGGAAACGCAGGGTGGCGTCCGCGCGACGTTCCCGTCTTGGTACCTGACTCAGGATCAGCCAGGGTTCCCTGCGATCTCGCGAGAACAGTCTTCGTGATCGAAGCCGAGGAAGCCGATCCGGCGCGCCTCAGCCGGTGACGCTCTTCGCCCACGCGGTGATGTCGGCGATCGCTGCCGGCCCGATGCCGCAGCACCCGCCGATGGCAACGGCTCCCCGCTGTCGCCAGTCGTCGAGGAGGTCGCCGGAGAACCCATCCACCCGAGCTCCGTGCCACTCGTAGATGTCCCCGTTCCAGACGCGACCCCAGTTGGGATAGACGACGAGCGGGAGGTCGGTCGCGCCCCGCGCCAAGTCGAGGAGTGAAGCGATGTGTTGTGGCGGCGTGCAGTTCACGCCGACGGCGATCGGTCGGTTGGTGCGGGTCACCGCCCGGATGGCGTCGTCGAGCGGAGTGCCATCACTCAGGTGGGCGCCGTCGCGACAGCAGAACGTGACCCACGCCTCGACATCGACCTCCGTGAGAAGCTCGGCGAGGATGGATGCCTCGCGACCGCTAGGGATCGTCTCGATCGCGAGCAGGTCAGGCCCGCCGGCCATGACTGCGGTGATCCGCGCGCGCTGCTCGTCGGCGATCATGTCGTCGGTTGCCGCACGGTAGTCGCCCGTGTACTCGGTTCCGTTCGCCCAGACCACACCGAAGAGACCCACCGAGCCCGCGACGAAGGTGCGCCGGTTCGACGGCTGCGCCTCGCGAGCAAGGGTGACACTGCGGGCGAGGATTTCGGTGGTCTCAGCGTCCGTGAAGCCTGCTCGGTTGAACCCGCCGTAGCTCGCGTGGTAGCTCGCGGTAATTGCCACGTCGGCCCCGGCGTCGAAGTACGCACGGTGCGCAGCGACGACCGCGTCCGGATCGTCTCGGAGCAGACGAGCTGACCACAGACTGTCGCGCAGGTCGTTGCCCTGCGCCTCGAGCTCCGTCGCGAGGCCGCCGTCGAGCACGACCACGCCGGAGGCGAGTGCATCGGCGAAACCCGTCATGACGCTGAGCCTATACCTTCCGCGGCTCGAGTCGACACGCACGGATGCCTTCGTGTAAGCGTTGCGTTAGGTGGCTTCAGGAGGTTGCGCTGAGTGCCGAAAAGAGGTGTATGCGCCGCCTTCTCATCCCCCTTGGCGCGGCTTTCGTCGCCCTCGTGGCCTCGGGGCCTGCTGCTGCAGCCACCAGTTCGAGTGTCGCCGCTCTTCAGGTGGCTCTCCGTGCGCAAGGGCACTACCCTGCTGCAGTCGACGGCGTCGATGGGCCGCTGACGCGAACGGGCCTGACGAGCTTCCAGGCCCGCGTCGGAGTTGCTCCGACCGGGCATGTCGAGCGGAAGACACGCCGCGCGCTCGGAGCGCTCGGCATGCCACTGCTCGGGCAACGCGAGCTCGGGATCGGCGCGGTCGGCTGGGACGTTTCATCGCTCGAATTCAAGCTCGTCGCCTTCGGTCTCAGCCCGAAGGCCGTCGACGGCCGCTTCACGGCTGCCACGGCGAAGGCGCTCACTCGCTTCCAGGCGGCGCGGTCGCTGCCCGCGGACGGCATTGCTGGCAAGCGGACGTTCGTGGCGCTCGCCGGCGCGAACGTGGCCTCGTTCATTCCACCCGTTCAACCCGCGACCTACACGGTCAAGCAGGGTGACGGATTCTTCTCGATCGCCGCCAGCCTCGGCGTCAGCCCCCTCCTCCTCGCGAAGCAAAACGGGCTCGAGTTGACCGCAGTCATCGTTCCCGGCCAGACGCTCGTTCTCCCGCCAGGAACGAAGTCGCCTCGGTCAGGTGCATCCGGCGCGAGTCCGCCAATGGCTGCAAACCGTGATGCCGTGAGGGCCTCGATCGATCGCTGGTCGGCCGTCTACGGCGTCGATCCGAAGCTCGCCCGGGCCACAGCCTGGATGGAGTCCGGCTTTCGCGAGGAGGTCGTCTCCGAGGTGGGTGCCCTCGGCGTCATGCAGCTCCTGCCCGAAACGTGGACGTGGGTCGAGCAAGTCCTGCTTCGAACCACGACGCCGAGGACGTACGACGGCAACGTCCGCGTGGGCGTGCGGTATCTCCGCTGGCTGCTCGATCAGTTCAACGGGAACACGCGCCTCGCCCTCGCCGGGTACTACCAGGGCGCACAGGCTGTACGCGACCGTGGTCTCTTCGACGACACGAAGCGGTATGTCGCAATCATCCTGAAGCTGTACGGCACTGTCTAGCGCTCACGTCGCCGACGCTGCATCGGCAGCGAGTACCTCTACGTGGGCAAGCGCGATCATGAGCGACGAGGGATCCTCGCGAGAAGACGCTGCGTGATCGGCGGTTTCGTCAGCTCCTTCGCCACGAGGTATCCCGACCCCGCGCCGAGACCCGGTCCGGGGTGGGTGCTCGCGCCGATGTGCCAGAGGCCGACGACCGGTGTCTCGTGGCCGGGTGCCTCGGCGAGTGGGCGCCAGAGGAGGTTCTGGTCGAGCGCGCAGGAGCCGCCGTAGATGTCGCCTCCGACGAGATTCATGTTGAGGGCCTCGATGTCTGTCGGGGACAGAACGACCCGCTTGAGTGTCGCCCTATCGAGGTTCGTGATCGACTCGCCGAGCCTGCTCACGATACGGTCGGCGTACATCTCGCGCAACTCCTCTGTCCACGTACCGTCACCAACGTCGAGATCACCGGCGGCGTCGCCTTTCATGCGGCCCGCCGAGAGCTCCTGCAGCTGCAGCCAGAGGATCGACTTTCCCTCGGGAGCTCTCGACGGGTCGAGCGCGACCGGCTGCCCGCAGACGATCGTCGCCTCGGCCGGGAGCAGCCCACGCTCGGCCTCGTTGACGGCGCGTGAGACGCCGTCGAGCCCGGGCGTGACGTGCACGACTGGGCACCGGGCAAGGCGCTCGCTGTCCTGGCCCGCCCACTGCGGCGGCTCGTCCAGCGCAATGTGGATTTGCATCTCGGCGCGGCCGTAGCGGTAGCGCGCAGCAGCTGCGGTCAGTGTTGCCGGTATATCGGTGTCCCCGAGCAACGAGCCGTAGAGCTGGGTCGGTGTGACGCTCGCGACGACCGCTCGCGTCGCCGCCACGACCTCACCGTCGGCGAGTCGGACACCCGTGGCTCGTCCGTTCGCGACGAGGATCCGCTTGACGTCGGACTCGACTCGCACCTCGCCGCCCGCGTCCGTGACGATGCCGGCGAGCGCATCGACGAGACGCACGCCTCCGCCCTCGGGTACGGGCATCCCTCCGAGCTGTAGCGCGGCGCCGATCACCTGCGTCATGAATCCCGAGGTCGCCTGGTCAGGGCCGAGTCCCGTGTGGAGCACCCACGGTGCGAGTACGCCATGAGCCGCCTCCGACTCGAATGTGCTCGTGACCCAGTCACGGCAGCTCACGAGCGTGTTGCCGGAGAACTCGAGCAGTCCGCGGCGGCCGAGACGACGCAGGGCCTTACGGCCGAGCGAGAGGCCGGCCGCCGACCAGAGCTCGGTCGAGAGAAGCCCGAACGCCAGGTCGGCATTGCCCATGAAGTCGTTGAACTGGGTCTCCCACGCGGCGCCGTCCCCGGCGGAATGGCGACCGAACTCCTCCACGTTCCCCTCGAGCGAGCCCGTGATGAATGCCGCAGAGCCGTCAGGGAACGCGGTCGCGGTCGGCAGGTCGGTGTTGATGTAGGTGACGCCGCGGCGATCGAGCTCGTCCTTCAGCTCCGCATACGCGGCCGAGCCGGTAAAGAGCGGATGCCACGACGCGAGCACCTCATGGGTGAACCCCGGGAGCGTGAGATCGTGGGCTGTCCGGATGCAACCGCCAGCAACATCATTGCGCTCGAGGACACAGACGCTCCAGCCGTCACGGGCGAGGAGGGCAGCGCCAACGAGCGAGTTGATCCCCGAGCCGACGAATATCGCATCGAAGGAGGCCATCGCGGCGATGCTACAGATTCACCTCTTTCTTGACATGTCAGTGGTCTGTGTGCGACCAATAGGGGCATGCTCTTACGAGAAGTCGAGTACGCGCGTCCGGCCACCGTCGAGGAGGCAATCACTCTCCTCTCCGAGCACGATGGGGCTCGTGCCCTCGCAGGGGGTCAGACGCTCGTCAACGTGATGAAGGCCCGGGCAGCCTCGCCCGATGTGCTTGTCGATCTCGCCGACCTGGCCGAGCTCCGCACGATCTCGTTCTCGGCCGACCAGAGTGCCCTCGAGCTCGGCGCCATGGTGACGAACACCCAGGTGATCGCGTCGTCCGAGGTCGAGGTAGCCCGGCCGATCCTGGCCGAGGTCGCGGCGACGATTGCCGACGTGCAGATCCGAAATCGTGGCACCGTCGGCGGCAACGTCTGCGTCAACGATCCCACCAACCACTATCCGCCGCTCCTTACCGCGCTCGGGGCGTCATTCACGATCCGTGGCACCTCGGGCGAGCGCACCGTCTCGGCGGCTGAGTTCTTTCTCGGCGTGTACATGACTGCCGTCGCGGAGGGTGAGCTGCTGATGCGGATCTCCGTGCCGACCCGCACGCCGGGAACGGGAGACGCGATGGCCGGCATCACTCTCGGCGCCCACGGCACCTACCTCGTCAACGCGGCCGCGACCGTCGGCCCGGATGGCGCGCAGATCGCGATCGGCTGTGTGTCGTCCGTGCCGATTCGGGCGACCGCAATGGAGGAGCGGCTCGCGGGCGGAGACTTCTCCGAGGCGGCTGTCCGTGCCGCGGCGGCGGGCCTCGGTGCGACGCTCGACCCGCCGTCCGATGTCCATGCGAGCGCCGACTACCGCCGTCACCTCGCCGAGGTCTCGGCCGTCCGCGCCGTTCTGCAAGCCGCTGAGAGAGCGAAGGGGTGAGCGTGCCCACGACTTCCACGACCCGGACGATCACGGTCGAGATCAACGGGACGACCTACGAGCGCGACGTTCCTGCATCGCTACTGCTCGTGCACTTCCTGCGGGACGACCTCGACCTCACCGGCACCCATGTCGGTTGCGACACGGGAAGCTGCGGTGCCTGCACCGTGCAGATCGGCACCGATGCGGTCAAGAGTTGCTGCCTGCTCGCGGTGCAGGCAGACGGCTGCTCGCTCACGACCGTGGAAGGGCTCGCGGGCGACGAGGGAGAGCTGACGCCGTTGCAGCAGTCGTTCCACGAGCACCACGGCCTCCAGTGCGGCTATTGCACGCCGGGCATGCTGATGAGCGCAACCGCGTTGCTGGAGCAAAACCCGCACCCGAGCGAGCACGAGGTGAAGGTGGCGCTGCAGGGGAACATCTGCCGTTGTACCGGGTACTGGAACATCATCGAAGCGGTCGTCGCCGCCGGTGAAGGAGGTGCACGATGACAGCTATCGAGACGGAAGCCGGCACGCTGCAGAAGGGGTCGGCCGTGGGGCAGAGCGTGCCTCGCAAGGAGGATCGGAGGCTCGTTCAGGGCCAGGGTGTCTTCGTCGACGACATCAAGCGCCACGGCATGGGCTATCTCCACTTCGTCCGCTCACCGTACGCGCACGCCCGGATCGAGTCGATCGACGTCTCGGCAGCGCTCGAGCTGCCCGGCGTCTACGGAACCCTGACGGGCGACGAGGTGGCGATCCTGACCGATCCGTTCTTCCAGATCGCGGCTCCGCCCGGCGGGCACGTGAAGGACTACGCGCTCGCCGTCGGCAAGGTTCGCTACCTCGGCGAGCCCGTCGTGGCCGTCGTCGCCGAGACCCGCGAGCTCGCCCGTGACGCCTCCGAGCTCGTGATGGTCGACTACGAGCCGCTCGATGTCGTCGTGGACGCCCGTGCCGCGCTGGCCGAGGGCGCGCCGGTGCTGCACGAGGAATGTGGCGGCAATCTCTCGTACTCGGGTGTCTGGGAGTGGGGCGACGTCGACGCGGCGTTCGCTGAGGCCGACCACGTCGTCTCGATCGGCGAACTGCACTTCGACCGCTTCAACTCGACGCCGCTCGAGTGCAACGCCGCCCTCGTCGAATACAACCGCGGCACCGGCCAGTGGACGATGTACACGAACAACCAGTTCCCCGGCTTCGCGGCGATCATGATGGGTCCCGCGATGCGTGTCGGACTCGACAAGCTGCGCATTGTCACCCAGGACATCGGTGGCGGCTTCGGCAACAAGATCACGTCGCATCCACAGCTCGTCGTCTGTTGTCTGCTCGCGCGGAAGCTCAAGCGCGCGATCCAGTGGACCGAGTGGCGCACCGACTTCCATCAGTCGATGTCGCACGGGAACGAGCGCTGGTTCGAGAACACCGAGGTCGCAGTCAAGGCCGACGGCACGCTGCTCGGCTTCAGGACGAAGGCGATCGACGACGCCGGCGCGTATCTCAGGTACGAGCCGCTCGGTGGCGTCATATGGTCGCAGGTCGCGGCCGGGATGTACAAGTGGCGCAACATCCGGCTCGAGTTCACCCAGGCGATGACGAACAAGGCGCCCGTTTCACCGAACCGGGGCTACTCGCGCATGCAGCAACTGTGGTTCACCGAACGCGTGATCGACATCGTCGCGCAGACACTCGACTTCGATCCCGTCGAGATCCGTCGGCTCAATTTCGTGCAGCCCGAGGACATGCCGTACGAGACGCCGAACGGCTGCGTCTACGACTCCGGCGACTACCCGCGCGCGATGGACATGGCGCTCGAGCTGATCGGCGCCTCCGATATCGAGACGCGGCGGGGTGAGGCAGCGTCTCGCGGCAAGCTTCTCGGGCTCGGCATCGGCTCGACCCTCGACTCCGGGACGAACAACTTCGGGCAGTCGCAGTTGATCAATCCCGAGCTGCAGTTCTCCGGCAACAACGAGGTCGCGACGGTCAAGCTCGACATCTTCGGTGAGGTCGTCGTCACGCTCGGCACGACACCGCAGGGTCAGGGACACGAGACGACGGCCGCGCAGGTCGTCGCCGACATCCTCCACTGCGACGTCGACATCGTGAACGTTCGGGCCGGGCACGACAGCTACTGGAACTCGCACGCCGGGTTCTCCGGCACCTACGCGAGCCAGTTCGCCGTCACCGGGCTCAGCGCGGTCAAGGGTGCCGCGGACATGCTCGCGGGCCAGATGGTGAAGCTCGCTTCGATGGTCTTCCAGTGCCCGGAGGAGGCGATCGAGCTCGCGGACGGCTTCGCGCGGATTAGGGACAATCACGAGGCCGCGCTCCCCTTTATGGCGCTCGGCGCGATCCCGAACGCCAACAACGCGGGGTTCCCCGACGATCCGCCGACGATGAACTGCCGCTATGTCTACCGGCCACCGTTCGACGTGCCCGACAAGGAGCGGAAGTTCGGAAACCTGACGCTGACCTACGCGACGCAGATCCACGCCTGCGTCGTCGAGATCGACCCCGAGACGGGTGTGACGGAGGTCGTCGACTATGCCGCCGTTGACGACTGCGGCGTGAGAATCAACCCGCAGATCGTCGAGGGTCAGGTCATGGGCGCTACCGCGCACGCGATCGGTGCGGCCCTCTGGGAGTCGTTCGTCTACGACGAGGACGGCAACCTCCTGACGCCGAACTTCTACGACTATCACGTGCCCCACGCGCTCGACATGCCCCCGCTCAAGACCGGCGCATTCGAATCGCCCTCACCGTTCACCCCCCTCGGCACCAAGGGCATGGGGGAGGGCGGAGGCGGCGGGATCCACTGCATCTGCTCGGGCATCCAGGACGCGCTCCGCGCGGCCGGCGGCGCGATCGTGACCGACAGCCACAACCCCTACCACCGCGTCTGGGAGATGCTCAGGCATCCCGAGCGGTCGAGAGAGACAATCGAGGTGACGTCCAGGTGAACGTGAATGGAACCAAGGAGCTCGAGGCATCGCGGGAGGTCGTCTGGAGCGTGATCAACGACCCCGCCCAGATGGCGGGGTTGATGCCTGGCGTCGAGGGGTTCGAGATCAAGGACGAGCGCCACTGGCAGGCGAAGGTGAAGGTGCCGCTCGGCCTCGGCGGACTGAAGATGACGATCGACTTCGAAAAGCTCGAGGAGCGCCCGCCGGAGTTCGCGTCGATGAACGCGAAGGGCAAGGGTGTCGGCGCGATGATGAACATGACGACGTCGTTCACGCTCTCGGGCGAAGGCGATCACACCTCGATGGCGTGGTCGGCGGACGTCAAGATCGCCGGGCCGGTGGGCTCGATGGGGCAGCGCGTGCTGCAGCCGATCATCAACCAGCAGGTCGGGAACGTGCTCACCGCGCTCGAGGCGAAGGTCGCCGAGGCGAAAGCGGCCGCCGAGGGGGCCGGAACGACCGGCTAGCTCAGCTCGGCAGGAGCCAGCGAGGGGAGGGCTCGGCGGTGCCCGCGCATCCACGGTCAACGTGCGCGGCGACAAGCCTCGCGAACCTCACGATCGGCTCGCGATCTGCCCGGCCGAGGCGGTCGTGCTGCGGCCGAGCATGACCCCGACGACGATCAGCCACACCGGCAGCAGCATGAAACCGAAGAACCCGGCCGGTGTGAGCAGCGACGCTCCGATCACGATCGTCACCCACGCGAGCCAGCGGTGCAGCATTCGTGTGCGGCGTGCGCCGAGGCCGGTCGCGAGGAGAACCGCCGCAAAGGCCGCATTCCATCCGAGCCAGTCGTAGGAGTGGAGCTGGTTGAGTGTGTAGACGGCCTGCCGCTCGCCCTCATGCGCCGCGTTCGTCATCGCGGCTTCGAGCATCCCGACCAGCGCGAACATCGCGGCCGCGAGGAGTACCCCGCCGAAGGCAACCGAGCCGTAGCCCGAGTCGCCGCTGTCCTGCTCCAGCCGTCGCTTCAGCCCCGCGCCGAAGAAGAGCAGCAGGAACGCAATCAGCGGTGCAACCAGGAGACCTACGATCTGATGCTGACCGTGGTTCTCCTGCCAATACGAGAAGGTCTCGGCCGGTCCGGCCTCGCTGCTCGGGTCGGTCCGGTTGAGAACGAGGCCGACGAAGAACAGCAGCCCGGCGAGAACGCCGGCGAGCGGTAGGAAGCGATCGAAGCGGGTGGTCTTCATCAGTCGAGCGCCGAGACGATCATGAAGGCGGCGAACCAGACGGCGGGAATTGCGCCGAGCACGATTGCAATCGTTGCCTCGCGTTCTCCGCCCTTACGCCTTGCGCCCTCACCGAGGACGATCGCGGCGAGCCCGACGAGCGCCCCGAGCACCCAGAAGATCCCACCCACGGTGAACCCGCCGCCGACGAAGAGCACCAGGGATGCGACCGCGAGCACCAGTGCTGTGCGCTCGTGTCCGCCTCGTGACCGTGTGACTGCCAGATCGCTCATGTTGTCTCCTTTGTCGTGTGGTGTCGGCGGCATCGTGCGCCGGCTGGTGACGACGGTACGAGCAGCATGCGTCCCGCTGCCAGGGGGCAGCGTCCCGATTGAGTCCCGATCCGCGTCCCGAATCGCATTGCGACCTGGCCGGAGAGCGTGAACGCGTCTACGCTCGGCTGATGAGCCAGACGAACAGGGGTGCGTGATGGACGTTGCTGCGACGACAGCCGCACCGAAGGGAGACTCGGAGTGGAGGCGGGTGCGGCTGGGCTGGGTCACGTTCGCGGTGACTTCAGTCGCCTTCGTCGCAGGGGTTGCGCTCGAGCTGCACGCCGGCAACTACCTGAAGCTCATCTATGTCGTTCCCAACGTGGCGTTCGCCCTGATCGGCCTCCTCCTGACCACACGGAGGCCCGAGCATCCGATCTCGTGGATCATCGCGGCCTCCGCTCTCGGTTCGGCGATCCTCTCTTTCTCACACCCCTATGCCGTCGAAGCGCTCGTGACCAACCCCGGCTCGCTTCCCGGGGGGCTCGCCGCAGCCTGGCTTGACAACTGGGCGTGGCTGCCATGGCTGATTGTGTTTCCGAGCGTGCTGTTGCTGCTGATGCCCGACGGCCACCTCGCCTCCCGTCGCTCGTGGCCGGCTGCGGCCGCCCTCGCGCTGGGCACGGTGCTGACGGTGGTCGGTGTCTCTTCAACAGCCACGTTCGACCTCGATGGAACCACTGTCGAGAACCCGCTCGCGCCCGCCAAGAGCACGGCGGTGGCCATCGTTGCCATCGCCGGCGCTGTTCTTCTCCTCGCAGGTGTGGCCGCTTCGCTCGCGGCGTTTACGGTCAGGTACCGGACCTCCGAAGGAGACGAGCGGCAACAGCTTCGTTGGGTGGGACTGTTCCTCGGGCTTGCAGTCGTCCTCGGGGTCTCCGGAGCGCTCATGTGGGGGGTCGTCCCGGGCGCCGCGGTGCTGCCTGCCCTGGCCGGTCTCGCACTTCCAGCCGGGATTGCCGTCGCGATTCTGAAGTACCGGCTCTACGAGATCGACCTCGTCGTCAACCGGGCCCTGGTCTACGGCGTGATGACGGTCTGCGTCGTCGCCGCGTACGTCGCGGTCGTCGGCCTCGTGGGCCTGGCGCTCTCACCAGGCGGCGACCTCGTCCTCTCGCTCGTCGTAACGGGCGCCGTCGCGGTTTGCTTCCAGCCGTTGAGGGCGCGCGTGCAGCGCTTCGTCAACCAGCTGATGTACGGGAAGCGTGACGATCCCTACACGGCGATCGCCGGGCTCGGCAGGAGACTCGCGAACTCGCTGGAGCCTGGTGCCGTGCTCCCAACCGTCGTCGAGACGATCGGCCAGACGCTCGCCCTGCAGTACGTGGGGCTCGTGCTTGTTGGCGATGGCGCTCCACGCGACGGCGCCACGGCGGCCGAGTTCGGCAGGTCCGGCGGTGAACTCCTCGTAGTCCCGCTCGTCCATGGGAGCGCAGCCGTCGGCGAGCTCAGGCTCGGGCCACGACCCGGTGAGCGCCTCCGGGAGCGGGATCACCGCCTGATCGCAGACCTCGCGCCGCAGGTGGCCGCGGCCGTCCATGCCGTCGCGCTTTCGCAGGAGCTCCAGTTGGCCCGGCAGCGCATCATCTCGCTTCGCGAGGAGGAGCGGCGGCGGATCCGGCGTGACCTGCACGACGGCCTCGGGCCTTCGTTGGCGGGGCTCACGTTCACGCTCGAAGCCGTTCGCAATCTCAGCGATTCGAACCTCGAGCGGGCCGACGAGCTACTCGTCTCAGCCACGGAGCAGGTGCAGACCATGATCGGTGATGTTCGTCGTCTCATCTACGGCCTCCGGCCTCCGGCGCTCGATCAGCTCGGGCTTGCCGCCTCGCTGCGAGGGCTGGCAGCCCAGGAAACATCGTCTGAAACGTTGGTGACGGTGGAAGCTCCCAGCGCGGTGCCAGCCCTCCCGGCGGCCGTCGAGGTGGCGGCGTACTGGATCGCGCAGGAAGCGTTGACGAACGTCAAGCGGCACGCTCGAGCCGCCACGTGCAACGTTCGGGTGTCGATCGAGCCAACGGCGCTGCGGCTCGAGATTGCAGACGACGGGAGAGGGCTCACAAGCGGGTCGTTGGGGATCGGGCTCCACTCGATGAAGGAGCGTGCGACGGAGATCGGCGGCACGTGCGAGATCGTACGCGGGCTCGGAGGGGGGACGCTCGTGACGGCATCGTTGCCGCGTGACATGCAGGAGGCCAGCGTTCCGTGAGGCCCCCGATTAGGATTCTGATCGCCGACGATCACCCGCTCTTTCGCGGCGGCCTGCGCGCGCTGCTCGACTCGGTCGCCGACACAGAGGTCGTCGGCGAGGCTTCGACAGGTGAGGAAGCCGTCGACGCTGCCCTTTCGCTTCTCCCCGATGTCGTCGTGATGGACATCAACATGCCCGGAATCAACGGGATCGAAGCAACGCGTCGGATCCGCGATGAAACCGAGAACGTGAACGTGCTCGTAATGACGATGCATGACGACGATGAGGCCGTGTTCGCGGCAATCAAGGCCGGCGCCCACGGCTACGAGTTGAAGGGAGCCGCCCAGGACGAGACGCTTCGTGCGATCCGGGCCGTCGCGAATGGCGAGGCGATCTTCGGCCCGCAGATCGCCGAGCGTCTGCAGCGTTTCCTCGCCGCACCGCCTTCCCTCGACCCGAGCGCGGCGTTCCCGCAGCTCACCGACCGCGAGCTCGAGATCCTCCAGCTCCTCGCGCAGCGGCAGACGAACGCCGAGATTGCGGCGAACCTCTTCCTCAGCCAGAAGACCGTCCGCAACTACGTGTCGGCCATCTTCGCCAAGCTCCAGGTCGCCGACCGCGCGGAGGCCGGCCTCGTCGCCCGCGCCGCCGGGCTCGGAGACCGGGCGCCTGCTGACCGCTAGCGTTGTCCACGTTGCCCGGTCTACAGCGAAACCGCCTGAGAAGCCGGGGGCATTCACTGGGCCGAAGCTCTCGTCCAGTTCAGCATCTGCTCGAACAGCGCCTCCGAGGCGGAGAGGAACTGCACGGCGAACCCATCGCGCCGGCGCCGACCAGGATGCGGGGGACTCCCTGGAGGGTCTTTGCGATCGTGATCGTACCGAGAGCCCGGGAGAGGAAGACCTGCTGCTTCGTCAGCGAGCGAGCCTCCCGTGTGCTAGAGCACCACGGTCACGGTCTTGCGACCTGATCGCCGTTCAGGCGTCGGCGGGGAGAAGCGTGAAGGCCGGCTCGCCGGTAAGCGGCTGCATCGCACGGAAGTGGCGGTCGTCGAACGTTGCGATAGCCGTCGTCTCGAGCCGAGCCGCCAGAGCGACGAGTGATGCGTCGGCGAGGCTGACCCCGAGATCCGCATACAGGTCGGCGAGGTCGACCATCGACCCTACGGCCGCGCCCCACCAACCGATCGTGTAGGCACCGGCGCCGACGTCGTGCCTGAAGGCGTCGCGAACCATTCGTCCGGCGCGGGCAGCGAGATAGTCGACTTCGGCGAGGATGAGGGGCGACGTTGCGAGTGGATCATCGACGTTCCGATACCACGCAGATGCCTCGACATGCCGACGGTCACGACGATCGAGAAGTGCATACAGAAACGACGAGTCGAGGACGATCAAACCTCGCCGAAGCCGGTCTCGAGAAGATATCGGTCGATGTTGTCCGCCACGTACAATCGCCAGGTGTTAGTCTCCGTGACATGTCACAGTTCACCGTCCCGGGAGGTCGTTGATGGCCGCGCCGTTTCGCATCGGTGTGATGCAGCTCACCATGGAGCCGCTCGACGAGATGCTCGCGTCGGCTCGGGCGATGGACGAGGCCGGCATGGACACCGTCTGGCTCGCGGAGGCCTACCCGTGGTGGCGCAAGCACCAGATGGAGGCGCGGGGCTCGACCGTCGTCTCCGCGCTGATGGCTCGCGAGACGAAGAACCTGACGATCGCGTGGGGCATCATCTCGCCGTACACGCGCCATCCGGTGCAGGTCGCGATGGATGCCCGCGTGGTCCAGGAGGCCGCAGGGCCTGGTCGCTTCATCGTCGGCTTCGGCACGTCCAAGATCTTCCTCAACAACACGAAGCAGGGTGGGCCACCGAAGGTCACGAAGCCTCTCGCGCACATGCGTGACTCGGTCGAGATCGTGCGCGGGATCCTCGGTGGCGAGCGGTTCGAGTACGACGGCAAGGTCTTCTCTGCTGACATTCCAGCTCTCTCCGACGAGGCACATGCGCCTCGCTGGGACGTCCCCGTCTACGTTGCGGGGACTGCTCCTCTGATGCAGCAGATCGGTGGCGAGATCGGCGACGGTCTGCTGACGCCTTCGATCACGACACCGGAGTACGTCCGCTACACCGCGGGCAACATCCGCGAGGGAGCGGCGAAGTCGGGCCGCGACCCCGGCGACGTCGATCTCGGCTGCACGATCCTCGCCTCCATTCATGCGACCGATCGCGCGACCGGCCGGGATGGCGCCCGCGAGATCGGCGGCATGTACCT
>JBKJVI010000140.1:0-4080 GCA_046590225.1 Gaiella sp. | reverse complement strand
GCGGCGAGCATGTTCCCCGTTGCGAGGACGGCACCCGATGTCGTTCCGCGGAGCCGCAGCTGGCCGTAGATTCCGGCCGAAGCGTAGAAGAGCGACGCCAGGATGACCGCGAAGGTGCCCACGACCTCGCCGACGTCTCCTGCCGGCGCGATGCCGGCGATGAGTGCGACGCCGACGATCCCGAGCCCGATGCCGGCGACGCGGAGCCTGCTGACGTGCTCGTGCGGCAGGAACCGCAATCCGATGAGGAGCGAGAAGAGTGGAACGGACGCCTGTGCGATCGCCGCGATGCCCGAGTCGATCCGGGTCTCACCCCAGGCGACGAGCCAGAACGGCACGGCGGCGTTGATCGCGCCGAGAACGACGCACGCGCGCCAGGCAGCGCGGATCTCTCGCGCCGCCGAGGCGAGGCCGATGGTCGTCGCGAGGTACCCGAGGAGAACGAGCGCGGCGAGAAGTGCGCGCGAGGCCATCAGCGCCGAGGGTGAGAAGCCGCCGTCGACGCCAACCTTGATGAGGAAGTAGGACGCGCCCCAGAGCGACGCGAGCGTGAGGATCAGAGGCCAGTAGCGGTGAGTCACCTGGAGAGGCTAGCGGCGCGAAACCGTGCGACGCCGGTTGCCAGGGCGGTGCCGGTGAGAATCAGCCCGAGTCCGATCAACGATGAGATCGTGACCTTCTCGTCGAGGAGCACGGCTCCGTAGATCAGCGCGATCGCCGGCACGAGGTACGTGACGAGGATCGCGCGGGACGCACCTGCGCTCGCGATCAGCGAGAAGTACAGCAGGTAGGCGACACCCGACCCGAGCGCGCCGAGCGCCAGCATCGCGAGCAGCACGGTGCCTGACGGCAGCGCATCCGGCCGCTGCGCGAGCCCAAGAGGCAGAAGGATGAGCGATGCGCAGCCGAGCTGACCGAACGAGACGTGCAGGGCCGATAGACCGCGCATCGTGCGCCCGGCAAAGAGCACAGAGAACGCGTAACACAGGGCCACTCCGATCACGGCGAATGCTGCGACGAGGTCACCACCGGACTGCAGGCCGACGAGAAACACGACCCCGAGGAACCCGACGCAGATTCCCACGAGACGCACACCCGTCACGCGCTGCGTGTGATCCATCCGGACCGCGAGAAGAACGGTGAAGAGAGGGGCTGCCGCCTGGATCACCGCGGTCAAGCCGGAAGAGATGCTCTGCTCGGCGAACCCAAAGAGCCAGAACGGGAGCGCGTTGTTGAATGTGGCGAGAACGACGAGCGGGACGACGTAGCTTCGGAGCGGGCGCAGCCCACCTCTCGAGAGGAGCAACGGGAGCAGGACGAGAGCGCCGATCGCAACCCGGCTCAGGGCGACAACCGACGGCTCGAGCTCGTCGACCCCGACCTTGATGAAGAGGAACGACCCACCCCAGATCGCCGAGAGCAGAAGCAGCTGGAGGGTGTCGCGTCTGGTCATCGCTCAGCGAGGGTAGACGTGCGGCGGCAGTGTGTTGTGAGGAACCGCGGTCGCGGGCTGAAGAGCTTTCGTCGAGTGTTGTGATCGGTTGTGGGTCGCGTGGCCCGACGATACGCTCTTCCACCGTCGGCCCACCCGCCCGACGGCCGCACCCCCGGCTAGAATGCCCTTCTGAGCTCCGTCGCGGAACAGCCCATCCACCGTCAGCTCGGTCTCACAGACGGAGAGAACGTCCGACTCCACGAACTGCTCGAGCGGGAGCCGAACCACTTCGAGCTTGCGGTCTTCTCGCTCCTCTGGTCGGAGCATTGCGGCTACAAGCACTCGGCGCTGCTCCTCAAGCGTCTCCCGAGCGCCGGTGACCGCGTGCTGCAGGGGCCGGGGGAGAACGCGGGCGTGCTCGACCTCGGCGACGGGCTTGCTGTCACCTTCAAGGCAGAGAGTCACAACCACCCCTCGGCGGTCGAGCCGTTCCAGGGCGCCGCGACCGGAGTGGGCGGGATCCTGCGTGACATCATCGCCATGGGTGCCCGACCAATTGCGCTCCTCGACGGGCTTCGCTTCGGTGCACCGGATGCGCACTTCTCCCGCGCCGTCGGTGGGATCAGTGCGTACGGCAACTCGGTCGGCGTGCCGAACGTCGGGGGCGAGGTCGTCTTCGATGACGCCTACGCCTCGAACTGCCTCGTCAATGCCATGTGTGTCGGCCTGCTCCCGGTAGACGGCGTGATGAGCGCGCGCGCGGACACCGCGGGTGCGGTGCTCGTGCTCTACGGGGCGACGACGGGGAGGGACGGGATTGGCGGAGCATCGGTGCTCGCGAGCCAGGAGCTCGGCGAGGAGGCGGTCGACAAGCGCCCCTCGGTTCAGGTCGGCGACCCGTTCACGGGCAAGCGGTTGATCGAGGTCTCGGTCGAGCTCGTCGAGCGCGGGCTCGTGCTGTCGTTGCAGGATTGTGGTGCGGCCGGTCTCGCGTCGTCACTCTCCGAGATGGCTGCGGACTACGGCATCGACGTCCACCTCGACCGGGTGCCCCAGCGCGAGGCCGGGATGGAGCCGTGGGAGATCATGATCTCGGAGTCGCAGGAGCGCATGGTCGCGATCGTTGCGCCGGAGCGGCTCGCCGAGGTGGAATCGGTGATCGACCGCTGGGAGCTCCACCGTGCTGAGATCGGTGAGGTCACGGAGACGGGCGAGCTACGCGCCCTCTGGCACGGTGCAGTGGTTGGCGCGATTCCCGCACGCTTCCTCACCGAGGACTGCCCACGCTACGTCGTCGAGCAGGCTCCCCGGGCGCCGTCGCCCGAGGTCGAGCTCCCGGAGCTTCCGGGAACCGCCGACCTGCTCCTCGATCTGCTCGGCTCCCATGCATTGCGGTCGCGCGCGTTCGTCACGCGTCGCTACGACCAGCTCGTCCAGTCGCGGACGGTGCGCCGTCCCGGTCTCGACGCTGCGGTCGTACGGCTGCGGCCTTCCAATCGAGGGCTCGCGCTCTCACTCGACGGGACGGGACGCCTCGGCTCGCTCGATCCGTTCGTCGGCGGCGCCGCGGCGATCCTCGAGGCAGCCCGCAACGTCGCCTGCGCCGGGGGTGAGCCGCTCGGATTCACGGACTGCCTGAACTTCGGCAATCCCGAGAAGCCCGAGATCGGCTGGGAGCTTGCGCAGTCGATCGAGGGCATGGCCCAGGCGTGCGAGGCGCTCGGGCTGCCGATCGTCTCCGGCAACGTCTCGCTCTACAACGAAACGGACGGCCGCTCGATCCCGCCGACGCCCGTGGTGGGATGTGTCGGCCTCGTCCCGGATGTGCGGCAGATCCCTGGCGCGTGGAGGGAAGGGGACGTGATCGTCCTCGCCTCGGCGGGCGCTCCTGCTTTCCCGGGTTCCGAGCTGCAGGCGCAGTACGGGACGGTCTCGGGGTCGCCGCCGTCGCTTGACCTCGCAGCTGAGGCAGCCCTCATCCGGCTGATCGTCGATCTCGCTCCGCGATGCACACTCGCCCATGACGTCTCGGATGGAGGGCTCGCAGTCGCGATCGCCGAGGCGGCGTTGCACTCCAGTCTCGGAGCACGGCTCGACCTTTCGGCTGACCCGGTTTCGCTCTTCGGTGAAGGTCCCGGCCAGGTGATCCTCGCGCTCCCGGCCGACCAGGTCGAGGCCGCGCCGAAGGTCCCCGGTGTAGAGGTGCGACGCATCGGTGAGGTCGGCGGCGACGCGATACTTGGTGTCACGCTTGCCGACCTCCGAGCGGTCTGGGAGCGTGAGGTGTAGATGTGCGGCGTCTTCGGTATCCGCTCGGCCGACCGCGACGTTGCGCGGCTGACGTACTTCGCCCTGTTCGCGCTCCAGCATCGCGGCCAGGAATCTGCCGGCATCGCCGTTTCAGAGGCAGGGCGCCTGACCGTGCTGCGCGACATGGGCCTCGTTGCCCAGGTATTCAACGAGCAGCAGCTTCAGGCGCTTCCGGGTGAGGTCGCGATCGGGCACACGCGCTACTCGACGACCGGAGGCGTGCACTGGTCGAACGCGCAGCCACTCGTTCACCATGGACGCGCGCGAACCGTCGCGCTCGGCCACAACGGCAACCTGACGAACGCCGGTGTCCTTCGCGACGAGCTCGTCGCGGA
>JBKJVI010000038.1:0-29255 GCA_046590225.1 Gaiella sp. | reverse complement strand
CGGACGGCGGCTGGCTGGGGTCGTCGGTCGAAGGGCTCGCGAACGAGCTTCGCGATGCGGCCGTCGCGGTAGCGTCGCGATTCTCGATCCTGCTTCCGTGGCTCGCGGGCGGCGAGCCGACGTATGCGCGCAACGTTGTCTACGGCCTGCAGCAGGTCGCGCGTGACGGTGGAGGCATCATCGACTGGTCGGCCGTGGTGCAGTTCGCGCACGCGATCCTCGGGGTGCCCGCCGAGCTCGAGGGACGAGATCCCGCCGGAGAGGACGTCGACCCCGGCTGGGAGTGGTCCCGGCTCGAGGTGGCTCGGCTGATCAGCACGGGTCTCGCGAGACGGTTGATCCCAAGAGAACTCGCCGACGAGGTCTGGGAGGTCGTCGCGGTGCTCGCTGAGGACGCCGACCCGACGGTCGAGACGGAGGATGAGCGCGAAAGCGAGGGAACCGAGCCGGAGATCCTTTCGCTGAACTCGGTTCGCGGAGTGGCGATCGAGGCAGTGATCCGCTTCGCTGCCTGGTCGACAGTCAACGACGGCGGCCGTGGCGAAGATCAGGCGCAGCTAGCGACGACCATCCGCGAGGTTCTCGAGCGGCATCTCGACCCGGAGCATGAACGTACGCGCACGGTGCAGGCGGTGTTCGGCCGCCACTTCAACCAGCTCTACTCGCTCGACCGGGAGTGGACGTCGGAACAGACGGCCGCGATCTTTCCGGGAGACCCGAACGAGACAGGCCGGCGCGATGCAGCCTGGCGCGCGTTCATCGACGCGAACCACTTCTGGTCGGATAGCTGGAACGTGCTGGAGTCGCAGTACCGGCGCGCCGCCGAAGCGCTCGCCGACGACCGATTCGAAGAGGAGGAGGAGGTCTCGCTTCTCGATCCGACCGGTGCGCTCCTCGGGCATCTCCTCAGTGCATACCTCAACGATCTGGCCGAGCTGTCCGACGATTCGCTGCTCGGCCTCTTCTTCGCGACGGCGCCGCTGCGCCTTCGCCGGACCTTCCTTGAGATGGTCGGCACCGACCTCTCCGGCGATCACGATGTCTCCGAGCAGATCCAAGCGAAGCTGCAGCGGCTGTGGGAGTGGCGCAGCGAGAAGGTGTTCGCCGACGGCAACGTGAGTGAGCTCGCGGGCTTCGACTGGTGGTTCGGGTCCAGCAAGCTGCCGGAGGCATGGTCGGTTGAGCGGCTACTGCGAGTACTCGACGCAGGTGGCGGTGTCAGCTTCCCCTACGTCGTAACGCAGCGACTGCCCGAACTCGCAGCGACCGATCTCCGCTCAGCCGTTCGTATCGTCAACGCTCTCGTCGAGCGGGCATACACGCCGCACATGGTGCTGTCAGCCCGCGACCAGTTCCGCGCGGTGCTCGCCTCAGCGCTAGCGTCTGGCGACGCGAAACTCGAAGCCGAGGCGCGCTCGACGATCAGCGTCCTGTACGCGCAGCGGCACACGGAGTTCAACGACCTGCTCGAATAGCACTGGTGTGAGGTTTCGGGCTGAGTATCAGCGACATACGCGACAGCGGCCTGAGAGTCGCTTCCTGAGCCCGGCGATTTCGCGCCCTGCTCGACTCCCCCGCCGAATGACGAACTCGACGCGAACCCCGAGCTGACTGGCGTGAGGTCAGCCGCGGCGGATAGGCAAGGGCGGGTGTCCCCTACTGCTGAGCGTACGGTGAGCGTACCGGCCTGTCTCCGCAGGGTGCAGTTCGCTGCAGTTTGTTGCAGTGCTGAAAGCGCTGACTTGCAGGCAGATTCAGCTTGTCGCAATTCGTTGCAGCCTGTCCGGCTGGACTTTTAATCCCAAGGTCGCTGGTTCGATCCCAGCACGGCCCACTCAAATTCCCTGCAAAAAAACAGGCTCCTGTGTTGCTATTTCTGAATTGATGGACGTACGTATGTGCGCACGCGCACTCCTCCGCGTTGCAGCGCCTAGCAGCGTCTTTCAGCCCGTTGCAACTCGTTCAAAGGGATTCGGGATCCCCGTTCAACCGGACGACCCCGAGTTGGGCGCTCATCCGACTCGCCGCGCGCGCCGCGCCTCGGCCACGGAGCCGTCGTCTCTCATCGCTCATCGCGAGCCGTCACTCAGCGAATGACCGCGGTTCCCGGAGTGGCCTCCGGATTTCAGAGCTCGTTGTCGACCGCGTTGATGATCGCGTTGGCGTGGTCGAGGGCGTCGGTGACGTCGTCGGCGCCGAGGATGAGCGCGTCGTATTCGGATTGGTTGCGCATTTGACGTAGTTCGTCGAATGCATCGAGATGATCCTCAAGCATAGGATCATCGATGGCGGCGATCGCGTACCGGCCGGTGCGGGCATGATGGCCGGCGCCCCGAGTGACGCGGTAGCCTCGGTGGCGCATGTGAGCCGATAGCGCTTTGCGGACGGCGTCATATCCGATCGCGAACGCTGCGACGGGGTCGCGGTCGGCGATCTCGGCCGCGGTCTCTGCATGCAGGCGTGCCTGGTCGAGCTCGACGCGCGCGGTCTCGGGGTCCGCCGCTACGCGCTCAATGGCGCCCTCGGCAACGAGATCGTCGAGTTCCTCCTGGCTCATTCGCACGGGTCGAGGTCGAGTTCGACGAAGGGGCCTTGCTTAACGGTACGGAGGAAACCGCTCGCTCCGCGCTCGTAGTCTGCGGGCGAAGCTACATGCGGCTCCATCTCGAGTCCAAGTTGTTGGCTCAGCTCTCGAGCAATGCGAGCGAGTGCCCGCCGCTCCGGATCTCCAACCACGAGCACGTCAATATCGTTCGGAGGCGGCCCCGGCTGGCCGTGGAAGCGTGCAGCCCATGAACCATAGATCAGCGCCCGCTCGATTCCCTTCAAGTCGGCGAGTGCGCAGCCGATCAGTCGCGGAGGGCCGTACGCTCGAGCGAGTAGGTCGCGCAGCGGCTCGTAGTACGGCGAATCCGTGTTCGCGCGCACATGACGCTGGCGACCGACGCGCGTGGAACTGATCAAGCCCGCCTGCTCGAGCCGGGTAGCTTCGCGCGCGACCCCACCAGGATCGAGCCCGAGATCCCGCGCCACCTCTGCCAACGGCGCGTCCGGCCGGCCATATCCCAGATAGATGTGGGTTAGGAGCCGCGCCTGTCCCTCAGAGCGGAAGAGTGGCAAGGGTGTAGGAGCGGCTGTCCTCATCGTGAGAGAACGTCAACAACCAATGACGTATTCGCACTATAACCTAGGAGTCGGATGCTATCGACCACACGATCGAGGGCCACCAGTGCGTACTGCCACGTATCCACTAGCGTCCTCTCGCCAGGCGTGGTCGAGGACCGAGCCGAGCGTACGGTGAGCGTACCGGCCTGTCTCTCGCTGCAGTCTGTTGCAGTGCTGAAAGCGACTACTTGCAGGAAGACTCAGCCAGTTGCTGTTCGTTGCAGCCTATCCGGGTCGACCCTTTAATCCCAAGGTCGCTGGTTCGATCCCAGCACGGCCCATCAGTGTTCATGCGGGATTGCGCCATCTCTGCGTACTCGCAGACGGAGCCTTGCACACAATGCCGCGACCGAGCCGTTCGACACGCTCGCAGGGTTGCCACCGAGGCACGATAATGGCTGACAGATGACCAATTGGACCGGAGGAATGCCTCGGTGAAGCGGTCGCTGGCTATCGGCGCGGCGATCGTGGGAGGCGCACTCGGAGTCGTGGCACTCGCTTGGCTCGGCTTCGCCTGGTACGAGAGCCGACTTCCTTCCACTTACGGCGTGATGGACTACGCCATTCCCGACGGCGGCGGCGCACCTGCCGGTGCCGATCACATGCAACGGCAAGCATCTGTCGCAGACCTGCACGGACCAACGGGGACGCCGCAGCGGCGCTTTGTGCTCATCGCACGCGACGGACCCGTTTCACTCGCCTCGGGGCGCACGGTGAGAGCGCTCTCGTTCAACGGTTCCGTCCCGGGGCCGGAGCTACGGATCCGTGAGGGCGAGCTCGTCGAGGTCGTCCTGCGCAACGTGGACGTCAAGCAGGGCGTCACGGTGCACTGGCACGGAGTCGACCTACCAAACGCCGAGGACGGAGTCGCCGGCGTCACCCAGGATGCCGTGCCACCGGGAGGCACGCACATCTACCGCTTCCGCGCCGATCAGGTCGGCACGTTCTGGTACCACGCCCACCAGGCGTCGGCGGGGGAGGTACGTCGAGGGCTCTACGGAGCACTCGTGATCGAGTCCCGGTCGTCTAAGCGCGCGGGAGCCGGGGACATTGCCGTCGCAATCCACACACTCGACGGAACACCACTCGTGAACGCGACAGATGGTGTCGAGCGTCGTGCCGTACCCCCTGGCACCGCAGTGCGCCTTCGGATCATCAACACCGACAATACGCCGATCCGGTTCGGCGTCGAGGGAACATCGTTTCGCGTCGTCGCGATCGACGGCACCGACCTCGTCCGTCCAACACCGCTCAGCGGGAGGACAATGGTGCTCGCGGCGGGCGGCCGCTACGACGTGTCGTTCACGATGCCGCGAACGCCCGTGAAGCTCGCCGTCGAGAACACCGTCGTCGGCCTCGCGCTGAGCACTGACGGCTCGGCAGACCCGCCGCCGCCTCCGCCCGGCCCCAAGTTCGACCCGGTCGTGTACGGGAAGTCCTCACCGACGCCATTCGACGCATCGAGCCACTTCGACCGCGTGTTCACACTCGACATCGGCAGAAAACCCGGGTTCCTCGACGGGCACCCGGGCAAGCAGTGGACGATCAACGGCGGGATCTACCCGCGCGTGCCGATGTTCATGGTCACAGAGGGCGATCTCGTCCGGATCTCGATCCACAACGGGACGGGGGCCGTCCACCCGATGCACCTGCACGGCCACCACATGCTCGTGCTCAGCCACAACGGAAATCCCGTCTCGGGCAGCCCCTGGTGGAGCGACACTCTCAATGTCGAGCCGGACGAGAGCTACGAGGTCGCCTTCCGAGCCGACAACCCGGGAATCTGGATGAACCATTGCCACAACCTGAGCCATGCCGCAGCTGGGCTGACCATGCATCTTGCGTACCTGGGTGTATCGACACCTTTCGAGACAGGCGGAGCCGCGCACAACCATCCGGAATAGACGGTCGTGCGCGGCTCCGGATTCAGGCTGCGACAGACGGGACCGGCGACGCCTGTGCGGCCTTCACCTTGCCTCGCCACGTGTCGTGAACGATCCAGAGGAGCACGGTGAAGATCAGCACCGCGTTCACGGGATGGAAGAACCCGATCGCCGGCACAGCCCCCCCGATCCACGCAAGGACGACCTGCAAGGTGAGGAGAAAGGCCAGCACGCCATGCCTCCCGAGCCGCCAACGACCGATCCCTGCCACGACCCCGATCACGAGGAAGACAATGCCAAGCAACCAAACGAGATATCCGAACCCCATGTGGAGTCCGAATCCGTCCGTAAATCCATCGACGTCAATGGTCTTACCGTCGCCGTCGACCTTGTTGGCAACATAGAAGGCGCCGTATCCCGCGAAGCCGATCTGCAGAACAACGGCAACGAGCAGCAAGCCAGCCCACCACTTGTACAGAGTGTTCACGTGCCCTCCCGGATTGGTTACTGACGAATGGAGACTACGACGTCCCACTCCGGATCACAAGGCACGCAGACCTCAGCCCCTGAACATCGGGGGATCGCGCCAGCTCAGTCGGTGCGAGCAGCCGGAGTCGGACCCGCAGGCCGACGGTGGCGGCCGAGGCGCCAAGCTGAACGTACTGCAGAAGTACCTCCGAGCGAAAGCGACCAAACCTCTGTCTCGTGACCGACTGCGAGACGAGGGTGCTGCCACGGTTAATGCCACCCATCGTGGTCAGCGCCCGCGCACTGATCACAAGGCCCGCGACGCAGATCCCGGCCAGCAGCCCGAGGGCGATCCCGGTCGCGTTCGCGCTGTCCGGCAGGCCGACCGTCAGCGCAACCCCCGCCGTACCGAGCGCCAATACGCCAACCCTGCGCGGGCCGAGCTCCTCGCCGAAGAGGAAGGCGGCCGCGACGGCGACGATCAACGGATAGCAGAAGAAGACGAGGACAACGAGGCCGACAGGCGCGCGCGCGAAACCCTCGAAGAGCGCGAACGCAACCAAGAGCTGAAGCACGCCGAGCGACGCGCCGAGGGCGATTCTGCGTCGTGGCGGCCATTGCTCACGTCGGGCAAGGGCAATCAGGACGAGCAGCGGTCCTCCCGCCGCGAACCGGAGGAACAGGAGTATGAAGGGCTCGCCGCCCGCGTCGTAGAACAGCTTCGAAAATACGCCGAGCGTCCCGAGCAGGAGCGCGGAGCCGAGGACGAGCGCGTGGCCTTTGAGTGGCCTCGTCATCGAAGGCCGGTCACCCACCGGGCGGCGCGAAGCGCACGTGCATGTGGTTCTCGTGGTTCGGGTACGGGACGACGACGCCGCTCGGCCCGCGAAGCCCGGTACCGAAGCCTACGAAGACAACCTGCGCGCCCGCCGAGACGAAGCGGTCGAGGAGGTCCTGAGCGAGCTCGCGGTCGACCTGGCTCGCCGCGATCGGGGCGCTCAGGTATCGATCGAGCCGTGGGTAGTAGACGTCGACGTCGAGGCCGTTCTGGTGCGAGACGTGCTGATCCATTCTCCCGCCGCCCCGCAAGCTGAGGTCACCGACGACGACGCGCGGCGCGTCGGGGTGGGCGTTGCGATAGCCGCCGACGACGGAGAGGATCGCACGAAGTGTGCGCTCGTTGCCGTAGAGCCGGTGCCGGAGGTTCGGGGCGCTGTCGGTGTTCGGGTTCCACGTAACCCAGTCGGCGCCGGCGATGGGAAGCTGGGTGCCGCCGTCGAGACGGCCGGAGTACGGGAGCCCGACCGATGTGGCGCCGTGCCAGTCGACCGGCTCGAACTTCGCGGCCCGGGGTTGAGCCTTCTGTGCCGGTGGGACGACCGGCGGAGCCGGCACCTCGGCAACCTCGAGGCCGGCGAGCCCGAAGCGGAACGTCTGGCTTGGCGGGTCCTCCTGCAAGAGACCCGTGCGCTGGCCGGCGCTCGCAGGCCGAAGGGCAGCAAACGACAGCATCGAGGCCGAGCCGAGAACGAGCGCCACCGCGGGCACCGTCCGCGTCGCAAGTCGCCGCTTGCGAGCTGCCTGCGCCTCGATTCGCCGCCGCCGGGAGAGATCGAGCCCCGTTTCGGCCGGTGAGGAGAACGAGGGAAGTGGCGGCAACTCCAGCGCGATCGCAGCGAACGGCTGCCGCTGCTGCTCGCGGAACCAGAGCGCATCGACCTCGAACCACACTTCGTCACGCCGCCAACCCATGGATCAACGTCCTTCGGCGGCGGCGGCGTGTGTCCTCCGAGTCGGAGGACACACGCAGCGCGACTCCACCGGGAATCCCGGTGGAGCCCTGAAGATCGCGGTCGCGGTTCTACGCGGCCCACTGTCCGCCCGACGTCCGAGCGCCAACGCTCACGACGATCTGCCACGTGCGTCTGAGGCCCGTGCTGAAGCTCAAACCCTGTCGAGATAGGCACACGGGCGACCGTCGAACGGCAGAGGCGAACGGCCGTAGCGGGTAACCACGAGGGGGCCATTGCTGGCATCAACGTGAACGAACGCGCCGACCTCGGGCAGTTCGCCCTGCAGTTCGACCAGCCGGTAGCCGTCGTCCGTTGGTGCGAATGCAACGCAGCCCTCGAACGCCGAAACCGGGATCTGGTCGGCCATTCGTGCGTCGGCCTCGACGACCGCAGCACCGAGTCGTTCGATCGACCGACGAAGGGTGTTTCCAGCCTCGACATACGCAGACTCGCTATCGACGAGGCGTTCACCGAGAGACGCAAGTCCCTTCCGGAGCGCACGTTCGGTCGCCCGTGCCTGCTCCTCGCCGAGTGCAGACTGCCCCTCGACTCGACGCTCGAGCTGTTCGATTGTTGCACGAAGAGTCGTCGTCTCGTCTGTCGCGAGGGACTCCTCGATTCTCTCGAGACGCCAGCCCATCGACGCGGCCAGCCGCTCGAGCTCAACGCGCAAGTCCTCCCGCGCCTCGATGCTCGCTCCGTCGAACTCCTCGAGGCGGGCAGCAAGGGCGTCGAGGTCGCCTCGCAGTCGCTGCTCGACGCCCAGGGTCGTCTCTGTCGAGCGAACCTCGAGCTCGTCGAGACGCCCGGCCAGCTCGCTTCCAACGGACGCAGCAGCCTCAGCATCATCCGCAAGCAACCTCTGAAGCTCCCCAAGCCGCGCATCGGTCTCAGCAGCGGCAACTCGAGCGGTGGCGATGTCCACGCCAACCGAATCCGAGAGAATCCCAACCCGGAGTGACAGGTCGGCCGCAACAGACCGTGCCGCTTCGTGCTCATCATCGGAGTGTGCCGCGAGCGCATCGATCTGTTCCACAACCCGTTCGTCCGCCGCTCGTGCTGCCTGAATGTCCGCGTGGCGGAGTCCCAGCAGCTCATCGATTCGGACGCCGAGGGACGCCGACTCGGCGCGTGCAACCGTGGTCTCCTGGTTGACAAGGGCGCGCAACGCTGTCATCTCCGAGGTGATCCGATCGTTGAGCTGCACTCCCATGTCCACCCGGGCAGCACGATCCTCCTGCAAGTCGGCGAACTGTGCACGAAGCGAAGCCAACTCGGCCGACTGCGCCTCCAATTGCGGATCGAGTGCGAGTTGGCGTTCATCAAGCGACGACCGGATCGACGCGATCGACTTCTCGATGTGTTCGCTGTGTTGCTTCTCGGACGTGATGCGCGCCAGGTCGACGGCTGCGAGGCGCTCCTCGAGGCGGGCAGCGCGTACGTCGCCCGCTTCCGCAAGGGCAGCAAGCTCGGATCGCACCCACTCGGCATGCCTGGTAGCGGCAGCGTCCAGCTCGCCCCGGCCGACGAGACCGGTGACGCCCTCGGCGAGCTCCTCTATCCGCTTGCCGAGATCCGCGGCATTCCCGTCTATCCGGGTCGTCAGCTCCTCGGCTACCCCGAGGACGCTGTCGTCGACATGGGACGTCATCCGATCGACCCGGGCCATGAGCTCAGCAGTTCGCCGATCGAGCTCCTCGGTGGTTGACACGGCGGCGACAGCATCGAGCTCCGCACGGAGGCCGGCAAGAGCTGCGTCGACCGAATCCCGGGTCGCAAGGGCGCCGAGGACATGCTCAACCCCGGCCAGCCGAGAACCCGACGCGAGCGCATCGGCTACCCGGACGGACTCGAGCTCGGTCATCGACTGGCGCACGTCAGCGATCGATGCCTTGAGCGCATCGACGGTGTCGATCCGCGTGGCAACCGACTCGATGCGCTCCCGCAACCCCTCGTCGTCGAGCCGTGCCGCAAGTTCCGACATGCGGACAGCAAGCTCAGCCGTGGAATCATCTGCCGCAAGGGAATCGACACGTGAGCGGACATCGGCGAGAGCCTCATCGAGCGACTTCTCCACCCCGCCCAGTGCGTCGAGGCGCGACGCCAGAGAGTCCACCTTCTGGCGCAACATATCGTCCTCGCCCGGCAGCGTAACGAGCTGATCGAGACGCGCTCGAAGCTCCGCAAGCTCCTCCTCACGAGGGCCTGACGCTGCGACCTCCTCGACCCGGGCCAGAAGCGTCTCGGCGAGCGAAGCCCGGTCGGCCGCGGTGCTCTCGGCCACCTGTCGGATCTCCTCTCGGAGGGCTATCGCCGAGCTGCCCTCGGCGACTCCTGCCTCGAGTTCCCCAATCCGACTCTCGAGCGACGAAATCGTGTCACCGTGCCCCGCGAGTGCTGTTACCCGAGTAGCGAGATCCTCGAGGGGCCACGACACCTGGGCAACGGCCTCGGCAAGATCATCCAGTCGACTCTGCACGGCGTCAAGGGGTGTCGAGTCAACCGACCGCTCCCCGAGCTCGTCGAGTCGCTCTCGCGTGCGCACCTCGAGCTCCCCGAGCTCCGCCGCGATTCGCTCGAGCGCACCGCCGTCCTCCTCTGCCGCGTTCTCGAGCGATGCGAGTCTCTCTCCGAGGCCCTGCGTCTCCGTCGTCGCCGACGCCGCCCTCGCCTCCACCCGCTCCGTGAGCGCATCGAGCGCCGGCTGGAGATCAACCGTCGGCCTCGCAGCCAGATCGTCGAGGCGCGCTGCCACGACGTCAACCCGGGACGAGATCGACGCGATGGCGGCGGCGTTCGTCGCATCGACGCCGTGACTCTGGTCTGTCGCGACCACCGCAAGCTCGCTACGGAACTGCTCGATCAGGCCCTCGATCGCTCCGTCTGCGGGCACGCGCGCGACGACCTCGTCGATCCGCTGCTCGAGGCTCGACAGGGCGTCGAGCTGCGCCGAGAGCCGGCGTGCTTCGTTTCCTGCGGCCTCGGCCTGCAGTGCAGCAGCGTCGATCCGGCTCTCGAGGTCACCAATCGTGGTCAGATCGTCGAGCCGCACGCTGACCGCCACGATCTCGCTTGCGAGCGCCTCGATCTGCCCCGGTGTGCCGGGCTGATCCTCCAGCCGCTCCACCATGGCGCGTAGCTCCGCAATCGCTGTGACGACGTTCGGTCGAGCTCGGAGCTCGTCGAGCTCAAGCCTCAGGTGGGCAACGGCATCTGACGGGTCTCGACCCTCGAGAGCGTCGATCCTCGTCTCGAGCGTTCCCGCAACACGCGCAAGATCCTCGGCTGAGCTACGTTCCCTCGAACTCACTTCGGCCCGTGCCTCGAGCGAAGGAGGCCGGAGCTTCTCGAGCGATGACCACTGTTCGGCAAGGGCACTCGCAAGATCGAGTCGAGTCAGGCTTCCCTGCTCGACGAGCACCTCGCCGATCCGCGCACCCGTCTCACGCTGCTGCTCGAGCGCAGCGTCGAGTTGCGCCTGGTCGATGAAGCCAAGCTCGAGGAAGATCTCGCCGATCGGTCGGCGGGTCGCGATGTTGTCGGGGGACGGGGCCGCGACCACGCGCAATTTCGCGGCAGGCTTGACGGTTCCGCCCGATGCGGTGCCCTCGATTGCTGCCCACTGCTCCGCGAGGATGCTTGCAAGCTCGATTCTCGGAACGTCGAACTCGGCGACGACGATCTCTCCGAGCCTCTCCCCCGTCTTCTCCTGGAGCTCGAGCGCACGGACAAGCTGATCCCGCGTGATCAGCCCGTTCTCGACGAGGATCGCGCCGATGAGCCGTGATTGCGTCGCTGCTCCTGCCTCCATTACCTCCCTATCGGCAGACACTCGTTCGAGGTATAGAGGTGGATCGAATCAGAGGATGAACTTGACAAACGATATTCTACGATATATCGTGATATTACACAAAAAAGGAACCACATGACTGCAATCACAGTCCCCACTGCCGGCCGCTGCCGACGAGACCGCACGATCAACCTCTGGCTCATGACCGACGAGCGCCCCCGGCGCCGTGGTCGCGGCCGCCACGGTCGCGGCATGCGCGGCCCGGCCGGCTTCGGCGGGCCAGGATTCGGCCCCGGCCGTCGCGCAGGTCGCGGCGACATGCGCGCCGCAATCCTCGCGCTGCTCGCTGAGGAGCCGATGCACGGCTACCAGATCATCCAGGTGATCTCCGAGCGCAGCGGCGGTAACTGGACGCCTAGCCCCGGGTCGGTGTACCCGACACTCCAGCACCTCGAGGACGAGGGGCTCATCGAGCCCGCTCACTCGGAGTCCGGACGGAACGTCTACGCGCTCACCGAGGCAGGACGTACTGCGCAGGCCGCCGACGGCACCGCGACGCCATGGGCCGAGGCCGAGAAGGACGTCGACGATGACCTCGTCGAGCTTCGCGACCTCGTCCACCAGGTACTTGCCGCAACGCGACAGGTCGCACAGGCCGGCACCACCGCACAGGTGAAGGGCGCACAGGACGTGCTCCGCACCGCGCGCAAGGGCATCTACCGGCTTCTTGCCGAAGACGATGGCGAGGCGTAGGCCGACGATCTCCGCGGCAGACCAAGGGGCGGCGTGCGGATGCGCGTCGCCCCTTTCTGCTGCTTGCCCAGCACAGGCCGCAACCCCGGCGACCGGCTAAAGCCGGCCACCAGGCGCCTGCACCCCGCTACGCGTTCGCAAAGCGGACGAGCGCGTCTACGACTGCCTGAAGCCTTCGGCCCTGCGGGGTCAGCGTGTACTCGACGCGCGGCGGCCGGGCATCGACCACGCGACGCTCGAGCACTCCGGCCGCCTCGAGCTCGACGAGACGAAGCGCCAGCGTACGCGGCGGGATTTCCCCCACCGCCTGCTTGAACTCGTTGAACCGCGAGGCCCCTTCGTACGAGGCCCAGAGGATCGAGACGGTCCAGCGCCCCTCGAGGAGGCCCGCCGCCTGGCGAACCTCCTCGGGGACGGGCTCACAGTGGCTACACCGAGACATCGTGCGGCTGGGCGACCGGCTCCAGTGCGAGCTCGAGCACCTCGGACAGCGCCATCACAGGATGAAACGTCATCTCCGCGCGAACGTGCTCCGGAACATCGTCGATGTCGGCCCTGTTGCGCTCGGGAATGATCACGTCGGTGAGCCCCGCCGCGTGCGCGGCAAGCACCTTTTGCTTGAGCCCTCCGATCGGGAGCACGCGGCCCTGAAGCGTGACCTCGCCGGTCATTCCAACCGTGTGTTTGACCGGTCGGCCCGTCAGCAATGACGCGAACGCCGTTGCCATCGTGATACCCGCGCTCGGGCCGTCCTTCGGGGTTGCACCCGCAGGCACGTGCACGTGGAAGGAGCGGTTCTCGAAGATTTCATCGTCGAGTCCATAGTCCACCGCCCTCGCCCGAACTGCCGAGAGCGCGATCTGCGCCGACTCCTTCATCACGTCGCCGAGCTGGCCCGTGAGGACGAGCTTCTCTCCGCTCGGGATGCTCGTTGCCTCGACAAAGAGAACGTCACCGCCCATCCCCGTCACGGCAAGACCGGTCGCGACGCCGGGAACCGCGGTGCGCTCCGCCGCCTCGCGGAAGAACCGCTGGCGTCCGAGCGCGTCCCGGACGACGTCGATGTCGACCGTGACGGGAACTTCGGTCAGGTCGGAAGCGATACGCGTTGCGGTCTTGCGGAGCACCTTGCCGAGCTCGCGCTCGAGCTGACGCACGCCCGCCTCGCGGGTGTACTCGGAGACGATCGACTCGAGAACGCCGTCCGCCGGAGTCACCTCCTCCTCGCGGAGGCCGTTGCGCTCCCGCTGGCGCGGCCAGAGGTAGTCCGTCGCGATCGCGACCTTCTCGTCGGTCGTGTAGCCGTCGAACCGAATCACCTCCATCCGGTCGAGGAGCGGCCCGGGGATCGTGTCCGCCTGGTTCGCCGTCGCGATGAAGATGACGTCGGAGAGATCGACCTCGACGTCGAGGTAGTGGTCACGGAACGTCGAGTTCTGCGCCGGATCGAGCACCTCGAGGAGAGCGGCCGATGGGTCACCACGCCAGTCGGCGCCTACCTTGTCGACCTCGTCGAGAAGGATAACCGGGTTCATCGTCTTCGCATCCCGCAGGGCGCGAACGAGTCGGCCGGGGAGCGCACCGATGTACGTGCGCCGGTGGCCGCGGATCTCGGCCTCATCGCGGATCCCGCCGAGCGACATCCGGACGAACTCGCGGTTCAGCGAGCGCGCGATCGACTCCCCGATCGACGTCTTGCCTGTCCCGGGAGGGCCGATCAGTGTGAGGATCGCGCCCGAGCGCTTGTCGACCTCGATCCCTCGCTCCTGCCGCAGCTTGCGCACCGCGATGTACTCGACGATGCGATCCTTGACGTCCTCGAGGCCGGCGTGATCGGCATCGAGCACCTCGCGGCTTGCCTGTGGATCGAGTCGCTCGTCGGAGCGGACGCCCCACGGCACCGCCAGCAGCCAGTCGACGTAGCTTCGGATCGTCTGTGCCTCGGGCGAGCTCTCCCCCATGCGCTCGAAGCGCGCGAGTTCTCGCTCCGCCTGCTCGCGCACGTCGTCCGGCATCGCAGACTCGGCGATTTTCGACCGGAACTCCTCGACGACGGACGTCTCGTCCTCGCCGAGCTCCTTGCGGATCGAATCGAGCTGCTTGCGCAGAATGAACTCGCGTTGCTGCTTCTCCATCCCGGTGTTCACGTCCTCGCGGATGCGACGCCGGATCTGCATCAGCGCAAGACGCTCGCGCTGAAACGCGAGGGCAAGCTCGAGACGCTGGGCGACATCGACGGCCTCGAGGATCTCGACCTTCTGCTCGAACGTGAGATCGGGCGAGTACCCGGACGTGTCGGCGAGCGCACCGGGATCCGAGATCGAGCGCACGAACGACGCGATACGTCCATCATCACCGCGGAGCTCGAGGATCTCCTCGACCACGGCGCGGTACTCGGTCTCGAGCGTGCGAAACGCGTCACCGGTCGGCGTCTCCTCGTTCTCGCGCTCGTCCGCCTCGACAAAGAGACGCCCCTGGGCATCCGACTCGGCTGACCCGGCGATCGCGCGATGGAGCCCGTTGAGCGCTACAGCGGTATCGCCACCGGGCAGGCGAACGCGGTCGGTCACCTCGGCCACCGTTCCGACCTTCGCATACTCGCCGTCGTGCTTCGGCACGAGCAGCACACGCTCCTCGTCCCCCACGTCGATCGTCAGGGTCACATTCATGTTCGGGAAGACGACGATGTCGTCAAGGGCTACGAGCAGCAACTTGCTCACGATCGGTTCACGCTCCTTGGCATTCTCTGGATTGTCGGTCATACCAGTACTAACTACAAAAAGTGTACCGCTATTCCCGCTTGACCAAGGAGCCGCGAACCCTTACGGAACGCGTACAAACCGTGTGCGCGTCCCCGGAGTCTCAGTTGATGGAGCCCGGCTTCCCGAATACCGCCTCCCGGGACCGGACACCGTCTTGCAGTCGCGCACTCCGAGGGCATGACTGCAAGCATGGGGCGCCCGTTCGCGGGCGCCCTTTTCCTCCCCGAGCTTCGCCTGCATCAGCCCCTGAAACGGCGCAGCGCCGCCGAGGCGACGCGCCCGGCGAGAACATCGGACGAGGTTCCGACCCCCGCCCCGCGGTACGTCATCACGGTGACGACGTACGCGCCTCCCCGCCAGAACACGATGCCGTTGTCGTGGCGTGCATTGTTGATCCAACCCGCCTTGTGCAACACGCGTACCCCGGGTACCAGCCCGACCTCTCGATCGAGCTTGCCCGAGTCCCGCACGTGGACGAGAAGATAGAGGAGGTACCGGGCGTCGGTGGCAGTGAATCCCGGCTGGGCTGTCGGCAGCGGTCCCTTTCCATTGCCGGCGAGCCAGACCGCCCGCAGAAGCGCGGCCAGATCGTAGGCGCTCGTCTTCTTTCCGTAGCCCCACGACGGCTGACTGTCGACCCGAAGCGGGACGGGGCCTGAGAGAGCCCGCGAGGAGGCGCGAAACGAATCGAGCGTGTAGCCGCCGTACATCTCCGTATCAACGAGCCCGATCGATCGCATCATGGAGTTGACGAGCGCGGAGCCGCCCGACGTCGAGCCGCCGAAGTACCGCTCGGTCGCATTCGCCGCCGCGTTGTCGGAGTACGTCAGCATCTGACGGAGAAGCCGGTCGAGCGTCGAGCCAGCAGGCGGCGTCCCTTCGCTCCGCGCGAGTGCGGTGACGGCGATCCCGAGCTTGAGCGATGACGCTGCCGGGAACGTCGCCCTCGCATTCCACGAGGCGCCCGCTCCCGTCGCGAGATTCTCGACGTAGACGGCGCTCATCCCGCCGAATGACCGGACAAGCTTGTAGACCTCGCGAGCGAGCAAGGGGTCGTTACGCGTGGCATGCGGGCGGGGCAACGCAGTCGATGCCCCGATGACGTGTGGGATGGACGCGGTGCTGCGGCGGCCGGCGGCCGACACGGTGACGACCTGCACCGTCGACTCACCCGTGGGGAGAGCGACGCGAAGTTGGAAGTGCCGCTGCCGGAGCGGCCTGTCGGCCACGACGCGTGACCCGGCGCGCACGATCACGCGCTTCGTCCCGGCCGCTGCCGTGCCGGAGACGACCCCGAACGAGACCTGGTTGGAGGCGGGCTGTTCGATCGCAGGAGGCGGTGGTAGCGCGGTGATCACAGCCGAACCGTAGCTTTCGGGGTGTGCCGATTCTCGCCCATCTCGATCTCGATGCCTTCTTCGCCGCTGTCGAGGAGCTCGAAGATCCAACGCTTCGGTCACAGCCTGTCGTTGTCGGCGGGAACCCGCAGGGGCGAGGCGTCGTGGCGACGGCAAACTACGTGGCCCGGGAGTTCGGGATCCGGTCCGCGATGAGCTCGGCCGAAGCCCTGCGCCGCTGCCCCGATGTCGTCTTTGTTCGCCCACGCCATGCGCTCTACAAGCAGTACTCGCGCGCGGTCTGGGACACGATTCGTGAGGTCGTGCCGCGCGTCGAGCAGGTCGGGATCGACGAGGGCTACCTCGATCTCGGCACGGTTGTACCCGCGTTCCGCGGCGCGAGGGCGGTCGCCGAGGCCGTGCAGACATCAGTACGTGCAGCGACCTCACTCTCGTGCTCGCTCGGCGTGTCGACGTCGAAGGTCGTCTGCAAGGTCGCGTCCGATCGGCGCAAGCCGGGAGGGATCACCGTCGTGCCTCCGGGCAAGGAAGCGCGGTTCCTCGCACCGTTTCCCGTGCGCGCGCTCCCGGGTGTCGGGCCGAAGGCAGAGCAGCGGCTCGCCGCCGCCGGCGTGAAGACCGTCGGCGACCTCGCGGGCCTCGGGGACGGGGAGCTACGCGTCGTCCTGCCCGGCACGATCGGCCCTCTGCTCCGAGATCGCGCGCTCGGGATCGACCTGCGCGACCTCGACGAGGCGACAGAACGGATCTCGATCTCGACAGAGGAGACGTTCGAGCGGGACATCTCCGACCGAGCACTCCTCTACACGGAGATCCGACTCATGGCCTCCTCTGTGGCCAACGCCCTTGTGCAGCGCCGCCTCTCCGCACGGACCGTGACGACGAAGCTGCGGTACTCCGACTTCTCGATCAGGAGTCGCTCGACGACCCTTGCAGCGCCGATCGACGAGGCCGACAGGATCGCGGAGCTCGCATGCTCACTCCTCGACCGGGGTCTTCTCGATCGGCCAGGAGCACTCCGGCTCGTTGGCGTCGGCGTCTCGGGGCTGTCCGAGTTCCGGCAGCTGACCTTCGACGAGCGCGGGGGTCAGGCTTCAGCCTGATGCCCGCTCAGATCTACGAGCGCGGGGGTCAGGCTTCAGCCTGACTCCCGCACAGACCTACGAGCGGCGAAGCAGCGGGCGAGTGAGGCACGTAGGCCCGCCGTCGCCAAGGCGCGAGATGTGGTCGCCGCGGTAGGTGACGACGTCGACCCCGGCCTGCTCCATGCGGCGCCGGGTGACGTCGTTCCCTTCCAGGGCGAGCGCACGCCGCGGCCCGAGCGCGAGCACGTTCGAGCCCATGGACTCGAACTCCTCGTCGGGAACCTCGACGACCTCGATACCGCGGTCGGCGAGCAGTTCCATCAGACGAACCGGTGCGATGCGCGGATACACAAGCGCAAGATCACGGTCGAGCGGGGAGATCAGCGACATCAAATGCATGACCTCGGACGCCCCCACCCAGTGCGGCAGGTCGAAGGCGACCACCTCGACGTCGGGGAACGCCTCACAGAGCGCCGCGATTCCGGCAGTGCCGGTGCGATAGCCGTGGCCGACGAGGAGCGTGTCGTGATCGAGCCAGACCGTGTCTCCTCCTTCAACCGTCGCAGGAGAGGCCACCGTCGAGGCGATGGGGATCCCGGCGGATTCGAGGCTCTGACCGATGCCGACCGGCTCGCCCAGGCGTCCTTCCTTGCCCGGCCGGAGTAGGGCTGCACCACCGTCACCGACGAGAACGGGGTCGTACACGTAGATCGCGTCGGGATTGCCGGGGTCGTGCTCCGAGACGATCACCTCGGCCCCAGCCGCCTCGAGCAGGGCACGGAACTCCTCGTGCTCCGCGGCCGCGGCTGCGACATCGGGCACTCCGCGCCAGCCGTAGCGTGCGATGTGATCCGCGTCGGCGGGCAGGGGCGGGCGCACGAGTACGCGCTCGAGATCGCCCCACATCGCCTGGCTGCCGTAACGGGGCACGCGTGCAGGCTAGATGATCGGCGCCGGGTTGGCGTGCGGCAATCCGGCGTCGATCATCTACATGACGCGATTGGCCGGCGCGCGGCCCTCGAGCAGAACGGCCCTGAGCGCGTCCACGCAGAGCATCCCCATCGCGATCCGGGTATCACGCGTTGCACTTCCGAGATGCGGGGCGAGGACGACGTTCTCGAGGCCGAGCAGGCCGTCGTGAACGAGAGGCTCGTGCTCGTAGACGTCGAGGCCGGCACCGGCCAGAGCGCCCGATCGGAGCGCTTCCGCGAGCGCCGCCTCGTCGACGACCGGACCACGGGCCGTGTTGATCAGGAAAGCACCCGGCTTCATCAGCCCCAGGCGACGCCCGTCGATGAGATGCCGCGTCTCCGCGGTGAGCGGGACGTGGAGCGAGACGATGTCTGCGTCTCCGAGCAGAGCATCGAGGTCGGCGTCTCGCCCGGCGAGCACCGCCACGGCACCGAACGCCTCAACGAGACGTGCCGTCTCCCGCCCGATCCGACCGCTCCCGACGATGAGCACACTCTTGCCTTCGAGGCGCTCACCGAGCATGAACTCGAGCGAGAACTGCCAGGGCTCCTGGCGGCGAACGAAGCGGTCGCCCTCGGTGACCCGGCGCAGGAGCGAGAGCATGAGCGTCAACGCGATCTCTGCCGTCGCTCCGGTCAGCACGTCGGGCGTATTCGAGACGATGACGCCTCGGCGCCGGGCCGCCTCGAGGTCGATGTTGTTCACGCCGACGGCGTAGTTCGCGACGATCTTCAGCTGCGAACCGGCCGCCACAAGGTAGGCGTCGTCGACGGTCACGGTGAGCATCGTCACGACACCCTCCGCGTCGCTCACCGACGGGACGATCTCGAAGGAGGCGGCGAGGGCCTGCTCGACCTCGGCCGGCACCCTGTCGCTGACGTGGACGCTCGGTGTCACAGGCACATCATCACCAAATCGGCGCTCGTGAGGATCGGTCGCGCGTCTGCTGGATCAGCGGGTGCTGGTGATCACCGGACCGGGAATCAGCCGAACGCACCATCGAGCCACCGACATGTAATCGACCACGCCTCGTGGGTTGGCTCGATAACGTCGAAGTGGTCAGCCTCGTCGAGTTCGACGAGGTCGACGGAGTCACCCGCGATCCGTGCGGCCTCGGCGTACTCCCGACTCTGGCTCGAAGGCACGTCGATATCGCTGCTTCCATGGACGAGCAGGACGGGCAGCCCGAGCGGAAGGAGCGCAGCAGGTGAGGCAACGGCGTATCGATCCGGAACCTCGTCCGCACGCCCGCCGAGAAGAGCCGCGCACGCACCGCTCCCGAGATCGTCGGAGTCGCCCCGTACGAGGTCGACGACGCCCGCCTGGGACACGGCAGCCCGTGGACGCACGCGCGGCGTCGCGCCGGGGGCACCTGCAGGGAGTCGGTGTCGCGCTGCCAGCCAGACGGCCAGGTGGCCTCCGGCGGAGTGACCGACCGTGATCAGCCTCTCGGTGTCTACGGCGTCGATCTCGGCCAGGCGATCGATCGCCGCGGCGGCATCCTCGAGCGTTCCCGGCCAGCCGCCTCCCTCCTGACCGACGCGACGGTACTCGATGTTCCAGGCCGCATAGCCTCGATGTGCGAGGTCATGGGCGAGCGGCGTCATCAGCGTCCGGTCCCACCCCCACTTCCAGAACCCGCCGTGAATCAGGATCACGGCCGGCCAGGGCCCGTCTCCGACGGGGAGATGGAGGTTGCCGACCTGATCGGGGTGATCGCCGTAGGCGATCTGCCGCGCAGGCGGGAGCCTGTCTGCCTTCATCCTCAGGCGAGCAGGTGGCGGCGACGCGCGAGCGCGTCGAGCAGTGCGTCGATGTCGTCGACGGTGTTGTAGAAATGGGCGGCAACGCGGAGATTCCCGTCGCGTAACGAGCAGACGAAATCTTCCTCGGCGAGCGACGCGACGAGTGCCGGCGCGTCGGTCGAGCGGGCGCAGACCATGGGGCCGCGCCGGGCCGGATCAACGGGGGTCACGACGTCGGCCCCGAGATCGAGGAGGCCCGAGATGAGGCGGGTGTTCAGTCCCGCCACGTGCGCCTCGATCGCGGGAACGCCCGTTTCCTCGATGAGGCCGAGTCCGGCAACGCCCGCGTAGATGTTCGGCACGGGCGGGGTGCCCGCATCGAACCGGCGTGCAGTCGCGTGCGGCGAGTAGTCGGAGATGTCCATCTGGAAGATATCCTCGTCGGCGAACCAGCCGGTCTGGGTCGGCGTCAGACCCGCAAGCACCTCACCGCGGATCCAGAGGAAACCGAGCCCGGCGCTCGCGAGCAGATACTTGACAGTCCCGCCGGTAACGAAGTCTGCGCCGAGCGTGCGAACGTCGAGCTCGATCGCCCCGACGGCCTGGTAGCTGTCGGCGAGGACGAGCGCGCCGTTCGCATGGGCTGCATCGGCGATCGCAGCAACATCGTGCCGATGGCCCGTGCGGTACGAGATCGTCGTGCAGCAGACGAGGGCGGTGCGCTCGTCGATCGCGGCTGCAAACTTCTCGGCCGGGATGGAGCCGTCGGCCTCGGGTCGCACGTGCACGACCTCCGCTCCGCGCAGCTCCTGCGCGTGGGCGATCTGACCTACCGTCGGAAACTCGTAGTCGCTGATCACGATCCGGTTGCGCCCGCCGCGCTCGAAGGGGAGCGCCGAGACGATTCCGCTGACGCCCTGTGAGACGGATGTCGTTACCGCAACCTCGTCGGGCTGACCGTGGAGCAGTGCAGCGAACCCGGCCCGTGCCGCCTCGGCCCGCTCGACCCAGAACTCCCACTCGGCCCCGTTCTCGTCCCAGCCGGCGAGGTACTCCTCGTAGGCGGCGCGCACGCGATGCGACAGCGCCCCCTGAGAGCAGGAGTTGAGGTACGTCTTGTGCTCGAAGATCGGGAACTCGCCGCGAATCGCATCGCCGACCCGCGCCCCCGTGGGGAGAACCGCCTCGGAGCTCACGACGGCGACATCACGTAGCTCGCGGCGACGTCGGGCAGGAGGTACGCCGCCGACGGGCTTCCCGCCGGCGTGAAGATGCCGAGGATCGCGAGCTCGCGGTCGGTACTCGTGTTCTCGACGATGTGCACCTCGCGCGGAGTGATCCGGAAGGCCGAGCCGTCGTCGATCTCCTCGACGCCGTCGGCGAGGTGGTAGCGGCCGGGGCCGCGCCAGATCCAGACGATCTCATCGTAAAGATGGTAGTGCCACGGTGCCTTGCCGGGCGGCACGTAGCCGACGAACATCGTCGCGCGCGTGCAGCCGTTATGCGGGCCGAAGAGCACCTGGAACGAGCGGCTACCGGTCGCCTTTCCCGGCTCGACGTGCGCGATCTCGACGACGTGCTCGCGCGGCCCCATCGGGGCGTGCAGATCGGTGGCTGCCCCGAGCGTGACGCGGACGAGCGAGATCCCGTCCGCTCCGGCCGCGAGCGTCGCCTGCTCGCCTTCGAGGAGCAGCGCGGCCGATCCGGCCGCAAGTGCATCTCCCGAGAGAGCGGCGTCGCCCGCGAATGCGAAGAGCAGGACGTCGTGACCGGCGTCACCGACCTCGCGCGCCTCACCCGCTCCGACGTGAAGTGTCTCCAGGGCGAGCTCTGACCCTTTCTGGGAGACAACGTTGCCGTCTGCCTGCACGACCCCCATCAGCGGCCGAGGTACGCCTTGCGAAGCTCCTCGTTCTCGAGGAGATCCGCTGCCTTGCCCTCGAGCACGACGCGTCCGGTCGAGAGGACGTAGCCGCGATCGGCGATCGAGAGCGACACGTTCGCGTTCTGCTCCACGATCAACATCCCGACCCCGGTGTCGTTCACCTGCTTGATGATCTCGAAGCTCCTCTCGACGAGCACTGGCGCGAGGCCCATCGAGGGCTCGTCCATGAGCAGCAGCTTCGGCTGGGACATCAGCGCCCGACCCATTGCGACCATCTGCTGCTCGCCGCCGGACATGGTTCCAGCGAGCTGTCCGCGCCGGTCGTAGAGGAGCGGAAACAGCTCGTAGACGCGCTCGAACTCCGCCTTCAGGTCAGCTTTCGGGCGAAGGTATGCACCCATCTCGAGGTTCTCGAGCACGGTCATCGGCCCAAAGAGGCGCCGGTTCTCGGGGACGATGGCGAGACCGCGCTGGATCCGGTGCGCGGTGGGCATGTTCGTCACGTCTTCGCCCGCGAGCTTGACCGTGCCCGTCCGGGGGCGCACGAGGCCGAGGATCGTCTTCAGGGTTGTCGACTTGCCCGACGCGTTGCCGCCGAGCAGGCAGACGAGCTCTCCCTCTTGGATCACGATGTTCTCGTCCTGAAGGATGTGGATCTGCCCGTAGTAGGTGTTGATCCCCTCGAGCTCCAGGATCGGTGTGCCGTTCGTGCTCATTTGCGCGCCATCCCACCGGTGCCGAGATACGCCTCGACCACCTGCGGCGAGGTCGCGACCTCCTCGAAGGAGCCCTCCGCGATCTTGGTGCCGTGATCGAGTGCAATGACGCGATCCGAGATCCCCTCGACGACGTGCATGTCGTGCTCGATCACGAGGATCGTGTAGCCGCCGTCCGTGCGCAGCAGCTCGATCAGCTCCGTGATCTCCTGCGTCTCCTTGGGATTCATCCCCGCGGCGGGCTCGTCGAGCAGGAGCAGCGTCGGATTCGTCGCAGTCGCCCTGGCGATCTCGAGTCGCCGCCGGTTCGCGTAGGAGAGGCTGTACGCGGGCTGGTCCCATCGATAGCCCATCAGGCGATCACCGAAGAAGGCGAGGCGCTTCTCGGCGAGCTCGCGGATCTCCTGCTCCTCGCGACGCATACCCGGAGTGCGAAGCATGGAGCGGAAAACGCCTGCCTTCGTGTGACCGTAGGCGGCCGCCATCACGTTCTCGCGCACGGACATATTGAGAAACAGGCGCAGCGTCTGGAAGGTGCGCGCGATCCCACGACCGGTGATCTGGTGCGGTTCGAGGCCGGTGATGCTCTTGCCGTCGAAGACGATGTCGCCACCGGTCGGCTGATAGACGCCCGTGATGAGGTTGAACAGCGTCGTCTTGCCGGCGCCGTTCGGGCCGATCACGCTGACGATCTCGCCCCGGTTGATGTGGAGATCGAGATCGTCGACGACCTTGAGGCCTCCGAAAGCCATCGAAACGCTCTGCAGATCGAGGAGCCTGTCCTCCATCAGATGATCTCGACGCGTTTCTCACCGAGGAGCCCGGTGGGGCGGAACACCATCAGCGCGATGAGAATGAGACCGAGGATGATGTAGCGGGTTGGCTCGGGCTGATCGATCATCACGTTCTCCCAGACAAACGCCGCGAGGTAGAGCACGGGGATGAGCAACCCGATCCGCACCCAGCCGTGGACAAGCGTCAGGACTAGGGCGAGCGCGACGAGTGAGATGTACGAAACCGGCGGGATCCAATCGGCCAGATTGACGGGCACGATGACCCAGTTCGCAGCGAAATCGGCAACCCCGCCGCCCTCCCCGCCGCTGCCGTTGACCCACGCGTTGTCGACGGCGCCCGCGATCGAGTGAAGGGCGAGCCCGAACAGGAAGGTTCCCCCCACGACCACCGCGAGCTTGAGAGAGAGCCGGAAGACCGCAAGGACACCGACGACGATCGCCGCGTAGAAGAGAACACGCGAGTCGCCCGGGTCGCGCAACAACTCGAGCAGGATCCCGATCAGCACCGCGCCGAGGACGACGCCGGGCTGACTCCCGGAGCCGCCGAGAATGACCATCGTGTAGATGATGATCAGGAGCGGGAACGAGAACGAGAGCGGGAAAACGCTGGCACTCAACGCCGTGACGAAGGTGCCGCTCAGCGCTGCGATCGCCGCACCGAAGGCGAAGCTCATCAGCTTCAACGAGTTGACAGGCATCCCCATCACCTCGGCGGCAAGCGGATCCTCGCGGAGCGACCGCCAGGCGCGCCCCGTGCGCGAGAGGTTGACGAACCGCAGAGCGACGTACACGATGACGAAGACAGCCAGGACGACATACATGTAGGCGGGGTTGAACAACCCACCCTCCTTCGAAATGGCCAGCTCGCGACCGAAGATGCTGAGCGGATCGATATTGAGAATCCCGTTCGAGCCGCCCGTGACGTTGCGACCGAAGAGATCGTCGCCATTCGTCGTCACGGTGAGAAAGAGCTGGAGGAAGAAGAGGGTGACGATAGCGAGGTAATCGCCGGTGAGACGTCGTGAAGGCAGCCCGACGAGGAAGCCTGCGATCGCTCCGATCACGACGACGAGTGGAATCGAGACGACCGTCGGCAGATGCACTCCGAATTGCTCCGAACTGAGAAATGCGTAGGCGTAGGCACCGATCCCGAAGAACGCCACGTAGCCGAGGTCGAGCAGGCCGCCCCAGCCGACGACGACGTTGAGCCCAAGCGCGAGCAGCATGTAGATCGCGATGTCGAATGCCACCCGCCGCACGTAGCCGCTGTCGGAGGCCACCGGAACGAGGCAGAAGAGGGCGACGAACGTCGCCAGCCAGGCCCACCACGGCACCAGGCGCAAGCGGGCCTCGAGAACGCCGAGCCGACCTGTCCGGCCGGTGCGGTTGTCGCCATGCCGGGCGACCCACTCATCGCGCCCGACGGCCGGGCTCGTCGGTCCCTCTGACGTCGACGCTTCGAGCGCTCCGTCGAGTGGCCTGCTCAGCTCGTCGTCGTAGCTGCCGGTCACATCAAACCTTTCTGATGTCCGCTTTACCGAGGATGCCCTGCGGGCGGAACACGAGGAAGAGGATCAGGAGCACGAAGACGAGGAGATCGGACCAGCGCGTCGAGATGTACCCCTGGGTGTACGACTCGGCGAATCCGAGCACGAGGCCGCCGGCCATGGCGCCGGGAATCGACCCGATCCCACCGATCACGGCGGCGGTGAACCCTTTCAACCCGATCAGGAAGCCGATCGTGGCGTACGTCGGAATGCGGAGCGCGAAGAGCACGCCTGCCGCGCCTGCCAGTGCCGAACCGAGAACGAACGCGAACACGATTACGCGGTCGATGTCGATCCCCATCATCGCCGCGGCCTCGCGGTCATGAGACGTCGCGCGCATCGCCTTACCGACCCTCGTCCGCGAGACGAGCATCCAGAGCAGGACCATCATCACGAACGCCGAGACGATGGTGATGATGCGGATCATCGGCACGCGGACATTGCCGATGTCGAAGCCGGCGGTGTAGAGGGCGCCGCCGCTGAGCGAGAACGTGTCGTAGTTCTTCGGCTCGGCACCGAACATCAGCTGCATCGAGTACGCGATGAAGAACGAGACGCCGAGAGCACTGATCAGCGGTGCGATACGTGGCGCGTCGCGGAGCGGCCGGTACGCGAACCGCTCGACCACGACTCCGAGGCAGGCACAACCGGCCATCGCTGCCACCGTGATGATGACGAGGAGCGCCCAGACCGGGACGATCGGGTTGACAGTTCCGCCGAGCAACTGAATCGCTCCGAAGCCGATGAACGTGCCGACCATGAACACGTCGCCGTGGGCAAAGTTGAGCAGCTTGAGAATCCCGTACACAAGGGAATACCCCAGAGCGATCAGGGCATAGACGCTTCCGAGAGTCAGGCCGTTGAGTGTGAGCTGGATGAATTCGTCCATGCGGATCGCGAGTCTAGCGCGGAAACATGTCAGAAACAAAAAAGGGGTGGCCAGGCCTCCCGGCCCGGCCACCCCGATTGCCACGCGTCGGCTAGCCGACGAGCTTGTACGAGCCGTTCCCCTGGATCTCGAAGATGTAGAACTTCGCGTTCAGCGGATCATTCGACTTCGTCGAGAAGCGGAAGTCACCACCGAGGATCGAGTTCTTCACCAGGATCTTCTTGACGTTACGAACGACGTCACGACGATCCTTGATCGAGCCCTTGCCGACCACGCACGCCTTCTTGATCGCGTTGAGCGCGACCTGAGCGGCGAGGTACGCCGGGGGACCGAACGAGCCGAGCGCCTCGCCGGGGTTGTCCTTCTTCCAACCGGCGATGACCGCCTTGTTGTACGCGAACCCGCTGATGTCCGGAGCGAAGTTCGAAACGAACGATCCCGGGACCTTGAACTGCGAGGCGTCGTTCGAGCCGTCGCCGCCGAAGACCTTTGCCTTCTTGCCCTGCTCGAGCAGCTGCTGCGCGATGTTCTGCGCGTCACCCGGCTTCTGCGTGGGGAAGAAGACGAAGTCCGCGCTGCTCGGGACCTTCGTCACGAACGACGAGAAGTCCGTCACGGTGTTGGCAACGGAGAGACGCGTCGTCGTGACGCCCTTCGCCTTGAGGACAATCTGAGCAGCGTCCGAGAGACCCTCGGAGTACGGCTCCTGGAAGTCGAACAGAACGACGTTCTTGGCACCCTTCTTGATCATGAAGTTGGCATCCGACGGACCCTGGATGTAGTCACCCGGGACGACGCGGAAGAACGCCGGGGTGGCGGCCTTGACCGCACCCTTCGTCAGCGACGTGCGCGTTGCCGACGGGGAGATGTGCGCGAGACCCGCAGCGAAGAACGCATCGCTCGATGCTGCCACGTTGCCGGACGTCGACGGCCCGAGGACTGCGACGACCGTCTTGTCGGCGATGAACTTCTGCGCGATGGTCTGCGCTATCGCCGGACCCTGCTCGACGGGCGTGTCACCCGTGGTGATCTTGACCTTCAGACCGTACTTGGGCGCCAGCGTCTTGACCGCGTACTTGGCCCAGCTCAGCTGCTCGTTGCCCAGGAAGCCCGCGCCACCGGTGAACGGTGCCGTGAAGCCGATCTTGAGCGTCCCCTTGCAGCTGACTGCCTGGGTCTTCGCGGCCGTCGTCGATCCGGCGCCCGCGGTTGAGGCGAACGCTGAGGCCACAACGGCCACGGCAGCGATCACCGACATTCCACGTCGTTTCATTCCCTTACTCCTCCTTGATGGGTGTGCATGGTGTTGGACGTCGATCCTGCGAAGTTGTTGCGCACACACGCCCCGTCGTCAGGCCCCCAGACGAACAGGGTCGTAGGAGTGAAGCAGTCGCGCGTGTGACATGTCAACCCGGTGACAGTTCGTTCACACCTCGGGCGCGAGCGCTTCGATCCACCCAGCGGTGTCGAGGAACTGCCGGAAGCGCCAGACCTTGCCGTCGCGAAGCGACCAGATGTGAACGAACGGGACGTCGAGGATCTTCCCGGTCTCCTTCGCCACGCCCCGATACCGCCCCATCACGACGACCTCGTCGCCCGCATCGAGGAATTCGTCGGGCAGGGCAGAGAACTCCGACCACCAGTCACGGTCGAGTGGGTCGAAGACATTCGCCCTGACCTCGCCGACGCCGCGGTAGGTTCCACCGTGATGGAGCCCTTGCGCCTGCTGCCACTCGATCGCGTCGTCCATGTCCGCGAGAACGGCGTCCATGTCTCCCCTCGCAAAGGCCTCGTACGACCGGCGGACGATGGTCACGTTCACGTCGTGGAGCGTAGTTGAGAAGATAGAAGGCGCATGGCCATAGACATCTTCGTCACACCGGATGCCGAATCAGCGGCCGCTGCCGCCGCGGCGTTACTCGCCGAGGCAGCCGCTGCGAGCGGATCGGTCGTCCTTGCGGGCGGCTCCACTCCCCGCCGCGCGTATGAGCTCGCCGCCGAGCTGCACTCCGACTGGGGCGACGCCGAGGTCTGGTTCGGTGACGACCGCTGTGTGGCCCCCGGTGATCCCCGGTCGAATCAGCTACTCGTACGCCAGGCGCTGATCGACCGCCTCGTCGTCCCACCGACCGTGCGTGCGATGGCGACGACGCTTCCTCCCGAAGCTGCCGCGGCCCTCTATGACGCGGCCCTGACGGACGAGGTACTCGATCTCGTCCTGCTCGGCCTCGGCCCCGATGGGCACACCGCGTCCCTGTTCCCCGACGCACCTTCGCTCGAAGTCACCGATCGCCTCGCGGTCGTGGCCGAGCCCGGACTCGAGCCCTTCGTGCAACGGATCACGCTCACGATCCCTGCACTCGAGGCGGGCCGACACGTCGTCTTCCTTGCGGTGGGTGAAGGAAAAGCGCCCGCCGTTCGACGTGCGTTTCGCGAGGAGCCGTCGCACGCGACGCCCGCGAGCCTCGTCCGCTCCCGCGAGGGCGTGACGACGGTGATCCTCGACGAGGCCGCCGCCTCCCTGCTCGGCTGAGCTTCAGACCCGATGGACGACCGCGCGCGATACCGACAGCGAAGCCTCTGGCTCGACGGTGCACTCGCAGCGTTCACGCCCCGCCCACAGCTCACGGGGCACGTCGACGTCGACGTGGCGATCGTCGGCGCCGGGTACACGGGCCTCTGGACCGCGTACGCGTTGACGGTGCGTGATCCCGGGATCCGCATCGCAATCGTCGAGGCGGAGACGGTCGGGTACGGGGCATCCGGTCGCAACGGAGGATTCGTCTCGGCGGGCATCGCGGGGGAGGCGCGTGTGTACGAGCGGTCGGGCGGACGCGATGGGATCGTGCGGGCGGAGCGCGCGATGATCGACGGCATCGACTGGATCGGCGGGGTCGTCGGGGGGGAGGCGATCGAGTGCGGCTGGACGAAGAGTGGCGCCTACCGGGTTGCGACGAGCGCGCCGCAGCTCGCGCGGGCAAAGGCGGGACTCGAGGGGAAGCGTGCTCGCGGCTACACAGACGACGACGCGTGGTTCGTAACGGCCGCCGAGATCGAGGCGGAGGTACGGATCGCCGGAGCCCTCGGCGGCACCTACACCCCACACTGCGCCCGCGCCGATCCTGCTCTCCTCGCGCGGGGGCTTGCCGACGTGTGCGAGCGGCGCGGGGTCGTAATCTACGAGCGGTCGCCCGCGATCTCGTTCGGGCCAGGGCGGGTGGCGTGCGCCAGCGGATCGCTGCGCGCGGATGTCGTCGTGCGCGCAACGGAAGCGTTCACGACGCAGCTGCCAGGCGAGAGCCGTAGCTACCTCCCGATCGCCTCCCACATGCTCGCGACCGAGCCTCTTTCGACAGGCGCCTGGGAGGAGCTCGGCTGGGCCGGGTGCGCGCCGGTGGCGGATCAGCGGTATCAGTTCGTCTACGCCCAGCGGACTCCGGATGGGAGGATCGCCTTGGGCGGGCGCGGACTGACCTATCGACGAGGAGGGGCGATCCGGGAGAGCGACGAGCTCCAGCCGGCGATCCATGCTCGGCTCGAGAAGGCGTTGCGTCGCCTGTTTCCCGCGGCCGCGGGCACTCCGATCAGCCATCGCTGGGGCTGCTTCTTTGCCGCGCCGCGCGACTGGAGCATGGGCGTCGAGTTCGACC
>JBKJVI010000018.1:0-26480 GCA_046590225.1 Gaiella sp. | reverse complement strand
GATCCGGCTCTCGCGCTGGCAAGCTGCGGTCGCCTGGACGACGTTCGTCGCCACTCTGGCGCTCTCCCCACACGTCGAGTACGCCGTCCTGATCGGTGTCGGGATGGCGATCCTCGTGCACCTGCTGCGGGAAATGCTCGTCGACATCGAGGTCTGCCTCGACCGCGACATCCTGACCTTCCGCCCGCGGGGAGTGCTGTGGTTCGCCTCGAGCAAGGTAATCGAGGACGCGTTCGCCGTCGCGATCGCCGACCACCCCGGGGCGACCAGGGTCGATATCGACCTCGCGGGCGTCGGCCGCCTCGACGTCACGAGCGCGCTCGTCCTACGCAGGATGCTCGCCGACGCTCGGGCAGCGAAGCTCGACGCGCGTCTGATCGACATCCCGCCGCGCGCACGTCGATTTCTCCTTGCGGTCGTCGAGTCCGAGGACGAGCCGCTCTAGGATCGGCTCCGATCCGACTGCCGCCGGGACGGAGCCGTGCGTTTCACGGACCGCGACAGTGCGGGTTAGCGTTGGACGACAGTCAACGTGAACGGCGCACCGAGCCGCTCGGGCGGGGCGAGTTCGCACGCGAAGACCTCTGCCACGGCGTCCGCGAGTTCTGCGGGACTGCGCGGTCGGGCACCCGAGACGAGAAGGTGTCGTGCGACCTCGCCGCGCGTCTTCTTCGCCATGTGCGAGACGACCCGCCTGGCGCCGTCTCGCTCCTCGACCACTGATACCTGCACGCGTGCGGTGGCCGTGTGGCGCGACGGCCTCCACGCCGCGACATAGGTGGCGGAGCGGCAATCCACGATCAACCTTTCGGCAGCGGCCTCGTCGAGGGCCTCCCGGAGGCCCTCTCGCCAGTACGCGGCGTCCATCTCGCGCCTGTACGGGGGCACACGATCGCCAGGGCGAAGCGCGCCGAACTGGGCCGAGATGATCACGATGTTGCTCGCCGTCCGCGCGGGAAGCGTGACGATGTCGAGAGCCGCGTAGAGCACACCCGTGTAGAGCCGCCCGGCCGTCGTCGTCGGCGCGCGTCGGAGATCGGCGTCGAGCAGAGCATCGCGCAGAGGCGTCAGCACCGGGAACGAGAGGCTCGCGAGGTCGATGGGCTTCCCGCGGGCAGGCGCCCGCTTCATCTCGCTCGGCGGCAACAGGATGAGGGGTGGTCGACGAGGAGCCATCAGCGGTGGCGGCATGGCAGCGACGCCGCTACCGCGGTGAGTCTATTTGCCGTGCGCGATACGCTCCTCACGTGGCCCTCGATCCTCCCCCTCCGGTAACCGACCTCGACTGGTCGCCCGAGCGCGCGACCGCCTTCGGGACCCGCGTGCTCGAGCTCTACTCGTCGTTTCTTGCCGAACTGCCCGACGCACCGACGAGCCCACAACTGACCACGGCGGGTGTTCGCGCGGCGGTCGCGCAGGACGTACCCGACGAGCCGCTCGAAGAGGAGGCGCTCCTCGCGCACCTGCGGACGATTGTCGACAACTCCGTCAACCTGGGTGGCGGCGGCTTCCTCGCCGTCATTTCCGGTGGCGGGACGGTGCCTGGCGCCATTGCCGATCTGCTCGCGTCAGGGCTCAACGCGAACACGGGCGGGTGGTTCCTCTCTCCCGCGGCGAGCGAGATCGAGGGGCAGCTGATCCGCTGGCTCGCCGACCGGTTCGGCCTGCCGCCCGGTGCCGGCGGCAACCTCGTCTCCGGTGGCTCGCTCGCCAACCTCTCGGCTCTGAAGCTTGCGCGGGATCGGGCCGGTGAATCCGTCCGGACTGCGGGTGTCGACGGCCAGAGACTCGCCTTCTACGCGTCGGAGGAGAGCCACTTCACGATCGACCGTGCGGCCGACGTGCTCGGCCTCGGCGAATCGGCTGTCCGCAAGGTGGCGATCGACGGGCAGCTACGGATGCGGGTGGATGATCTCGAGAGGCTCATCGCCGCCGACATGGCGGCTGGCGTACACCCCGCAGCGATCGTCGGAACCGCCGGCACGACAGGCACAGGTGCGATCGATCCTCTGGAGGAGCTCGCCGAGATCGCGGCCCGGGTCGGCGCCTGGTTCCACGTCGACGCGGCGTACGGTGGTGCTGTCGTCATCTCCGACGAGCTTCGGCCCCTTCTGCGCGGCACCGAGCGAGCGGACTCGATCACGTTCGACACGCACAAGTGGATGTACGCGCCGCTCGTCGGTGCCGCGCTCCTCGTCCGCGACCCAACAGGCCTCGTGGGCTCGTTCAGCGCTCACGCTGCCTACGTCGAGCAGGACCGGTCGCTGACCGACAGAGGGACGGATCACGGGTTCGAAGGGCTCCAGCTCAGTCGCAGTTTCACCGCTCTCCGTGTCTGGGTGGGACTCCTGGCGCACGGCCGCGCGGCGTACGCACGGCGCATCGGGCACGACGTCGAGCTGACGCGCTGGCTCGCCGGGCTCGTCGAGAAGGCAACCGACTTCGAGCTTGCCTGCCCGCCGTCGCTCTCGATCTGCTGCTTCCGTTACCGGCCCGCCGGCGTCGATGACGACGCGTACCTCGATCGGCTCAACCAGCGCGTGATGACAGAGCTGCAGCTCGACGGTCGCGTCTTCCCGTCGCAGGCGGAGGTGCACGGCCGGATTGCGTTGCGCACCTGCATCGTCAGCTATCGCACCGAAGCGCGGCACCTGGAGCAGCTACTCGGGCTGACGCGCGAGATCGGGGAGCGCGTCCATACGAGCGGGGTCGTCGCCTGATTGAAGCCGGCGACCGCGGCCCTCAGACCGGCGACCCGCTCAGACCGGCGACCCGCTCAGGCGGGCTCAGTGGCGACCACCCAGAGAGGGCCGTCACCGCACTCGACCCGCCTTGTGTCGCCGCCCGGGTCGGTGAGCCGCGTCTGCAAGACGACGACCTCGTTGCCGTCGATCTCGACGAGCGGCGCTCGCAGGCCGGACATGCCAAACGTCAAATGCCACGCCCGTACCTGGTTGTGGATCGCGCGAGCCGAATGCGACCAGTCGATGCGTGCGTAGTCGTCATCCTCGAAATGCCCTGCCCAGGTTGCTCCGTCCTCGGACTGCGGATCGCCCGGGTCACCCGCCATCACGCGATCGAGCACCTGCGGAAGGAGGCCCATCGCGAGCGCGTGGCTCCTTGGCGCGAACTCGTCGATCTTGACGTCGTCGTCCAGGACAGGGGTCGATCCCTGCGCGAGAATGTTGCCGGTATCGAGCTCGGCGTCCATGTAGTGCCAGGTCATCCCCCACACCGGGTCGTCCTCGCGCACCGTCCACGCGAACGGGATCGGCCCTCGGTGCCGAGGCAAAAGCGCCGGGTGCTGATTCACAGAACCGAGCCGCGGCACGTCGAGCGCAGCCTGCGGAATCTTCCACGGAAAGCCCGAGCACAGCATCAGATCAGGCTCGTAGGAGCGCAGGAGCGGTTCGATCGCGTACTTGTCGCGTGCGAAGAGGAGGTCGAGACCGGCGGGCGCAGTCGCGTCCGTGAGCACGAGGTGCGGCGGCATCTCGCGTCCATCGTCCCTCCGCGGCCCGAGCACGACGACCGGCTCGTGACCGAGCTCTCGCAAGGTGCCGACGAGCGCGTGGGCGAGAGGAGCGATCGAGCAGATGGTGACGATGCGGAGACTCTCGGGCACCCGACGATTCTATGACGATCCGCGAGTTGGGGCCGAACGACCGTCGGGCTCAATACCAGATCGCGACCGGATGGCCGTCACGCAGCTCCGGCGGATCAGGGAGCGAGACCGCGTTTTTCCGCGCCGCTGTCCAGGCGCACGCTGCCGCATCGAGCAGGTCGTCGAGCGGTATCGTCGCCGTCGCCCCGAGCGTGCCAGGATCGATGTTGATCCCGTGCTTGCGCAGGAGACCCAGGCGCTCGAACGCACCACCCGCCGACTTCTTGCGGAACTTCAGCCGCTTCATGTCGTTCATCGCCGTGAAGCAGACCTCCGGGTGAACCTCGCGGAACCTCCTGTCGCCGGTGGCGAGGGCGGTGACGTGGCGGATCCGGTCGCCGAGCGCGTGGGCCTGCGCGGAGATCCCGCCGGCTTCGGCAAACGGAGCGTCGAAGCGCTCCCGCTCGGGAATCGAGAACACGGCGCTGCCGCCGACCACGGCCCGCGCGAGCCCGTCTGCCTCGCGGGGTCCGTAGCCGATCGGGATATCGATGGCGATCCGCTTCATGTCGGCGAGCTCGGAGAACGGCGACTCGACGCCTTCGAGGAGACGCGCTTCACGAAAGCGACCGTCGATCAGCACCACGGCAACCCAGCCGCGCTTGCACCCATCGACACCCGCTACGAGCTCGGCCACCTGCTCAGTCTGCCGTGCGCGTGGATCTGCCGTCGGGTGAGCGCGCCCGGCAGGAGCCCGGGCGACCGGCTGAAGCGTCCGGCCACCGGGCGATAACGCGCTCAGGCGATCGACTGTTCCCAGCGTGAGACGGCGTACGGTGCTCCCGGACGCGCGCCGACGGCGAGGATCGCGGTGCCGTCGACCGTTGCGACGGCCGAGCGGAGAAGCGCTGGGTTACGCACGAAGACGAGCGTTCCTGCGGGTGCGTCGACCTCCTGGCTGTCGATCGTGAACACCGCGTGGCCGCTCATCACGGCGAACAGCTCCTCGTGGCCCTCGGTGCCGTAGTCGCTGTCGTCACGCTCATCGTGCTCGGTAATCACCAGTTCGCCTGCGTTGCCGGTAGCACCGTTGGCACCAAATGCCTGCACATCGAAGTGGCGTCGGACGAGATGGAACGCCGCGGCGCCGCTGCCGTCGGGCAGGCCCGAATCGGTGACGACGTCGGCGAGGCTGACGGCAGAGAAGGGTGCGGTGCTCGGATCGCTCATGGCGGCGATCCTGACAGATCAGGGCGCGAGCTGCGCGAAGCCGTCGAAGAGGTCGTCCCAGGTATACGCAAGCCCGTGGAACGACCGGGCCTCCGCGATGAGTTCCCGCTGGCGCGCAGGCGGCGTCGAGAGGAGGCGCGCCTCGGGCGTAATCCCCACGCGCCAGAGGTTGAGGCGATCCGCGTCCCAGCAGGCACCCGTTGTCGGATCGTCGCTGACGAATCCCTGATCGTGCCTCGTGCACGCGTCGGCGAGCACGCCAAGCCTCTCGTCGTCCAGCGCGAGCACGCCCTCCGCCCGTAGCTCCTGCGCGAACAGCGCTGCACGAAGCCCGTGCTCGGGATCGCGGCTCTCGTTGAACCGCTGCGTGTCGTGGAGGAGCGCGAAGAGCAGGACGAGCTCTGCGTCGCAGCCGTCGATCTGGCGTGCGAGCCCGAGTCCCGCCCAGGCGACGGCCTTCCAGTGCTGTTGGCCGTGATCGGGCGATCCGGGACGGGTTGATCGTGCGACGACGAGGGGTGCGAGCGAGGAGTCCACGAGTGGAGTCTAGGTGTCGCGATCAGGGAGAACGCGGAGCGCGATCCGCGTCGACCCGGATGCCTCGGCCGTCCGCGAGTGCGAACGTCCTCGCAGATGACCGAGCTGCGCGAGATCACGATCCATGATTCGACCGCGAACCCCGCGCCGCTCGGGTTGATGGGCTTTGGCCTGACGACGATCCTCCTCAACATCCACAACGCGGGCTACTACGAGCTGAACTCCATGATTCTCGCTATGGGGATCTTCTACGGCGGCCTCGCTCAGGTGATTGCCGGGCTGATCGACTTCCGCAAAGGGCAACGAGTTCGGCGCTACGGCGTTCTGTTCGTACGGGCTGTTCTGGTTCTCACTCGTGGCGCTCATCGTCTTCCCCGGGTGGGGCATGGGAGAGGAGCCGTCGGAGCGCGCGATGGGCTGGTACCTCCTCTCGTGGGGGATGTTCACGGCGATCATGTTCGTCGGGTCGCTTCGCACCACGCGGGCACTGCAGGCAGTCTTCGCTGCGCTGACGATCCTCTTCGTGCTCCTCGCCATCCGCGACTTCACGGGGAGCGACACCATCGGTGAGATCGCCGGCTGGGAGGGCATAGTCACCGGCCTGCTCGCGGTCTACTCGGCGACCGCGCAGATCTGGAACGATCAGTACGGCAGAACGATCCTCCCGCTCGGACCGGCCCGCCGGTAGTCGGAGGCGGGCAAGAGGCAGTCACTCGTCCTGGCCGAGTGAGAAGCTGGGGGCTCGGTCGAATTCCGGCGGTGGAGGTCACGCCATCGGTTCCCGCGATGATAACCGAAGAGTGTTTCATGTATGATGCTGCATACGTCATGACACTGCAAGAGTCGGTCAGCCTCGCACCCCACACCACGGTCTGGCTGCAACCAGATGGCATCAACTCGTGAGGGGCCGCCGAGCGGTGGTGCTCTCGAGCGCGCTCCTCGCGGCAGCCGTTCTTGCCCCGGCCGCGGTGGCCCACTCGCCGCTCTTCTTCGCCCAGACGAACGCCTCCCCGTCAACGCCACTTCGCGTCACCGACGGCACCGTGTCGATCGCAGCGTACGGCCGGCTCAGAAGTGCGTCTCCCACCCTCTACCTCGAGGTGAAGCTCGCCGCGGGGGCGCGCGAACCACTGGAGGTTCTCGTGCCTGCCGGAGCAGCACCGTTCCCTTCCGTGCGCGTCGAGATCAAGGCTCCTGGAACCGGTTGGCGTCGCGTTCGCCCACTCGCAAAACCTCAAGCGTTCTTCGAGCCCTACGGTCGGCAGAGCTACATCCGGACGCACCGGGGAAGCATCGGCTCAGGGAGCGGAAGCACATTTTTCGTGCGTGTGACCCTGCCGACACAGCTCGCGCGCCGCTCGGTTTGCGTGGCGACCGGATCGCGCGAGGTCTTTGCCGAGGGTGTTGATCTCAGCGGAGCACAGGAGCGCATTCGCGCCTGGGCGCGCGGCTAGTCAGCCGCGGCCGATGAACGGCATCTTGGTCGCCATCACCGTCATGAATTGCACGTTCGCGTCGAGCGGCAGCGACGCCATGTAGACCACCGCGTCGGCGACGTGCGAGACGTCGAAGGACGGCTCGACCTCGACCGCGCCGTTCGCCTGGACGATCCCGACCGACGTCGCCTTCGCGACCATGTCGGTCGCCGCGTTGCCGATATCGATCTGCCCACAGGCGATGTCGTAGGCACGGCCGTCGAGCGAGGTCGATCGCGTGAGCCCGGTGATGCCGTGCTTCGCAGCCGTGTACGCCGCTGAGCCAGGGCGCGGCACGCTCGCGGAGATCGAGCCGTTGTTGATGATCCGTCCACCTCGAGGGCTCTGGCGTTTCATGATCCGGAACGCCTCCTGCGTGCAGAGAAACGTGCCGGTCAGGTTCGTCTCGAGCACGGAGCGCCAGTCGTCGAACGCAACGTCCTCGAGCTTCGTCGGTGGCGCGCTGACACCGGCGTTGTTGAAGAGGAGATCGAGTCGGCCGAACCGCGAGTCGATCTCTTCGAAGAGTGCGGCGAGGGAAGCCGGGTCGCGGACGTCGCACGTCAGGGCGACCGCGCCGTTGCCCGCGCTCGCCGCAGCGGCCTCCAGATGCTCGAGGCGCCGCCCGGCGAGAACGACGGTGAAGCCAGCACCGGCCAGCGCGGCGGCTGCGGCGCTGCCGATCCCGCTGCCGGCACCGGTGACAAGGGCGATCCTGGATCTCTGCTCGAGACTCATTGCCCTTGATCCTCGCACACACCGCGGTTCGTCACGCCGCGCGTCAGACGGACACGCTGATCCCGAGCGCCGAGGCGTTCCGTGAGATGTTCATGCTCGAGTCACGAAGTGGAGGCCGCCGGGCACCTCGAGCGAGAACCCGGGTGCGGCGCCGACTGCGACGTCGAGGAGCAACTCGGGGCGATTCCAGCGCTCGTGTTGATCTGCGTCGATGAAGAACGAGGCGCCGCCGACTTCACCGAGCAGAAGATCGTTTGGTCCGAGCAGGAGCTCGCCGGCACGGAAGCACATCGGGGAGCTGCCGTCGCAGCAGCCCCCCGATTGGAAGAACATCAGCTCTCCGTGTGTGGCAGTCAGGCGTTCGATCGCCGCGATCGCGGCGTCGGTGGCGACGACCTTAGCGGCCACGTCTCGACACCTCCTAGAAGAACCCGAGCGGGTTCGGGTCGTAGCTGACGAGCTGGCACTTGGTCTGCGTGTAGTGGTCGAGCATCATCTTGTGGTTCTCGCGTCCCACGCCCGAGTTCTTGTACCCGCCGAAGGCGGCGTGCGCGGGGTAGAGGTGGTAGCAGTTCGTCCACACGCGGCCGGCCTGGATGCCGCGGCCCATGCGGAATGCCTTGCTCGTGTCTCGCGTCCACACGCCGGCGCCGAGACCGTATGGCGTGTCGTTCGCGATCTCGAGTGCCTCCTGCTCGTTCTTGAACGTCGTCACAGCGAGCACCGGGCCGAAGATCTCCTCCTGGAAGACCCTCATCTTGTTGTGGCCCTTGAAGACGGTCGGCTTGTAGTAGTAGCCGCCCTCGAGCTCTCCTTCCAGGTGGTTACGCTCGCCGCCGATCAGGAGCTCTGCACCCTCAGCGAGACCGATCTTGACATAGCTCTCGATCTTGTCCAGCTGTGCGGCCGAGACCTGCGGACCGAGCTGCGTCTTGATGTCGAGCGGATGACCCTGGCGGATCGTCGCGATCCGCGCCAGGCAGCGCTCCATGAAGGACTCGTAGATCGACTCCTCGATCAGCGCCCTGCTCGGGCACGTGCACACCTCGCCCTTGTTGAACGCGTAGAGAACGAGCCCCTCGATCGCCTTGTCGAGGAACGCGTCATCCTCTGCCATCACGTCGGCGAAGAAGATGTTCGGCGACTTGCCGCCCAGCTCCGTCGTCGAGGGGATGAGGTTCTGGGCCGCGTACTGCATGATCAGCCGCCCCGTCACGGTCTCCCCGGTAAACGCGATCTTTGCGATCCGCTTGCTCGTTGCGAGCGCCATCCCGATCTCCGCTCCGGGGCCGTTGACGATGTTGAGCACGCCGGGCGGGACAATCTCCTCGATCAGCTCGGCCAGCTTCAGGATCGACCACGGGGTCGGACTCGCCGGCTTGATCACCGCGCAGTTGCCAGCGGCAAGAGCCGGCGCGAGCTTCCAGGCCGCCATCAGGATCGGGAAGTTGAACGGGATGATCTGCCCCACGACGCCGAGCGGCTCGCGGAAGTGGTACGCCATCGTGTTCTTGTCGATCTCCGAGATCGATCCCTCTTCACCGCGGATGACCGAGGCGAAGTAGCGGAAGTGATCGGCCGCGAGCGGGATGTCCGCAGCGAGCGTCTCCCGCACCGGCTTGCCGTTGTCCCAGCTCTCGGCGACAGCGAGCATCTCGACGCGCTCCTCGATCGCGTCCGCGATCTTGTTCAGCACCTTCGAGCGCTCCGTCGTCGACATCTCGGCCCAGCCGGTCTTCGCAGCGTGGGCAGCGTCGAGCGCGAGCTCGACGTCCTCGGCGGTCGAGCGAGGCACCTCGGTGAATGGCTCGCCTGTTGCGGGTGTCAGGTTGTCGGCATAGTCGCCGTGGACGGGCGGCACCCAGTGCCCGCCAATGAAGTTCTCGTACCGTGACTTCAGCTCAACCGGGCTGTCGTGCTGCCCAGGAGCCGCATAGGTCGCCACCTGTTCGATGGTCGCCATGACATCTCCTTCGGTCGAAACATACGCGGATCGGCGTATCACCACAACGATCGCACCTCGCCGGGGGCGCCGCATCAGTAGAAGCCACGCATCCACACTGGTTTCAAGCGCCCCGGCATGATTCCGGTGCGTCTGCTGATGTCAGCTAGCAGGTGGCTCGAGTGCTACGAGCGCCGCCGTCGCGATCGAGGGCGCGTCGATTCCATACTCGGCGTAGACCTCGGCCTGACTGCCAGTCTGACCGAACCGGTCGACCCCGAGCGCGACCGAACGCACGCCGAGGCCGCTGCCGACGAACGCCAATGAGTGGCTGGCGCCGTCGATCACAGTGACGACCGGGACTCCTCGCTCATCGGGAAGCAAGAGGCGCTCGAGGTGTGATCGCGAGCCCGTACGTCCGCGCAGGGGTGCGGTTCGACGCGCCTGCCAGTCCCGGTAGAGCCTATCCGGCGAAGAAAGACACAGCACGGTCGCCTCAACGCCTTCGTCGGTCGAGAGCAACCGTGCGGCCTCGAGAGCCTGGGGCACGATGGCGCCGCAGGCGGCGATCAGGACGCGGTCGTCGCCCGCTCCGGGCTCCTGCAAACGGAAGCCTCCCGCGACGATGTCGGCCCGAAGGCGCTCCTCGCCGAACCGCTCTGCGGCCGCCGTGAAGGGTGCCTGATCGATCGGAGTCGTCGAGAGGCGGAGATAGAGCGCCTCTCCCTCTGGAGTCTGCATCCGGGCGAGCGCGTCGAGGAGGAGCCATTCGAGCTCGCGTGCGTAGCACGGCTCCGCGTAGGTCAGCCCCGGCGTCTCCATCCCGATCCCGGGCGTCGAGAGCGACTGGTGCGCGCCGCCCTCGCGGGAGAGCGAGATGCCCGAAGGGGTTCCGGCAAGCACGAACCGAGATCCGGAATACGTGGAGTAGACGATTCCTTCGAGCGCACGCATCACGAAGGGGTCATAGAGCGTTCCGATCGGGAAGAGCTGTTCTCGCTGGAAATCCCAGCTGAGACCGAGTTGGCCGAGGAGCAGGACGAGGTTCATCTCGGCGATCCCCATCTCGATGTGCTGCCCGGTGGGGCCGACCCGCCATTTCAGAGGTGAGTCCTCCATCATGTCGTAGACGGGCTCGTCGTCTGGGCCCCACACGCCGGTCTTGTTGATGAAACCGCCAAGGTTCGTCGACGACGAGACGTCCGGCGCAACCGTGACGAGCCGCTCGGCCACCCCGTCGACGCGAGAGAGATCGAGGAGGGTGCGTCCGAATGCCGCCTGCGTCGAGGTCTCACCAGGATCGCGGGTCGAGAGGGTCACCGGAACGGTCACGCTCGCAGCCGAACCTCGATCACCGCGGTCGAGACGGCTCCAGGCTTCGGCAAGCAACTCACCCTCGGCTGAGTCGGCGTCGTACCGATCCCACTCCGTGTCGGCGGTCAACCCCATCGCTGCTCGCAGTCGATCGATCTGTGTTCCGTCCAGAAGTGCGGAATGGTTCTGCGGGCGTCCCGCCATCTCGAGGCCGTACCCCTTGATCGTGTAGGCAAAGACCACGGTCGGCCGATCGGTCGTCTCGCGCGCACGCCGCAGCGCACCGAGGACGTCCGCCAGATCGTGGCCGCCGAGATCGCGAACGAGTGGCGCCACCTCACCCTCGTAGCCGTCGAGCAGGCGCCTCAGCTGAGGCGCATCGGAGGGATTCGTACCCTCGAGAAGCGTTGTTCGCACAACATCCTCGGAGGCACCAAAGAGCGACTGATACTGCTCGTTCGGCATCTCGTCGATGCGTCGGCGCAACAGCTCGCCGCCGTCTCGCGCATAGGCCTCTCGCAACCGGCTGCCGTACTTGAGCTCGATCACGTTCCACCCGTTCGCCGCGAATTGCGCCTCGAGCTCGGCCGCGCGTATTCCGGGAATCACGCGGTCGAGGGACTGCCGGTTGAGATCAACGATCCAGAGAACGTTCTCGAGGCGGCGGGTCAAGGGATCCGCGAGAGCCTCCCAGATGTTTCCTTCGTCGAGCTCGGCGTCACCGAGCAACGAGATGAAGCGACCCCCCGTCGAGGCACCGAGGCGTGTCTTCGTGAACCGGTCAGCCAGGGCGCCAAACAAAGGCGCGGCAGAGCCAAGGCCTACCGACCCGGTCGAGTAATCCACCGGGTATGGGTCCTTCGTGCGAGACGGATACGACTGCAGCCCTCCGAAATCACGGAGACGCGTCAGATACGACCGATCGAGCCGCCCCAACAGGTACTCGATTGCATGGAGCACGGGCGAAGCATGCGGTTTCACCGAGACGCGATCCTCCGCCCGAAGGTCCGCCAGGTAGAGCGCCGTCATCAACGTCACCATCGATGCCGACGACGCCTGATGACCTCCGACCTTCGGCCCGTCGCTTCTCGGCCGCTCGCGATTCGCGTAGTCGACGATCCGCACCGCCAACCAGAGCACTCGGCGCTCGATCGCGGTGAGCGTTACGAGATCGACCTCTTGCTCAACCATCGAGGGGCGGCGGTGGGATCACGGCGGTCTCGTCGACGAGGAAGATGACCTGCTCGCCAACGAACTTTGGCCGGTCGGCGCGGATGCGCGACGCAAACGGCTCGGACGCAAACGCGGCTTCGGCCGCCTCGGCGGACTCGAACCAGACCTCGGCGAATCCGTCCCACCCCGCTAGGTCGGGGTCTCTCGCGACGTTGACGACATAGCCGAGAGCGCCGGGCATCTCCCTGGCGATCTCCGCGTGTGGACCAAGCCAGTAGGCGACGAACTCGTCGTGCGAGAGATCGGGTCGCCGACGAACCATGCTGATCCGCTTGATCACGTGGACGGCCCTGGAGGTACGACGACGCACGACGGCGGGAACGGTTCGCCGAGGAGGAAAAGCCTGACCAGTTCGGCCGCCAGGGCTCCGATCTCGTCGTAGCCCTGGTCGGTGCAACCGGCGATGTGCGGAGTCAACGTGCAGTTCTCCAACACGAGGAGCGGATGATCGTCAGCGGGTGGCTCCTCTTCGAGCACGTCCACGACGGCGTGGGCAATCGCGCCGGATCGGAGCGACTCGACGAGCGCACCCGTGTCGACTACACCACCGCGCGCGGCGTTCACGAACAGTGCCGTCGGCTTCATCGCCGCGAACTGCTCGGCGCCGAACAGGTGGTGGGTGGACGCGTCGAGTACGACGTGAACCGTGACGACGTCCGACTCCTCGAGAAGCCGGTCGAGTGTCGTCAGGTCTACTCCGAGCGACACCGCGACCGACGGATCGGCAAAGGGATCGGATGCGAGGACCGTCATCCCGTGCGCGATCGCGAGCCGAGCCGTCTCACGACCGATCGCGCCGAGTCCCACGATGCCAATCGTCTTGCCGGAAAGGGATGAGACCTTCCCGGCCCAGTCGAGCCGGGCCGCCGGCCAGGCGTGGGCGCGCACGGCTGCGTCGAACGCCGACAACCGCCGCCCGTGGAGCAGGGCCGCCGCGATCACGTACTCGGCGGCCCCGTGAATGTTGACGCCGGCCGTTCGCACGACGCCAACGCCCCGCTCTCGCGCCGCATCGAGGTCGATGTTCTCCGTTCCGATCCCGCACTTGACCACGAGCCGCAGCTTGGGGGCGGCTGCGATGACCGCAGCGTCGACACGGGCCAGCGCGACACAGAGAACCTCGGCGTCGCCGACGCCGGTAACGAGCGACGCGGCCGGAGTCGAGAAGTGATCGCCGACCTCGACCGACACGCCTGGCAGCCCCGCCAGTCGGGCCGCCATGTCCATGCGCTCGGATGCCTCCGTGTCCGGAATCAGGATGCGCCTCACGGCGTCGAACTCCGGGGACTGCCGCAGCTACCGCGCGGGAGGAACTCGGTGGCGACGTAGGCGTCACGTGGTGGCTCGCTCGGGGACTGCATGCGATGGATCAGCAGATCCGCCGTGAGCCGGCCGACCTCGGCGTTGTCGCTCTTCACAACGGCGATCGGAGGGCGATAGAGCTCCGCGAGGATGAGGTCGTCGCAGCCGACGAGCGTGATGTCGCGAGGCATCTCGAGATTGCGCGCCGAGAGGGCCCGCACCGCCCCTGGAACCATCTGGTTCGACCCGACGACGATCGCCGTAGGAGGGTCAGGACCATCGAGCAGCCGGGCAACCGCGCGCTCGCCGGACTCGGCCGCGAACTCTCCGGCCTCGACGATGGAGTAGGTCTTGGGGAGCCCGCGGCGCGCGAACTCCGTCTCGAACCCGATCCGACGCTCGCGCGACGGACGCACGGGCGAGCCGAGAATGAGGTCGACACGGCGATGCCCGAGGTCGAGGAGATGCCCCACGGCAGCTCGAACGCCGGTCTGGTGGTCGTAGAGCACCCGGCTGACCCTGACCGAAGCGGCCACGTCGCGATCCACGACGACGCACGGGATGTCGAGCTGCTCGAGCAGCTCGTTCGTCGCGTCGTGCGTCTCGCTCGTCAGCGACAGAATGAGCCCGTCGACCCGCCGCTGCTCGAACAGCCGGAGGTGCGACGCGTCGAGCTCGGGGTCGCTCTCCGAGTTGGTGAGCATCATCGCGTACCCGGCCTCGCGGAGGCGCGTCTCGGCCGCCTTCACGAGCTCCGCCATGAGCGGGTTCGAGATGTCACGCACGACAAATCCGACGGACATCGTTTCCTGCCGTCGGAGGCTCTGAGCGAGAATGTTGGGCTTGTACGAGAGCGCCTCGACGGCCGCGAGCACGCGCTGGATCATCACCGGGCTGACGTCGGGATGACCGGACAGGACACGTGAGACGGACGACATCGCAACACCCGCCGACTCTGCGACCTCACGCATCCCCGGCCGCGGCCGCCGGCGACCGTCGCGCAGGGTCGGGTCGTGTTCGGGCAGCCACTTGTCGGGAGGATTCGTCACGTGACCACTGCGCGCGACACGAGGGTTGGCTGCGTCAGGAGAACCATTGGCTAATCGATCAGGAAGCCGCCGTTGATGTCGACGACCTCCCCCGTGATGAACCCGGCATGGGCCGAGCAAAGGAAGGCCACCATATCGGCCACGTCGTGTGGTTGTCCCACCCGGCCGACCGGAAGCTGGCCTGCCAGATCGGAGAGATCCACGATACCCGTGTCGATCAGGGCCGGTGCGACGGCGTTGACAGTGACCCCGCTGCCGCCGAACTCGAACGCGAGCCCGCGGGCGAGTGTCATGACTCCTGCTTTCGAGGCGCCGTACGCCGCGCCCGGCCGTTTTCCACCCGTCTTGCCGGCACTCGAGCCCACGATCACGACGCGCCCGTAGCCGCGGTCGCGCATTGCAGGGAGCGCCCGTCGTAGGCAGCGAAACGCGCCGTCGAGGTTGACGTCCATCGTTTGGCGCCACGATTCGAGCGAGGTGTCTTCGAGCCGCTCGACGACGTAGACACCGGCGTTCACGACGAGTATGTCGACGTCGCCGAGCTCGGCCTCGACCCGGTCGAATCCCGATGCGACCGCCGAGTCGGACGTCACGTCCATGTCGATGCCGAGGGTTCCCTCGATCGCCGGCGCAGCCCGGCTGCTCGCCGCGACGTGTGCGCCCTGGTCGCGAAGCGTCTCGGCGATGCAGAGACCGATCCCGCGAGCAGCGCCTGTGACGAGAGCGACACGGCCTTCGATCCCGTCGAGTTTCATTGCCATGAGTCCTCCATCTAGACGCCCATCCTGACGCGGAGCCGATCGAACGAGACTGCGCCGATGAGGAGCGTTCCTCGCGCAACGTCCTGCCAGAACGGATCGACGCCCGTCAGCGTCAGCCCGTTGTTGAGCACGCCGATGATCAGAAGCCCGATGGCAGTTCCGACGATCGAGCCCCGGCCCCCGCTGAGGCTCGCGCCGCCAAGGACGATCGCTGTGATCACCGAGAGCTCCATCCCGATCCCGAACAGACCCGAGCCGACCCCGAGCTGCGAGGTGAGAATGAGCCCACTCAGCGCGCACGCAGCCGCGGAGAGCACAAAGCCGATGAAGATGTACCGGCCGGTCCTGACGCCGACGAGGCGTGCCGCCGCGGCATTCGAGCCGATCGCGTACATCGAGCGACCGTAGACCGTGTAGCGCATCAGGAACCAGACGAAGCCGAGGACCGCGATCAGCAGGAACACCGGAATGGGGATGTTCGCGATCGGCCTGTCCGTACCGAGCCCCGAGAACCCCTCGACGCCGACGCTCTGACCGTCGGCGACGACGTTCGACAGGCCGCGGAACGCGGCCAGCGTCCCGAGCGTCGTGATGAGCGCGTTGACGCCCACGACCGTGACGAGGAACCCGTTCAGCACGCCGACCGCCAGAGCGGCGATCACGGCAACGGTCACCGAGAGGCCGAGGCCGTGGCTCAACGCAAGGTTCGCCACGATCACCGAGGTGAAGGCCGTAATCGACCCCACCGAGAGGTCGAACTGGCCGGCCGTCATCAGAAGCGTTCCCGGGGCAGCGACGATGCCGATCACGGCGATTGCCGTCAGGATGTTCAACCAGTTGTCCCAGCCGAGAAAATAGGGCGATTTGAGAGAGAAGAAGATGCATTCGGCCACGAGGAACACGAGCAACGCCGTTGTCTCGGGAAGGCGACGCATGATGCTCTGCTTCGGGGCAGAAACGGTGACCGCGGCTTCGACGAGCTCCGGTTCCATCACTCTCCCGCCGCCGAGCTCAGGCGCTCGATCGTGATCGCGTCTCCGACGAGGTCGGCGCTGACCGCTCCTCTCGCCATCACGAGCGCACGATCGGACACCTGGACGACCTCCTCGTAATCGGACGAAACGACGAGCACGCCTGCACCCTCGGCTGCGAGTCCACGTATGACACGGTAGATCTCGGCCCGGGCGCCCACGTCGACGCCGCGCGTCGGCTCTACGAGGACGAGCATGCGTGATCCCGACTCGAGCCAGCGCCCGAGGAGCACCTTCTGCTGGTTGCCGCCGGAGAGGGTGCCGATCGCCTGCGCCGGATCGTTGCGGGAGCGAATGCTGAGAACATCGTGCCAGCGGTTGTAGGCCGACGCCTGCCTGCGCGCGCTGATCAGGCCCCCCGCGCGAGAAAGACGCGGCCACGACGGGGCACACAGATTCTCCGCAACCGAGAGAACCATGAAGGCGCCTTCGCGCTGGCGGTCGGCAGGGAGGTATCCGACGCCGGCGCCGATTGCCTGCACGGGGCTCTCCGGGGTGGTGGGGTTCGAACCGACCCAGCATCGACCCGCGCTCAGCCTCCTGATCCCGAACGCCACCTCGGCCACCTCGGCGGTCCCGGAGCCGATCTTGCCGTAGAGCCCGACCACCTCGCCGCCGCCGACCGCCATGTCGAGGTCCGAGAACGCAGATCCCGACGCAGCGTCCTCGAATCGCAGGAGGACATCGCCGACGTCGCGATCGGGCGCGGACGGCCGCACGACAGCGCCAACCTCTTTCCCGACCATGGCCGTGACGAGGTCGTCGCGACCGTACTCCGGCACGGGGCCTTCGAGCACCGAGGAGCCGTCCCGGAGGATCTGAACGCGATCGGCGATCCGGAGCACCTCGTCGAGTCGGTGAGTGATGTAGATGATCGCAACGCCCTTGTCGCGAAGGCGTTGCACGAAGGCAAAGAGGCGCTCGACTTCCTCGTGCGAAAGCGCGGCAGTCGGCTCGTCCAGGATCAGACACCGCGCCTGCCCGACGAGCGCACGCGCGATCTCGACAACCTGACGTTCGGCCACCCGCAGACTCGAGACGGGCGCACCCAGGTCGAGTTCCACTCCGAGCTCGGCGAGGATCTGCCGTGCTGAGGCGCGAAGCGTGCGCCAATCGACGAGCCCCCGCTTCACGGGCCATTGACCGAGCATCACGTTCTCCGCCACGCTCAGCTCGGGTGCCGCCGCGAGCTCCTGGAAGATCATCCGGATCCCCTGCTTCCGGGCCGCCAGCGGATCGAGCGTGCGGTGGCTCTCGCCGGCGATCTCGATCGTCCCGGCGTCCGCCTCATAGTCGCCGGCCAGGATCTTGACCAGGGTGGACTTACCGGCGCCGTTCTCACCGAGCAGCGCCAGCACGGTACCGCCGGTGGCGTCGAGGTCTACACCACGTAGCACCTCGACGCCACCGAACGACTTACGGACCCCACGCGCGTGCAGTCGAAAGAGATCCGTCACGATACCTCTGGCCCTAGCAGCCCAGGTTCTTGTAGTACTTGCCGATGTTCGCGCTGTTCACTGCGATCAGCGGCACGTAGAGCAGCTTGGACGGCTTCTTGCCGGTCTTGATCGCCTGGATCATGTACGGAATGCCGACCCAGCCGTACTTCTCCGGCGAGATCGCCGTCGCAGCAAGCCAGTTCGAGTTGTTCTTGATCCCGCACTTTGCGACCTTGTCCGCAACGCCGAGAGAGATGCCGTAGACGTCCTTCGGTCGACCCGCTGCCTTCGCGGCCGCGAACGCGCCCTCGACACCCTCGTCGTCGATCGACGCCACGATGATCCGCTTCTTGCCCGGAAGCGTCGTGAGCGCATCGGTGACGATCGTCCTCGCTTTGTCGGCCGTGGCGTCGAACCCGAACTTCTTCAGATTCGTGATCGGACCGGGGCAGACGGACTGGAAGCCCTTGCGGTACCCGCCCATCCGCTGCTCGTTCGGGGCACCGATCTCCGGCTCCTCGAGCGAGATCCAGGCGTCGTACTTGCAGTTCCACTTCGCCTTCGCCGTTTCACCGGCCTTTTCACCGGCCACGAAACCGCCGTACGCGTTGTCGACGCCCATGAACGACGTCTGACACGGCGGCTGCGGAATGTCGATCGCGAACACCGGGACGCCCGCGGGCCCAGCCTTGCAGATCGAAGGCGAGGCCTTCGCCACGTGCTGGAACTGCAGAATCCCCTGTGCACCCTGCGTCTTCATCGACTTCGCGCAATCGAGGGCCTTGGCGGTGTCACCGCCCGTATCGCAAAAGATGAGCTTCACGCCGGCTCGCTTGGCCTGGGCCCTGATCCCGTTCGAGATGACGTGCACGATCGGAACAGCCTCGAGGCTTGTCGCGTAGCCGATGACGATGCCCTTGCCGCTGCCCGGAACTGCCTGCTTCTGAACTGCAACGTTCTTCTGCGCCGGCACACCCTGAATCGCCGCCGATGCCACCGTGACACCGACGATCGCGAGCCCCGCAACCAGCAGCCCTATGCGGACGGGCGCACGCTTCAATGAAAATTTCATCCGTGAGATCCTCCTATCGGGGCCGGCGCGAGAACGAACGCCGGACAGTGGTCTTCAGCCCCAGCCCCACGAGATGTGGGCCTAGCCTGGGGAACGCCTGTCTGCGTAGAGTGCCCTCCTTTCACCTCGTTGTCTGTCCCTCGGCCGACAGGATCAGTTGACCCTGCAACCCTGACGTCACCCTGCAACCCTGACGTCGTGGGACAGGCGCTCGGCCTGGATTCGATTCCGGTACCGCTTGCGAGACTAGTACGTCGGTTGCCACGATGTCAAGCTCTGCCTCTGAAAAGGCCCCGACTCTCTACGCCGAGAGCTCTTCGATCGTGATCGGGCGATTCTCCTTGACGCTCCTGTACGCAGCCTCGAGGAACTCGACCGTGGCGGCGGCAGGGCGTGCGGGCGCGCTGTTCTCACCCTCGCCCCGCACGAGATCGACGAGGCAGCGGGCAGTCGCGTGCGCGGGGTAGATGTCCTCCGCCGGCGTCTCCGCAACCTCGGGCGGCGAGCCGTCACGTTGCACCGTAAGCGTGCCCGCAAGCGGCTGCTGGAGGAGGTACCCATCGCTCCCGTAGTAGCGGAGCTCGAGCTGCTCGCCCTGCCCGGGCTTGATACTCCCGGTCGCAGCCATCGTTCCGATCGCACCGTTGTCGAGCGTGTAGGAGATCGCGTCGACGAGGTCCACCTCGAGCCCGGCGTTCGCCATCTTGGCGTTGACCTCCACCGCTCGGGCGCCGGTTGCCCACAGAACCATCCCCATCGCATGCGTGATCTGCGTCTGTCCCTGACCTCCCCCGGAGATCGCCGGGTTCGAGTACGTGTCCGCCTTCGGCCCGGTCAGCGGGAACTTGAAAACATCCGCGTAGTCGCCCGGCAGCGAGCTGTAGTACGACTGCACCATCGACGCGAACAGGCCCGACACGAGCAGGAGCTCACCGATCTCGCCGCCCTGGAGGGCGCGTCTTGCCCGCTCGGCCAGGCGGGTGAACTGAAACGTGTAGCCGACGACGAGTGGCAGGTCACGCGCCTCCGACAGTGCGACGAGGTTCCAGGCTTCGGCAGCACGAAGAACCATGGGCTTCTCGACGAGGACGCCAAGCCCGGCGTCGAGCGAGTCGCGGGCGATCTCGTAGTGATATGCGTGCGGCACCGCGACGACGACGCAGTCGACATCACCTGCATCGAGGAGCGCCTGATGGTCGGCGTAGGTGCGGCCGACACCGAACGCCGCAGCCGCCCGGCCGAGATTCACCGGGTCGCGATCGACGAGTGCGACGACCTCGCAATGCTCGTAGGCGATGAGCCCTGGAATGTGGTGTTGTGTCGCCCACCAACCGGTGCCGACGACACCGACGCGAACCCTGGTCATCGCTCTCCTCGTTCCGGTCGTCGCGACCGAGGCGGGGTATCGTGCTCGAGAGATGGAATCGAGCGCCAAGTGATCAAGCGGGTCAGCCTCGTGCGCCGCCACCCCGAACTGTCTCGAGAGGACTTTCTCGAGCACTGGATGGGGCCGCACGCTGACATCGTGAGCAGACTGCCGGGTGTGCGCGGCCTCCGATTCGGCGTGGTCGAGGAGTGGTCTCCGGCCGAGGCCGCCTGGGACGGTGTCGGTGAGGTGTGGTTCGACAGCGTGGAGGCAGCGTTGACAGCATTCGGGACGGAGCCGTACCACTCGCTGCTGACGGACGATCGCAAGCTGCTGTTCAGCGAAACCCAGGCCTGCTTCGTCACCGAGCACACGGCGATCGCGCCGCCCGCCTGACCGCCCATACCGTCCGACCTGGTCAATACATCAACCATCCGCCGCTGACGTTGATCGTCGCGCCCGTGATGTACCTCGAATGGTCAGAGGCGAGGAACACGACGATTCCCGCCAGGTCGGTCGGCTCGGCGAGGTAGCCGAGCGGGATCTGATCGAGCTGCGCCTGCAGTTGCTCGGGATCGAGGCCCGTGCGAAACATTGCCGTGTCGACGGCCCCGGGCGCGACGGTGTTCACGGTGATCCCGTCCGGCGCATACGTCCGGGCGAGTCCGCGCGACATCGATACGATCCCGCCCTTGGTTGCCGCGTAGGCCACGGAGCCGCCAAATCCCCCGCTCCACCAGCCCTGCGAGGTGAAGTTGATGATCCGCCCGCCGCGGCCCTGCTCACGGAGGAGACGTCCCGCGGCCCGGTTGAGGAAGAACGCCGACTTGAGATTGACGTCGTGCTGCGTGTCCCAGTCTTCCTCGGTGACCTCGTCGACGTCCGCGCGCCGGATCAGCACGGCTGCGGCGTTCGCGAGCACGTCGAACCGGCCGAACGCGTCGTAGGCCCGCCGGAGCAACGCTTCGTGGCTTCCGAGATCACGAACGTCGATCTCCTCGGCGAGATGCGGGCCGCCCTCGAGCCGCTCGACGAGCGCACGAGCCGCAGCTCCGTTCAGATCAGCCGCGCAGACGCATGCGCCGGCTGCAGCAAACGCTGAAGCAACCGCACTGCCGATCCCTCCGCCGGCGCCCGTCACGACGACGCACTTCCCGTCTAGCCCGGCCCCGATGCTCCAACTCATCCCGCCCCACCCTTTCCACGCGCTCGCCGCTCGCAGCCGCGACATGCCGTCTTTGCCGGTGCCGAGCACTTCATTGCCGACGAATGTCTACGCACACCCTGCCTGACGCTGTACGCTGCACTCTCGTATCGGTACCGGGATCGTTTCCCGACCATAACGCGACGCTGCGGAACGTGTCAAACGTGAGAAGGAGTCCGCTGTGAACGACGGAGGACGAGGACGTCAGGTCAGAAGGGGAGCGCACTCCCCGTTCACCTCCCACGGTTCGGAGGCGCTGTGAAAATCTCTTCGATCGAGGCGATCCCCGTCAGCTACCCGGAGCCGAACGATTTCGACGCGCTCCGGCACCTCTGTCTCTGCAAGATCGTCACCGACGACGGCCAGATCGGGTGGGGCGAGGCGATTACCCAGTTCGCAGAGGCGAGCTTCGCGGTGAAGGCGCTGATCGAGGGTCTCACCCCGAACCTGATCGGTAAGGACCCGGTTCACGTCGAGGCGTTGTGGCGTCAGAACAAGGCGCAGGGATGGTGGTACGGGTACGGCGGAGGCGTGCACTCGTTCGCGGTCGCAGCCGTCGATATCGCGCTCTGGGACCTGCGAGGAAAGGCCCTCGACACCAGTGTCCTCGATCTACTCGGAGGCCCCGTCCATGATCGGCTTCCGGCGATTGCCTCGTGCCATGCGCACTACGAGTCGATCCCGGACATGGTCGACGAAGCCAAGGAATGGGTCTCGACGGGCCTTCAGGGCGTGAAGGTGGGTTTCGGTAAGCGCGGCAACGCGCGCCTCGGGTACGAGCACGACCGCGACGTCGAGTACGTTCGCGCGATGCGCGAGGGCCTCGGTCCTGAGCTCTCGATCATGATCGACTGCGGAATCGCCGTCCGCTGGGACGTCAGCGCCGCGATCAGGCGAGTGCAAGCCATGGAGGAGTATCGGCTCGACTGGATCGAGGAGCCGCTCGGGGCGTGGGATCCGGCCGGGTACGCCGATCTCCGCCACAAGACGGCGACCGCGATCGCCTACGGCGAGAAGGAATGGACGGTCGAGGGCTTCGAGCGCGTGCTCGCAACCGGCACGGTGGACGTCGTCGGTGTCGATCCTGGCCGCGCCGAGGGGATCACTGGCTTCAAGAGGGTCTGCGATCGTGTCGAGGCGCACGGGCGCCAGGCGAACGCGCATGCCTGGTCGTCGGCGATCGTTAGCGCGGCCAGCCTGGCCGTCTCGTTCAGCACGCCGGCCTGCAGGCTCTTCGAGGTCAAGCCGCTGCGCAACCCGATGCAACACGACCTCGTTTCGACTCCGATCGAGCACGCCGAAGGCTGGGTGTACCCGCCGACCGGGGCCGGCCTCGGGATCGAGATCGACGAGGAGGTCGTCGACGCCTTCCGGAGCGAGAACGTGTCGGCTGTCTAGATTCGGAAGATCCGCTCTGCGTTCCGTGAGAAGAGCGCCGCCTGCTCGTCCTCTGTGAGGTCGGCGATCAGCGCCTCGTAGGCGTCGAGGACGTCGCCGTAGGAGCTGAAGAGCCGGTCGACGGGCCAGTTCGTGCCGAAGAAGCTGCGCTCGACCCCGAAGGCCTCGAGGCACGCATGCACCCAGGGCCGCCAGCTCTCGACCGTCCAGGCGTTGTCCCGCATGCCGAGACCCGAGATCTTGCAGATCACGTTGGGAGCACCCGCAGCCGTCTCCATGCCCCGACGCCACAGGTCGAAGTACTCGGCGCTCCGCTCATGCGGATAGCCGGCATGGTCGATGCTCAGGATCACGTCGGGGAAGCGGTCGGCGAGCGCACGCGCCTTGCCCATCGTCTCGACCGTGGGATCGATGCAAAACACGAGCCCGTAGCGCGCGAGCAGACCGTAGCCTCGTTGCCACGCGGGGTCGGCGAGGTAGTCCCCTTGCCCGAAGTCCCGGATACCCCGGAGGTTCGAGTACTCCAGGTGCCGCTCGATCATCTCCTGGGCGCCGGCAGACGCGAGGTCGCAGTGCGCGACGATCCCGTGAGGAAAGCCGGTCGAATCCGCCTGCTCCTGGAGCCATCGCGTCTCCTCGACGGGATCGGCGATCCCAATCGCCGCCTGGACGTGAATCGCCTTCGAGACGTTCTGGAAGCGTGTCTCGGCGATGTAGTCCGGCGCCATGTACCGCTGCACCTTGATCCCGTCGATGTTCCCGAGCACCGGGTGCACCCACTCCGGCGCGAGCCAGTCGTATCGGAGAACCGGATCCTGCAGGTCCCAGAAGTGGACGTGGGTGTCGATGAACGACCGCCTCGCCACATCAACCTCGCCGCATGAGCTCGGCCGCCCGCCAGCCGATCATCGTCGCAGTCGCGTTCGTGTTCACCGAGACGATGTCGGGCATGATCGACGCATCCGCCACACGCAGCCCACGGGTGCCGTGCACAGCAAGGGTCGCGTCCACGACTCCGTCGTCGCCCGAGCCCATCCGGCACGTGCCGGCCGGGTGGAACCAGGTGCTGACCGACTCGCCGATGTAGTCCGCGATCGCCTCGTCCGAAGCCACGCTCGGCCCGGGGAAGAACTCGCCGTCGTTCCAGTCGGAGAACGCATCCGCTGCGCCGATCTCGCGCGCGAGATGGATCCCGTCGATCAGCATTCGCAGATCCTCGGGATCGCTCAGGTAGCGCGGGTCGATCACCGCGGGATCACCCGTGTCCGCGGAGCGGAGCGTCACCGTCCCGCGGCTCCGCGGCTGCGTGATCCCCGGAATGATCGTGTAGCGAAAGCGACCGTCGTCGGTGGGAGGGGCGAAGTTCGTCTCCTTGGCGAAGGAGATCTCGACGTCCGGTTCCGCGCCTCTCGGGCACGACGACCAGCCGAACGCGCAGGCCTCGGTGACCATCGAGTGCGCCAGAGAGATCGGCTGCTTCGAGTCGTACACGACGCCGATCAGGAGATGATCGATCAGGTTCTGGCCGACGGGGAGGTCGACGATCGTCTCGATCCCGAGCGAGCGCAGGTGCTCCGCCGGGCCAATCCCCGAGAGCATGAGGAGGCGAGGCGAGTCGAAGGCGCCGGCGCACAACACCACCTCGCTGCATTCAATGCGCCACGATGCGCCGCCGACGGAGGAGGAGGCTTCGACCCCCGACACGGTTCCGTGAGCGTCGACGAGCAAGCGATGGACGACCGTATCGGAGATGACCTTCAGGTTGGGCCGGTTGGCGACGGGAGCAACGAACGCCTGGAAGGAGTTGTTGCGGCGGCCGCTCCTGATCGTCGAGCGGTTCCAACCCGAACCCGCGAGCGAGCCCGAGTCGAAGGACGGGTTTGGTGGTAGCCCCGTCTGCTCGGCCGCCGCGAGGAACACCTCCGAGAGCGGGTTGCGATCGCCGACGAGGTCGGGCCGAAGCACGGCCTCCATGTCCTCGTACGCGCGCTCGACCGCGTCCCAGTCCCACCCGGAGCATCCCCGTTCCGCCCAGCCGTCAAAGTCCTCGCGGGCGCCACGCAGGTAGACCATCCCGTTGATGCTGCTCGTGCCGCCGAGGACCTTCCCGCGCGGCATCCCGTGGATCCGTCCCTTGGTACCGGGCTGGGTGACCGATTCGTAGCCCCAGTCGGCATCGGTGCCCCAGAGCTTGAAGTACTCGGTCGGCGAGGTGATCTCGTCCCGATGGTCAGATCCGCCGGCCTCGATCAGGGCAACACTCACCTCGGGATCGTCGGAGAGACGTCGGGCGAGGGCACACCCGGCTGATCCTGCTCCCACGATGACGTAATCGTAACTTCGGTTCACGGTCGCTCTCCTCTCGCTCCGGCTATCGGCTCCATGGCAGCCCCTGGTCGTCCTCGGCCCAGCTCGCAATCGTAGGTTGCAGCGGCTCGTCGATCCAGAGGAATCGTCCGCTGACGTCGCTGTCGACAATCCGCCGCACGAGCTCTCCCGCTTTCTCGATCGGGTCACCCCCTGTCTCCTCGACCCAGTCCACCCACTGCGCATAACCGGCCGCAATCTCGCCCAGCCGGTCGACCTGCTTCCTGATATCGGCCCACATTTCGGTCTTGAGATCGCCGGGATGGATGACGTTCGCCGTCACACCGGTTCCTTCGAGTTCGGCCGCGAGATGGCGGGTGAACTGGTTCAGCCCTGCCTTCGCCGTACCGTAGGCGCTGTTCAGGATCCCCGGCTGGTGCAACGACGCAGCCGAGGAGACGTTGATCACGCGCCCCCAACCTGCCTCGATCATCCCGGGGACGAAGGCACGACAGGTCAGGTATGCACCGACGAGATCGACCATCAGCGTTGTGATCCACGTATCCTCGTCGGAGTCTGCGATCAGCGAGATCGGCCCGAACACGCCTGCCGCGTTGACGAGGATCCCGGGCCGGCCGATCTCCGACTCGACATCAGCGAGCAATGCCGCGACGCTCGCGGGGTCGCTCACGTCGGTCGGATACTGCGTCGCAGACCTCCCGACCGGCACGACGGTATGGCCGTCTTCCAAGAGGGCGCGCGCAATCGCTGCCCCGACCCCGCGCGTGCCTCCAGTGACGATCGCGACCGAGGGTTCGGTCACGCTCTCCCCGTCTCGAGATGAAAGATCTCCTTCATGAACTTCACGTCGACCTGCCCCGCGGCGTCGAAGGCGATCAGGCCCTTGAATGTCTCGGCCCAGCGGTCGTGAATCTCCGACTCGAAGAGCCGGTCGAAGGCGTCCTCCTGGAGGAGGTCGGCGTAGTAGTAGACCATCGGGTCGGCTTCGAAGGCGGTCAGCCGCGCGATGCCGCAGCGACCCATCTCCTCGACGAGCTCGGGCCAGATCTCGTCATGCTGCCCGCGGTAGCGTGGCAGCGTGCCCGGTTCGAGCCGGAGCGAGTACGCGAGCCGAAGCGGCGTCGGCGCCGCGGAGTTCTCGAGCCGGAAGATCTCGGTCAGGTCGTGCGCGTCGACCTTGCCCTCGTCGGTGAACGCGATCAGCGGCTTCATCAGCTCACCCCAGCTGTCATGAGTCGGCGTGCTCCAGAGCTGTTGCCACGAGTCGGGATCTCGGATCTCCGAATAGTAGAAGACGACCGGATCGGTGATGAAGGCGCTCATCGTTCCGATCCCGCAGCGCTCGATCTCCGCCACGAGCTCCGGCCAGATGTTGTCGTGGTGCTCTCTGTACCGGGGCAGGGCCTCCGGCTCGAGTCGAAGCGTGAACGCGCTCCGGATCATCCCGCTGCCTCCTT